>NZ_JARWCR020000045.1:0-70636 GCF_029846695.2 Bradyrhizobium nivariense | reverse complement strand
CTTCGGCAAGCTGAAGGAATTCAAACGCATAGCGATGCGATGTGACAAGACAGACGGCAGCTTCGCAGCGATGATCTACCTCGCCACCGCTGTCATCCATTCCAAGTGAATCTCAACAGACCCTAGTCCGTCTCGATCGGCAGCGCCGGATCCCTTGCCCACTCGCCCATCGAAGCGTCGTAGAGCGTCAGCTTGTCGTAGCCGAGTTGCGTCAGCAGCAGCAGGTCGATCGTCGCCGAGATGCCGCCGCCGCAATAGCAGATCACTGTCTTGTCGCGGGTGACGCCTGCCGCGGCGAATTTGGCTTCGGCATCGGCAAGCGTCGTCAGCGTCTTGTCGGCATTGGTGAGGGTTGCGGCGGGAACATTGACGCTACCGGGAACGCGGCCGGGCCGACCGTAGCGGCTCGGCTCGAGGCCGCGATGAAACTGCGGCCCGAGCGCGTTGACGATAACAGTCGCGGGATCGCCGAGCCGCGCCTTCACTGTGTTCTTGTCGACGAAGAAGCCCGCGCGCGGTGTGGCCTTGAAGGTCGTGGCCGGATAGCCCTTCGGCACTCCTGTTACGACCGGTCGTCCCTCTTCCTTCCATTTGTCGAGGCCGCCGTTGAGCACCCGCGCGTCGACGCCGAGCGAGCGCAGCATCCACCAGAACCGTGTCGACCACATCATGGTGCCGATGCTGTAGAGTACGATGGTCCTGGATGCATCGGCGCCATGGCGGCCGAAGGCGGCCTCTAGCTGGGCCACGCCAGGCATCATGAAGAACTGTTGCGCGGAGGCGTCGGAGAACTCGCCTTGCAGGTCGAGAAAATCGGCGCCCGGAATGTGGCCCGCCGCGAACGTCTTGTCGCCGGGCACCGCGCGATAGGGCACGTCGCTGCCTGATGGCACCGGCTCGTTGTAGGTCGTGCAGTCGTAGAGACGAAGGTTGGGATCGCCGAGAACGGAGGCGAGCTGCTCGGTGGTGATGAGGGGTGTCGGTTGGGACATTCATTCCTCCCTCAGCGTCGTCCTGGCGAAAGCCAGGACCCATTACCACAGGATCAAGTTGTGGAGCACAAGTGTAGCCACCAATCTTCGCACAAGATGCAGTCGGGGTAATGGGTCCTGGCTTTCGCCAGGACGACACCGGGTGTGCCGAACGCTTGTGCCGCTTACCTGCAATTCCTACGCCTTCAGCGTCTCCAGAAACCGCACCGGCTCGCCTTGCGAGGCCGTCACGAGTTCGCCCTGCCACATCACGCGGCGGCCGCGAATGAAGGTGCCGACGGGCCAGCCCGTGACCCGGACGCCGTCATAAGGGGTCCAGCCGGCCTTGGAGGCCACCCATTTGTTGGTGATGGTCTCGCTGCGCTTGAGATCGACGACGGTGAAGTCGGCGTCGTAGCCGGCGGCGATGCGGCCCTTGCAGGCCATGTTGTAGAGGCGCGCGGGGCCGGCGCTGGAGAGATCGACGAACCTTGCCAGCGACAGGCGGCCGGCATTGACGTGATCGAGCATGAGCGGCACCAGCGTCTGCACGCCGGTCATGCCGGAGGGCGAGGCCGGATAGGTCTTCTGCTTCTCTTCCAGCGTATGCGGGGCGTGGTCGGAGCCGAGCACGTCGATGATGCCCTGCTCGATGCCGCGCCAGATCCCGGCGCGGTGATCGGCGCCGCGCACCGGCGGGTTCATCTGTGCCAGCGTGCCGAGCCGCTCGTAGCATTCGGGCGCGACCAGCGTGAGATGATGCGGCGTCGCCTCGCAGGACGCGACGTCCTTGTGGTCGCGCAGGAATTCGATCTCTTCCTTGGTCGAGATGTGCAGCACGTGGATGCGCTTGCCCGTCTCGTGCGCGAGCTTCACCAGCCGCTGCGTCGCCATCAGCGCCGCGGTCTCGTCGCGCCACACCGGGTGCGAGCGCGGATCACCCTCGATGCGCAGCGATTTGCGGTCGTTGAGGCGGTATTCGTCCTCGGCGTGGAACGCGGCGCGGCGGCGGATCACCTGGAAGATGCGGCGCAGGCTTTCGTCGTCCTCCACCAGCAGCGCGCCGGTCGAGGAGCCGATGAACACTTTGACGCCGGCGCAACCCGGCGCACGCTCCAGCACCGGCAAATCCTGCACGTTCTCGCGGGTGCCGCCGATGAAGAAGGCGAAGTCGCAATGCATGCGGTGATTGGCCCGCTTCACCTTGTCGGTGAAGGTAGCCTCCGTCACGGTCAATGGAGACGTGTTCGGCATTTCGAACACGGCGGTGACGCCGCCCATCACGGCGCTGCGCGAGCCGGTCTCGAGGTCTTCCTTCTGCTCCAGCCCGGGTTCGCGGAAATGCACCTGCGTGTCCATCACGCCGGGCAGGATGTGCAGGCCCTTGCAGTCGATCACCTCCGCGGCCGAAGCCTGCGACAGCGCGCCGATCTCGGCGATGCGGCCGTTGGCGATGCCGATGTCGCGGCCCCCCTCGCCGTCCTGGTTGACGACAGTGCCGCCCTTGAGGATCACGTCGAAACGCTGGGTCATGGCTAAAGGCCCCTCTCATCCCCAAGCGCGGGGCTCGAGGTCTTGTCGTTTATGCGTTGCGGGCTTACGTTCCGGAGCAACATGTCGCAAGAGATTTTCGCATGAAATCAGCGTTTCTTCCCGACCGGGGCGTGGTGAAGGTCGCGGGCGAGGACGCGCGCAACTTCCTCAATGGCCTCGTCACGACCGATGTCGACAAGCTCAAGCCGGGCCTGGGCCGATTCGGCGCGCTGCTGACACCGCAGGGCAAGATCATTGTGGATTTCCTGATCACGGAAGCACCTGCCGGCCATGGCGGCGGGTTCCTGATCGATTGCCCGAAACCGCTGGCCGACGGCCTCGCCACCAAGCTGAAATTCTACAAGCTGCGCGCCAAGGTCACGGTGGAAAACCTGTCCGAAGATCTCGGCGTGCTCGCGGCCTGGGACGGCCAGCCCGCGGCCCAGCCCGACCTCGCCTTCGCCGATCCGCGCAATGAGGACCTCGGCTATCGCATCCTGATCCCTGAAGATCTCAAACAGAAGCTGTCCGATCTGATCGGCGCCGAACTCGTCGACGCAGCCGCATACGAGGCCCACCGCATCGCGCTCGGCGTCCCGCGCGGCGGGCTCGATTTCATGTACAGCGATGCGTTCCCGCACGAGACCAACATGGACCGCCTCTCCGGCGTCGATTTCGACAAGGGCTGCTATGTCGGCCAGGAGGTCGTCTCGCGCATGCAGCATCGCGGCACCGCGCGCACCCGCAGCGTCAAGGTGCTGCTCGAGGATCTCTCACCTGAACTCGGCGTCAGCGTTCTCGCCGGCGACAAGCCGGTCGGCACGATGGGCTCGTCGGCGCAGGGCAAGGGTATCGCGCTGGTGCGCATCGACCGCGTCGCCGATGCACTTGACGCAGGACAGGCGCTGACTGCCGGTGGCCTCGCCGTGAGACTCGCGGAACCTGAAATCGTCCGCATTCCTGCCAAGCAGCCCATCGCATGAGCCGAGCCCCTCGCCTGCATCCCGACGGAAAGACGCGTTGCCCCTGGCCCGGCGAAGATGCGCTCTACGTCGCCTATCACGACACCGAATGGGGTGTGCCGGAATATGACGACCGCGCGCTGTATGAGAAGCTGATCCTCGACGGTTTCCAGGCCGGTCTGTCCTGGATCACGATCCTGCGCAAGCGCGACAATTTCCGCAAAGCCTTCGACGATTTCCAGCCGGAAAAGATCGCACGCTACAATGAGAAGAAAGTCCACGCGCTGATGAACGATGTCGGCATCGTGCGCAACAAGGCCAAGATCGACGGCACGATAGCAAGCGCGAAATCCTATCTCGATATCATGGAGAAGGGCCCCGGCTTCTCAAAATTTCTATGGGACTTCATGGACGGAAGGCCCAAGGTCAATCATTTCAAGACCACCGCGAGCGTACCGGCCTCGACGCCGCTCTCCATGCAGATCTCCAAGGAGCTGTCCTCGCGCGGCTTCAAGTTCGTCGGCCCGACCATCGTCTATGCCTTCATGGAGGCGACCGGCATGGTCAACGATCATCTCGTCGACTGCCATTGCCACACGAACTGCGGCAAGACGCAGCGCAAGCCGCGCCTCAAGTCCAAATGACGGCCAAGAAGTCGTCACGCGATGTGGCGTCCCGCGCCTGGCAGCGCATGCTGTCGGGCCGGCGGCTCGATCTGCTCGATCCCTCCCCGCTTGACGTCGAGATCGCCGACATCGCGCATGGGCTGGCGCGTGTCGCCCGCTGGAACGGCCAGACCATCGGCGCGCACATCTTCTCGGTGGCGCAGCACACGCTGCTGGTGGAAACCGTGATGCGGCACGAGAACCCGCGCGTGGATCAGCGCTTGCGGCTTGCCGCGCTGCTGCATGACGCGCCGGAATATGTGATCGGCGACATGATCTCGCCGTTCAAGGCCGTGCTCGACGGCCATTACAAGGCGGTCGAGAAACGCCTGCTCGGCGCCATCCACATTCGCTTCGGCCTGCCGCCGGCGCTGCCGGAGGAGATCACCCTGGAAATCAAGGCCGCCGATCGCGGCGCGGCCTATCTGGAGGCGACGGCGCTTGCCGGCTTCAGCGAAAGCGAGGCCAGGCGCCTGTTCGGCCGCGATCCGGGCCTGTCCGACAGCGTCCGGCGCGACTATCTCACGCCCTGGACGGCAGCCCGGGCCGAGAAGCAGTTTCTGGAGCGGTTTGGCGCGGTGTTTGCGTAGATCCTGTAGGGTGTGCAAAGGCGCCCCTGCGCCGTGCCCGCCAATTTTTCGCAAATGCGACGAAAGTGGTGGGCACGCTTCGCTTTGCCCACCCGACCAACGCTCGCTATAATCTGCGGAAAAAGGTCCGCCATGATCCACGTCTGTTCCCTCGCCGCCCTTCCCGAAACCGTCCGCCTCACCAAGGCCAGCCACGTGCTGACCGTGATGGCCAATGTCGAGCAGGTGGCGCGGCCGGTGTCGGTGCTGCCGGCCAACCATCTCAAGGTGTCGATGGACGACATCACCGAGGAGATGGACGGTTTCGTCGCGCCATCGGAAACGCATATCGAGCAGGTGCTGAGCTTCGTGCGCGGCTGGGACCGCGGCGCGCCGCTGGTGGTGCATTGCTACGCCGGCATCAGCCGCTCCACCGCGAGCGCCTTTGCCGCTGTCTGCGCACTCAATCCGGATCGCGACGAGACCGAGATCGCGAAGAAGATCCGTGCGGCTTCCCCGATCGCCTCGCCGAACCGCCGCATTGTCGGCCTCGCCGACCGTGCGCTGGGGCGCAACGGCCGCATGCTGCGCGCACTCGACCAGATGGGCCCGGGCGCGATGATGGTCGAGGGCCGCCCCTTCGTGATCGAGCTCGAATGACACCTGCGCGCCACATCGCAGGTGCTCTCCCTCTCCCGCTTGCGGGGGAGGGTTGGGGTGGGGGTATCTCCGCAAGCGAGAACCCACGTGGAGAAAGAGCCCCCACCCGCCGCGCTCTTCGAGCGCGTCGACCTCCCCCGCAAGCGGGAGAGGTGCAGCGAGCCCGCGGAGAGACCGGCTCAATCAATCGGCATACCTATCTCATGACTCACGCTACATCAGCCGCATGAGCGAAAAGCTGCTGACGCCGATCGAGATCGGCCTGACTGCCGCGATCGTCGCGATCGAGGATCACGAGCCGCTGATCCTCACCGCGCGCGGCAGTGACGGACTGGCCGGCCTGCCGTTCGGCCCGTTCGATGCGCCGAGCCATCGCACCTTCGAGATCGGCCTGCGGGCCTGGGTCGAGGAACAGGCGGGCCTGCGGCTCGGCTATGTCGAACAGCTCTACACGTTTGGCGATCGCGGCCGGCATGCCGAGGCCGGCGACACCGGCGCGCACATGGTGTCGATCGGCTATCTCGCACTGACGCGCGCCATCGGCGGCGAACTCGCAGCCACGGGTGCGAGCTTCGCGCCGTGGTATCGCTTCCTGCCCTGGGAAGACTGGCGCGAGGGGCCGCCCGCGATCATCGCACGCGACATCATCCCGGCACTGACCGGGTGGGCCGAAGAGGAGACGCCGGAGACGACGCGCGCACTGCCGCGCCGGGATCGTGTGCGGTTCTATTTCGGGCTCGACGGCGCGCACTGGGACGAGGAGCGCGTGCTCGACCGCTACGAGCTCCTGTACGAGGCCGGGCTGATCGAGGAGGCGCGGCGCGACGGCCGCCCTGCGGCATTAGCGCGCAAGGCGCTGTCCGCGCTCGGCACATCCATGCGCTTCGACCACCGTCGGATTCTTGCGACGGCGATCGCGCGGCTGCGTGCAAAACTGAAGTATCGTCCTGTGGTCTTTGAACTTTTGCCCGCCGAGTTCACACTCACCGAATTGCAGCACACGGTGGAGGCGATCTCCGGCCGGCACCTGCACAAACAAAATTTCCGCCGCCTAGTCGAAATGGAAGCCCTGGTCGAACCGACCGGGGTGATGTCGACACAGACGGGCGGACGGCCAGCTGCGCTCTACCGCTTCCGACGCGACGTGCTCCAGGAGCGGCCCGCGCCGGGCTTGCGCGTACGCTCCCGGCGCTAACCCGAGATATGTGTGATCGGACCCTGCCCGCCGATTGCCTGGAGGCTTCATGTTCGACGGCCCGTTTGACGTCTTCGCGCTGATCATTGCGATCGTCGCCTTCCTGATCGCGATCAAGGCCTCCAGCCAGGCGGCCGAGCTGCGCCGCCGGCTGAGCTCGCTCGAAGAGATGTTTTACGCGCAGCGCTCCGTGCAGCCGCCGCCCCTGATGCCCGCGCCGGTGCAGGCCGAAGCGCCCGCAACACCTTCCGCAGCGCCGCCGCCGCTTGTGCCCGAAGCCGGGGCGCCGCCGCCGCTGCCCGCGCCCGCGCCCGGCTTCGAGGAGCGGCTCGGCACGCGCTGGGTGGTGTGGATCGGCGGCCTTGCGCTCGCGCTCGGCGGCTTCTTCATGGTGCGCTATTCGATCGAGGCCGGCCTCGTCGGCCCCGGCGTGCGCGTGTTCCTGGGCGGCGTGTTCGCGCTGGCGCTGCTTGGCGCCGGCGAATGGTCACGGCGCAAGGAGAGCATCTCCAACATCGCCGCGCTGCCGATCGCCAACATTCCCGCGATCCTCACCGCGGCCGGCACGGCGGTGGCGTTTGCGACCATCTACGCGGCTTACGCGCTCTATGGCTTCCTGGTGCCCGCGACCGCCTTCGTGCTGCTCGGCCTCGTCGCGCTCGGCACGCTGGCCGCAGCGCTCCTGCACGGGCCCGCGCTCGCGGGCCTCGGCGTGGTCGGCGCCTTCGTGACGCCGCTTCTCGTCTCCAGCGGCAAGCCGGACTATTGGGCGCTCTACATCTATCTCGCCATCGTCACCGCCGCGAGCTTCGGCCTCGCGCGTATCCGGCTGTGGCGCTGGCTTGCGGTCACGACAATCGCCTTCGCCGTGCTCTGGATCTTCCCGGGTCTCGATACCGGCGACTTGCAGGTCGCGCCGCACGCTTTCCATGCGATCGCGGGCTTCGTTCTTGCCGCTCTTCTCGTCGTCTGCGGCTTCATGTTCGGCCCGACGATCGAGGACGGTGAGATCGAGCCGGTCTCGTCGAGCTCGCTCGGTGCCTATCTGTTCGGCGCGATGCTGATCGTGCTGTCGAGCGCGCATGCCGATCTGGCGCTGATCGCCTTCACGCTGCTCGTCGGCGCGACGCTGCTCGTCGCCTGGCGTGCGCCGGCGGCCACCGGTGCGCTCGGCGCAGCCGCCGCGACCGTCTTCATCGTGTTCGCCGAATGGGCCGTGCGCGCCAATCCCGACATGCTGGTGCTGCCGGGCGGCCCCATCGCCGGCATCGCACCGACGGCGATCGACAGCGCGGTGACGCTGCATCTGGTGATGGCGGCGATCTTCGTCGCCGGCTTCGGCATCGCGGGTTTCCTCGCGCAGGGCCGTTCGAACTCGGCGATCATTCCGGTGGTGTGGTCGGCGGCAGCCGTCGCGACGCCGATCGCGATCCTGGTCGCGCTCTACGCACGCATCGCGCATCTCGACCGCTCGATCCCGTTCGCCATCCTCGCGGTGCTGCTCGCCGCCGCCTTTGGCGCTGCCACCGAAGCCCTTGCGCGCCGCGAGACCCGGCCGGGCGCCATGATCTCCACGGCCTTGTTCGCGACCGGCACGCTCAGTGCGCTGGCGCTGGCGCTGACGTTTGCACTGGAGAAGGGCTGGCTTACGATCGCATTGGCGCTGATGTCGCTCGGCACTGCCTGGATCTCGATGCAGCGGCCGATCCCGTTCCTGCGCTGGCTGGCCGCGATCTTCGCCGGGCTGGTCACCGCACGCATCGGCTATGATCCGCGCATCGTCGGCGACGCCGTCGGAACCACGCCGATCTTCAACTGGCTGTTGTGGGGCTACGGCCTGCCGGCGGCATCGTTCTGGGCGGCGAGCCTGTTCCTGCGCCGCCGCCGCGACGACGCCCCGCTGCGCATGGTCGAGAGCGCCGCGATCCTGTTTACCGCGCTGCTCGCCTTCATGGAGATCCGGCACTTTGCAACCGGCGGTGATATGACGTCAGTACCGTCGCTGCTCGAATGCGCGCTGCAGGTCTGCGTCACGCTCGCCATGGCGATCGGGCTGGAACGCCTGCGGCTGCGCAGCCGCAGCATCGTGCACAATGTCGGCGCGGTCGTGCTCGCGGCAATCGGCGGGCTCGTCAGCGTGTTCGGCCTCTTGATCCTGGAGAACCCGCTGCTGTGGCGCACCGATGTTGGCGGCGCCGTGTTCAACCTGGTGCTGCTCGGCTACGCGCTGCCGGCAGTGCTGATGCTGCTGCTGTCCTACGCCGTGGCCGGCGAACGCGGCAAGGCCTACGCCAACACCATCGCGGGTGGCGCGCTGCTGTTCGCGCTAACGTACGTCACGCTGGAGATCCGCCGCTTCTATCACGGCCCGATCCTCTCCACCGGGGCGACGACGGGCGCCGAGCAATACACCTATTCGATCGGCTGGCTCGGCTTCGGCGTGGTGCTGCTCGGCGTCGGCATTCTCGTCAATTCCGAGCGGGCGCGGCTGGCGTCGGCCGCGGTGATTGCGCTGACGATCCTGAAGGCCTTCGTCATCGACATGTCGACGCTGACGGGCGTCTACCGCGCGCTGTCGTTCATGTGCCTCGGCATCGTGCTGGTCGCGATCGGCTGGCTCTACCAGCGTATCCTGTTCCGGCGGCAGGTCGCACCGCCGCCCGCTCCGCAGACGAGCATTTGAGGATCAGGCAGCGCGGACCGATTCCAGGAATTGCGCGACCTCGACCTTGAGACGGGTGCTGTCGGTCGCCAGCGATTTCGCCGCCGATAGCACCTCGCTCGAGGCCTCGCCGGTCTCGATCGCACCGCGCTGCACGTCGGTGATGTTCGACGAGACCTCCTGCGTGCCGACCGAGGCCTGCTGCACGTTACGCGAGATTTCCTGCGTGGCGGCGCCCTGCTCCTCGACGGCGGCGGCGATGGCCGCAGCCACCTCGGACAGCCGCTCGATGGTGCCGCCGATCTCCTGGATGGCACTGACCGATTCCTGCGTCGCCGCCTGGATGCCCGCGACCTGCGCCCCGATCTCACCGGTCGCTTTCGCAGTCTGCTCGGCCAGCGCCTTGACCTCGGAGGCGACGACCGCGAAGCCGCGGCCGGCCTCGCCGGCACGTGCGGCCTCGATGGTCGCGTTCAGCGCCAGCAAATTGGTCTGGCCCGCGATGGTGTTGATGAGCTCGACGACGTCGCCGATGCGGGACGCCGCCTGCGACAGCGCGTTGACGCGGTCGTTGGTCCGCGTCGCCTGCTCGACGGCCTCCGCGGCCATTCGCGCCGAATCCTGCACGCGGCGGCTGATCTCGGTGATGGAGGACGACAGCTCTTCCGAGGCGGATGCCACCGCCTGGACGTTGGTGGAGGCTTCCTCGGAGGCAGCTGCGACGACGGTCGCGAGCTCCTGTCCGCGCTGCGCGGTGTTGGTCAGCGTCGACGCGGAGGCCTCGAGCTCGGTCGAGGCCGACGACACGGTGCCGACGACTTCGCCGATCATGGCTTCGAATTTGCGGGTGATGGCGTCGACGCGGCGGCCGCGTTCGATCTTGGCTTCGGCGTCGCGCGCGGCCGCCTCGTCGGCGGCCCTCTTGGCGATCAGCGCCTCCTTGAAGATCTGGAGCGCATCCGCCATCGAGCCGATCTCGGTCCGCTCGCCGCGATGCGGCACCTCGGCCGAGAGGTCGCCCTCGCCGAGCGACTGCATCGGGCGGATGATTGAGGCAATGCCACGGGAAACGTCGCGCACGAGATAATAGGCGGCGCCGATCGCGATCACGACCGACAGCACGATGATGCCGACCAGCACGCGGAAGATCATGGCGTAGCTGTCGGCCGCCTGCTTGGTCTCCAGCTCGGCGCCCCGGTTGTTGAGCTCGATGCCCTTCTGAAGCAGCGGATCGGCAGCCTGGGCCATCTTGGCGACCTTGGTCTGCAACAATTCGTTGGCGTCGGCCGGGAAACGTCCAACGCCCTTGCGCGACAGCGCCATCACGTCCTGCACGCCGTTCAAGTACTCGGCCCATGCCGCGCTCCATTGCCCGTAGAGCGAGCGCTCCTCGGCGGTGGTGATCAGCGGCTCGTAGACCTTGCGCGTCTGGTCGATGCGCGCGCGCAGCGAGGCGAGGCGCTTCTCGGCGGCGTCCTTGCCCTCAATGGTCTCCTGCATCAGATGCAGGCGGAGCGCGACGCGCAGCTCGTTGATGTCGGCGCGAAGCGAGCCGAGCGCGCGCACGCTGGGCAGCCAGCTCTCCGCGATCTCGACCGTATGGGAATTGATGTTCTGCATGGTGCCGATCGCCGTCACGCCGACACCGGCGAGCGAAAGAACGAGCACCGACAGCACGGCCAGAAGCTTGAAGACGATCGACAACTTCGACATCACGATAAATCCCGATGATACCTAGCAACGCGCAAATCACCTGCGCCGTGATCGCCACGACGATGGCGAGACGGAGGTCAGTTCAACAATGCTGGCTGGTTCTTATCCCGTGAGATTGCGCCTATAGTTGCAAACAGGCGTTAACAGGAACCTAGGTAAAACTACGGGATAGCCCTGACCGTCATTATTTCTCCTGCAACCATCTGTTGCAGCCGCACCGACACCTCATGCTGCGACGCGAGCTTGCGCTGCAACATCCGACCGATATGGCCGCCGTCACGCCGCCCGCACCGACTCCAGGAAGCGCGCGACCTCGCTCTTCAGCCGATTGCTCTCCTGCGACAGCGATTGCGCGGCGGAATGCACCTGCGCCGAGGCAGCCCCGGTTTCGCCTGCACCGCGCTGGACGTCGCCGATATTCGCCGAGACTTCGGAGGTGCCGTGCGCGGCGTGCTGGATGTTGCGGGAAATCTCCTGCGTGGCGGCGCCCTGCTCCTCGACGGCGGCGGCGATGGTCGACGAGATCTCCGACATCCGCGCGATGGTGTCGCCGATCTCCTTGATCGCACCGACCGAGTCTTGCGTCGCGGTCTGGATCGCGTCGATGTGCTGGCTGATCTCGCCCGTGGCTTTCGCAGTCTGCTCGGCGAGCGCCTTCACCTCGGTTGCGACCACGGCAAAGCCCTTGCCGGCTTCGCCCGCCCGCGCCGCCTCGATCGTCGCGTTGAGCGCCAGCAGATTGGTCTGGCTGGCGATGGTGTTGATCAGCTCGACCACGTCGCCAATGCGGGAGGCGGCCTTGGTCAGCTCGGCGACGCGCGCATTGGTGCGCTGGGCCTGCCCCACGGCGACGTCGGCGACACGCGCCGATTCCTGCACCTGACGGCTGATCTCGGAGATCGAGGAGGTCATTTCCTCGCTCGCGGAAGACACCGACTGCACATTCGCGGAGGCCTCTTCGGAGGCCGCCGCCACGGCGGTGGCAAGCCCGTTGCCGCGATCGGCGGCCTGCGTCAGCGTGTTCGAGGACGCCTCGAGCTCGGTTGCCGCCGACGACACGGTCTCGATGATCTCGCCGACCGCGCCTTCGAAATTATCGGCGAGCCTTTGCATGTCGGCCTTGCGCTGCTGGCGCCCGCGCGCATCGGCTTCGACCTGCTCGGAGCGCAGCCGCTCGGCCTCCGCCATGTTGGTCCTGAACACCTCGACGGCACCAGCCATCTCGCCGATCTCGTCCCTGCGCCCGATGCCGGGAACGGAAATCGAAAGCTCGCCGCGCGCAAGCCGCGTCATCGCACCGACCATGCCGGCAAGCGCCTTCGAGATCGAGCGTCCCAGAAGGAAGCCGACCGCGGCGACCACGACGACGGTGATGCCGAAAGCGACCATCATCCACAGACGTACGGCATCGCGGGTCGCGGCCTCGGCGGCATCAGCGCGCTTGTGCATGGCCTCGACGGCGCT
Source organism: Bradyrhizobium nivariense (assembly GCF_029846695.2). NCBI lineage: Bacteria > Pseudomonadati > Pseudomonadota > Alphaproteobacteria > Hyphomicrobiales > Nitrobacteraceae > Bradyrhizobium > Bradyrhizobium nivariense. The sequence continues at coordinate 58,242 of NZ_JARWCR020000045.1, read as the reverse complement.
CCGCACCTCCGCCATGACAGGCTCGAGCTCGCGAAACGTCTTCATCATGCTGGCATCGAGGGCCGCAGTTTGCTGCGCGGTCTCCACCCAGGACGCGAACTCGGACTGGTATTTCTGCAGCTTGGCCGTGATGTCGTTCATCACCGCCGTAGGGACTGCGACGACCTCTATCGCCTTGGAGAATTCGGCAGCGGCCTTCTTCATCTCGACAGTGTATTTTTGGTCGCGCCGCAGCATGAAGTCCTTCTCGTGCCGGCGCATCATCAGCATCCAGCTCGTGGTCCGCGGATCGTCGATCTCCTTGAGCTTGGCCTCGATGTCGTGCACCGCGGCGCGGAGCGAGCCGGACAGGCCGAGCGTCTCGTTCAGGCCGAGCCTGGTCTCGGCCGCCACCAGCGCGCCGAAGTCCGAGGCATAGCGCTTGAAGCCGTCCTGGGCCTGCTTCATCCTGTCGGACATCGCACTCATGCCGCCGGCCGCCATCAGCCGCACGACCTCGTCGAAATCGCGGTTGATCGGGCCGATCAGCTCGGCGTGCGCCTTGGCGTAGCTCTCGGTCCGGCGCTGCTGAAAATTCTTCTCGTTGCGGCGAGCCTCCAGCATCTCGATCGAGAGCTGCTTGTCGAGATCGGCAATCGCACGGGCTCGGTTGGCAACGTCGCGGGACGCGTCCTGGGAGAGGCTGCCGATCTCATAGATCGCGCCGAAGGCGACGAGACCTAACAATCCGAACAGTCCGATTGCCATGACCTTATGGGTGAGGCGAATGGAAAGGCCACTCATGGAATGTGCTCCAATACGCTTGATACGCAATACAGGGAGGGCGACTCGGCACCCGGAATATTGCGGAGATCATGACTGCATCGGTTTTCCGGAAGGTTAACCGTGCAGCTCTTCGCGACACGGCATCCAACTGCGAACACATGCGAATCGCCGTGCGTCTTCGCGCGGCGGTTGCAGTCGGCGGATGATCGATGAGGCCGCCGCCATCAGGCGGCGCGCACGGTGCCGAGGAATTTGCCGACCTCGAGCTTGAGGCGGTTGCTGTCGCCGGACAACGACTGCGCGGCTGCCAACACCTGCGACGATGCCGAGCCGGTCTCGCTCGCGCCGCGCTGCACGTCGGTGATGTTGGACGACACCTGATGGGTACCTTCCGCCGCCTGCTGCACGTTGCGGGAAATCTCCTGCGTCGCCGCGCCCTGTTCCTCGACGGCCGCCGCGATGGCCGAGGAGATCTCCGACAGCTTCTCGATGGTGTCGCTGATGTCCTTGATAGCGCCGACCGAATGCTCGGTGGCGGTCTGGATGCTGGCGATCTGCTGGCCGATCTCGCCCGTCGCCTTCGCGGTCTGCTCGGCGAGCGCCTTGACCTCGGAAGCGACCACGGCAAAGCCGCGGCCGGCCTCGCCGGCACGTGCCGCCTCGATGGTCGCATTGAGCGCCAGCAGGTTGGTCTGGCCGGCGATGGTGTTGATCAGCTCGACCACGTCGCCGATCCGCGTCGCAGCCTTGGACAGTTCACTGACGCGCTCAGTCGTGGTGCGGGCCTGGCCGACGGCCTCGCTTGCCACACGCGCGGATTCCTGCACTTGCCGGCTGATCTCCGTAATTGAAGACGACAGCTCTTCCGTTGCCGACGCCACCGATTGCACGTTGGTCGAGGCTTCCTCCGAGGCTGCTGCAACCACGGTCGTGAGCTGTTGCGTGCGCGCGGCGGTCGAGGTCAGCGTCGTGGCCGATGCTTCGAGCTCGGTCGAGGCCGACGACACCGTTCCGACGATCTCGCCGACGGCGCCTTCGAAACTGTCGGCAAGCTTGCGCATCTCGGCCTTGCGCTGCTCGGCCGCGATCTGGTCCTGCCGCGTCTTGGCTTCCGCTTCCTCGCGCGCCTTCTGCTCGGATACGGTCTTGAATTTTTCGACGGCGCCGGCAACGCCGCCGACCTCGTCCTTGCGGCCGAGGCCCGGCAGCACCACGGCGAAGTCGCCGCCGGCGAGCTTTTCCATCGCGGCAGTCAGGGCGCGCATGGGACGGGCAATGCTGAAGATCGAGAAGACGCAGGCGCCGATCAGGACGAGCGCGACCAGCACGCCTGCGATGAACGACGTCCGCGCAACGGACGCTGCCTCCGCTTCCGCCGCCGTGCGCGCCTCTGCACTCTTCTGCTTGGCGAACTTCGTGATCTCGTCGGCGAGTTCCGATATTTCCGCGTTGATCGGGACCAGCGTCTCCTTGCGGATGCGGTCGATCTCGGGGGCCAGCTTTGCCGATTGCGTCGCCGCTTCACCGTCCTTCGTCGACTCGAGCGCAAGCTGCTGCTTGCGGATCGCCTCGATCTGCTGCTCGCCCTTCTGGAAATTGCCGATCAACACGGTCAGGCGGTCGATCCGCTTGTGGTTCTCCGGCGATTGCGAGAGCCTTGCCATTTCACCGGAGAACTTCAGGGCCGCCGTCTGCCGGTCGTTGAAATAGCTGGCGGCCTTCTGCATCTCGGTCGGCGAGCTCGACGTCAGGATGTCGCGAATGCCGATCTGCATCCCCCGCACCGACGCCTTCGCTTCCGCGGCGTTTTGCGCGACCGCCTGCTGTCCCGATGCTCCATTGCTGAGCTTCTGGACCTCGGCGCCTCCGCTCATCTGGAGCAGGATCATCAGCGCGACGAGCGCGATGGTCAGCGCGGAGGTGATGGCGAGCTTGGTGCCGATTCGCAGATTCTGAATGAACATCATCGAAAACATTCCCCCGGGATACGCATTGTCGCGACGAAGCGCGTGAACAGCCGGGGAGACTAGCCTGCGAGCTTTCCATTAACGTTAAGCGCGAGGCGATGCCGCTTGAGTAGAAATACTGAATGCGCGGCTCAAGTCGCGGGATTTTCACAACTATCCCGCGCAATTGAAATATGCCTCGCGAATTTGCAGGGTGACGTCAGCTAATTCCTTACGCGGGCGCGTGATCACTTCGCCGACGGAGCCGATTTCGCGTTCGGCCTGCACTGCGCGCCATGCCGCCGTCAGGCGGCGCGCACAGTGTCGAGGAATTTGCCGACCTCGAGCTTGAGGCGGTTGCTGTCGCTCGACAGCGACTGCGCCGCCGCCAGCACCTGTGAGGACGCCGAACCGGTTTCGCCCGCACCGCGCTGCACGTCGGTGATGTTGGACGAGACCTGATGGGTGCCCGCCGCCGCCTGCTGCACGTTGCGGGAAATCTCCTGCGTCGCCGCGCCCTGCTCCTCGACGGCCGCCGCGATCGTGGACGATATCTCCGACAGCTTTTCGATGGTGTTGCTGATGGCGCTGATGGCTCTGACCGAGTCCTGCGTCGCCGCCTGGATGCCGGAGATCTGCTGGCCGATCTCGCCCGTCGCCTTCGCGGTCTGCTCGGCCAGCGCCTTGACCTCGGAAGCGACCACGGCAAAGCCGCGGCCGGCCTCGCCGGCGCGCGCCGCCTCGATGGTGGCATTGAGCGCCAGCAGGTTGGTCTGGCCGGCGATGGTGTTGATCAACTCGACCACGTCGCCGATCCGCGTCGCCGCCTTCGACAGTTCGCTGACGCGCTCAGTCGTGGTGCGGGCCTGGCCGACGGCCTCGCTTGCCACACGTGCGGATTCCTGCACCTGGCGGCTGATCTCGGTGATCGATGACGACAGCTCTTCGGTCGCAGAAGCCACCGACTGCACGTTGGTCGAGGCTTCCTCGGAGGCCGCAGCCACCATCGTCGTCAGTTCCTGAGCACGCTCCGCCGTCGAGGTCAGCGTCGACGCCGAAGCCTCGAGCTCTGTCGCAGCTGAGGAGACCGTGTCGACGATCTCGCCAACGGCGGCCTCGAACCCGGTTGCGAGCTTGTGCATCTCGGCCTTGCGTTGCGCTATGGCGCGCTTCTCGGCCTCCGTCTGCTCGCTGCGCATGCGTTCGACCTCGAGACCGTGCTGCTTGAAGACTTCGACCGTACGCGCCATTTCACCGACCTCATCCGCTCGGCTGGTGCCAGGTATCGTGGTGCCAAGGTCGCCGTTGGCGAGCCGGCGCATCGCGCCCGAAATAGCTGAAAGCGGATTGAGAATCCGCGAGAAGGTGATCCAGAAGCTGAGGCCGGCGAGCACCAGAGAGGCACAAAGCAACAGAACCGTAAGAATGAAATTGCGCGCGCTGGCTTCCGCCTGCATGGCGGCTTCGCGGCCGGCGGTCGCGCCAATGGCCTCGCCGAGCTTCAGCACCGCATTGATGCCGGCAGTGGCCCGCGCGAAGTATTCGGAACCGGTGATCTTGTAGTCTCCGCTTTCGCCCGAGGCGAGCGTGATCGCGCGCGTTTCACCATAGAGACCAAAATAGATCTTCTCGACCTCGGCCATCGCGTCCCCGACCTGCGCCGGCAGATCCGGGCGCAGCCGCACCGGCAATACCGTATCCCATGCGAGCTCCACCTTCGCCCGTAGCGCAGACAGGCGCTCAAAGCCTTCCGTGCCGAGCTTCGCGTGCGCCCCGACGGCCCCAGCCAGCAAGGCGCGCTCTCTTCCGGCATTCTCGGCCATCTGAGCTGCAAGATGTCGCAAGCCGATCAGTTGCGCCAGCCTTGCCACAGGTGGACTGGTGAGAGTTTCAAGCGTCAGCCGCAAGCGGTTGCTCGCAACGTCGATCACGTCGGTAATCATCGGAACGAAGTCATCAATCACGTCGGGCGCGCGTTCGGCGCGCGGACGCGCGAGGCTTCCATCGACCTTCTCGCGCAACACGCGCAATGCCTCGAACTTCGCCGCGGCGTCCGCAACCTGTCTTTGCTCCGTCGCCATTTCGGCAATCGCGCGAATATCGAGCACGGCTTCGCGAAAGGCCTCGTCCGCTATCGCGCGCGCCTTCTCGATTTCGGCACGGCGCTCGGAGGTCACGGCATCGGCAGACTTCAGCGCCGCGTTGGTCATGCCGCGTTCGACCGCCCATTGTCCAGCACTGCGCAGCAGCAGTTGCGCAGCTCGATTGACCTTCAGGAATGCTTCGGACTCCTGCCTCTTGACGATCGCTTGGTAGGCGACGAAGCCAGCCGAGGCCAACCCCAGCAGCACGAGCGCTGTGATGATGGTTGGCAAAATCGTGCCGATCCGAACGTATCCAAGCCGGCTCAAGCCGCCGGCGACATTGTTTCGAGCTTGTTCGCTCTGGGCGAGGCTCAACATGGTCCGTTTCCCCCATAGGAAACACGCAGCCAAGTCCTTGCCGGCCGCATGGACGTTGATCGCCCTTGCTAGGGAAGTTAGCGGCCAGAGACCCTGTTCTGATTAACGAGCGCCCTCGGAGTAATACCGAGATTTTGGGCCAAATAGTTGAAGCTCAAATACTGATTTCGCGAAAAGGTTGTAAATTTCAGCTTGAGGTGGCCACTGTTCGCCTATGCAGCTGCCGACTCGCTTCGGTCTCGCCCATGGCGCTGCGTCGAGGCTTCCTCCGAGGCTGCTGCAACCACGGTCGCGAGCTGTTGCGCGTCCTCGGCGGTCGAGGTTCAGCGTCGTCGCGGACGCCTCAAGCTCGGTGGACGCCGAGCTCACGGTTGCGATGACCTCACCGACGGCCGCCTCTCCGAAGAATTCCCAGGTCCTTAAGAAACCGAGCCGTAGAAGCCCGGCCTCAGTCGATGCGGTTGGGAAGCGGATGGCTCTCGCCGACGAGACTGATACGAAAGACCGGCTTCTTGTTCTCGTCGAGCAGCTCCATGCGCCATTCGGCGTTCGGCTTCAGGCTGCGCGAGATGTCGCCGAGCAAATTGGCGCAGACCTCGGTCATCTCGGTCCAGGCCGCGGCGCGATCCTCGAACTCATATGGCTGGTCGGCAGCGCCGGAATAGCGGCCCGTGCTGATACGGAAGAAGTACAGCGACATCGTTGAACCCTTTTATCGGGCCGCGCCCCCCGGCCGTACGCAAACTGGGACGCGAACAGCTACCAACGCATGAAAGCCGCCGTCCGTATGACTACGGCGCGGCGGCTTCGTGTTCGATGGCAGCTCTCAACGACAAAGTGCGCGGACTGTCCCGCGCAGTCAACTCACTGGGTCGAGCGGCGCAGCTCCAGCGGGGCGTCGTTCCTGGCGGGCTCCGATTTGGCTTCCGGCTTCACCGGCTCGAGCCGGCTGCTCTCGACGCGCGGGGTCTCGACACGCGCGGCGACTTCGGTGTTGGACGCACCGACCGAACCCGTGTGTTCCGAGGTGCGTAGCGAGCGCGGCCGCGCGACGGCGCGTGCCATCAGCATCTGGTTGCCGCCCTGGTGATGGAAGTCGCAATAGGCGAAGCCCATCCCCGACACCGAGCCGCGGAAACTGCGATCGTCGGTCTTTTCAAGGTTGAAACAGGGCTCGAACGGAATGCCCTTGATCGAGGCGCAGACGTTCTGGCCGCGGATCTGAAGCGTGTTGCCGGGCAGGCGGAGATGTTTCACCGGACCTGCGCCCGAGAACTGCACGGCGCCGGCGGCGCCGAGGTCGTCCATGATACGGCCCGCGCCGCGGGTTCCGTCAAAACAGGTGAAAGCAAACACCTTCCCGGCGACGAAGCGGCGCGCCTCGTCGGCGTTCATGCTTCCAGCAATGGCCGGCGCAAGCGTCGCTGCCGCCGTGACCGCCCCCAACACAATACGCGCAAGCATGCTCAACTCCGAACCAACCCCGCAGCGGGCTATGCCTTATCTCTTTACCCGCTGCTTACCATACTAACCAAGGCAACATTGAAGCAGGTTGGTTGGTAAAGTCTGAACGCCGTTAGACAATTTTTACCACGATGCGACCGCGGACCTGGCCGGCCAGGATTTTCGCGCCCCACTCCGAAACTTCGGAAAGTGGAATTTCGTGAGTGATTTCAGCTAGTTTTGTCCGATCCAGATCGGACGCCAGGCGTTGCCAGGCGGCTTTCCGCGGCTCGATCGGGCACATCACGGAATCGATGCCGAGAAGGCACACCCCGCGCAAAATGAAGGGTGCGACAGAAGACGGCAGGTCCATGCCGGCGGCCAAGCCGCACGCCGCGATCGCGCCGCCGTATTTCGTCATCGACAGGAGATTGGCGAGCGTGGTCGAGCCGACGCTGTCGACGCCGCCCGCCCAGCGCTCCCTCGCAATGGGCTTGGCGGCCGCCGACAATTCGTTGCGGTCGATCACCTCAGTCGCGCCGATCTCTTTCAGATAGTCCGCTTCCGAGGCACGTCCGGTAGACGCGATGACGTGATAGCCGAGCTTCGAGAGCACGGCGGTCGCAACCGAGCCGACGCCGCCGGCCGCGCCCGTCACCACAACCGGACCACTCTTCGGCGACAGTCCGTGCTTCTCCAGCGCCAGCACGGACAGCATCGCGGTGAAGCCGGCGGTGCCGATCGCCATGGCGTCGCGCGCCGACAGGCCCTGCGGCAAGGCGACCAGCCAGTCGCCCTTCACCCGCGCCTTCTCGGCATAGGCGCCGAGATGGGTTTCGCCCATGCCCCAGCCGGTGCAGACGACCTTGTCGCCCGCCTTCCATTGCGGATGCGAGGACTGCTCGACCGTCCCGGCGAAATCGATGCCGGCGATCATCGGGAAGCGGCGCACCACCGGCGCGTTGCCGGTGAGCGCGAGGCCGTCCTTGTAGTTCAGCGTCGACCATTCCACGCGGACGGTGACGTCGCCCTCCATCAGTTCGGCTTCGTCGAACTGCGTGAGCTGCGCGATGGTACCCTTGTCCGCCTTGTCGATCCGGATCGCCTTGAAATTGGCCACGGCAAAACTCCCTGACTTGTTTCAGGGGATGTTTAGCCGATCAGGCGGGCTGCGCAACCGCCCGCTGGATCGGTTTCTCCACGATCGGAAGATTGATCAGCGCGGAGAGCACGCCGAACAGGATCGAGAGCCACCAGATCGGCGTGTAGGAACCGAACCGCTCGAACACGATGCCGCCGAGCCAGACGCCGAGGAAGCCGCCGACCTGATGGCTGACGAAGGCGAAGCCGTAGAGGGTGGCGAACCAGCGTGTGCCGAACATCAGTGCGACCAGCGCCGAGGTCGGCGGCACCGTCGACAGCCAGGTCAGGCCGGAGACCGCGCCGAACGCAATCGCCGAGAACGGCGTGATCGGGAACGAGATGAAGGCAAGCGTCGCAAGCGCGCGGGTGAAATAGATGGTCGAGAGGATGTAGCGCTTGGGCAGGCTGTTCTGGAGATAGCCGACGCTCAGCGATCCCATGATGTTGAACAGGCCGATCGCCGCGATCACCCAGCCCCCGGTTTGCGTGGAGATGCCGCTATCGACCAGGAAGGCCGGCAGATGCACTGTGATGAAGGCGAGCTGGAAGCCGCAGGTGAAGAAGCCGAGCACCAGGAGGACGTAAGAGCGGTGGCCGAAGGCTTCCGCGAGCGCCTTGGTGAAGGTCTGCTCGTCCGCTGGCGTTGCGCTGGCGGTGGTTGAGACCGGCGGCGTCGAGAGCGCCAGCGACAGCGGGATGATCAGCAACATCAGGAAGCCGAACACGCTGAGCGCCTGTTGCCAGCCGAAATTGTCGATCAGCGCCACGCCGATCGGTGCGAACAGAAACTGCCCGAACGAGCCCGCCGCAGTTCCGGCGCCGAGCGCAAGGCCGCGCTTCTCCGCCGGCAGCAGCTTGGTGAACGCCGACAGCACCAGGTTGAACGAGCAACCGGCGAGACCGAAGCCGACCATGACGCCCGCGCCGATGTTCAGCGACAGCGGCGTCGAGGAATAGCGCATCAGGAGCAAGCCGCCGGCATAGAGCAGAGCGCCGACGCACATCACCCGGAACAGGCCGAAGCGATCGGCGACCGCGCCGGCAACGGGCTGACCCAGTCCCCACAGCAAATTCTGAAAGGCGATCGCGAGGCCGAACACGTCGCGGCCCCAGGCATATTCATGGCTCATCGGCTGCACGAAGAAGCCCAGCGCCGAGCGCGGGCCGAAGCCGAGCATCCCGATCGCGCAACCGCAGAGAATGATGATCGCCGGCGTGCGCCAGGAGGAGGAACGCGAAACCGGACCGAGCTCACCCGCTTGCGTCGACATGGTGTTCCTCGTCTGTCGTTGGCGGAGCCGGAATAGGCAGCCGCGAAAGAGGCGTTTAATGCAGATGCATGAAAATCCCAAATCAAAAATGATTGCGTTCCACGAAGGGCTGCCGCCGGAGCATTGCATTTCGCCGAGACCTCCTTGGGCGAGGCCGAGTTGCGACTTAACGGGAATGTGTGCGGCAGGATCTAGCGGCCCACTCCGCGGCGTGTTATCTTTGATTTGCTCAGAGTGAGTATATTTAATGATCTGCCCGGCCTCTCGGCCGGATTTCTCAGGCTCCATATATGCTCACAGTGAGTATAATTAACACGCACGGGAGGCTTCGATGCCGCTAACTGCAATTTACGGCCCCGACGACTTTGCCAACCGGCCGCAGGGCAAGGTCATCACCTCGCCCAGGGCCGCGCCGGCGCGAACCGGATCTCCGCTGCCGATGCCTTCGCTGGAATGGACGCCGGAGGTCGAGCGCGCCACCGCGCCGCTCTATGACCGCGTGAAACATGTCATCCCGCCAATCGAGTGGCCGCTGATGGCGCCGACCATCAAGGCGATCAACGAGCTGAAGCGGGCGCGGGGCGCGGTGATCCTCGCGCACAATTACCAGGCGCCGGAGATCTTCCACTGCGTCGCCGACATCGGCGGCGATTCGCTCCAGCTCGCGGTCGAAGCCACCAAGGTCAAGGCCGACATCATCGTCCAGTGCGGCGTGCACTTCATGGCGGAGACGTCAAAACTGCTCAATCCGGACAAGACGGTGCTGATCCCTGATACGCGCGCCGGCTGCTCGCTCGCCGCCAGCATCACCGGCGCCGACGTTCGCCTGCTCCGCGAAAAATTTCCCGGCGTGCCTGTCGTTGCCTATGTCAACACCTCCGCGGAGGTGAAGGCCGAGGTCGATATCTGCTGCACCTCGTCGAACGCGGTGCAGGTGGTCGAGAGCCTCGGCGCGCCAAGCGTGATCTTCCTGCCCGACCGCTATCTCGCCACTTACGTGGCCTCGAAGACCGATGTGAAGATCATCGCCTGGAAGGGCGCCTGCGAGGTGCACGAGCGCTTTACGGGCGAGGAGCTGCGCAGCTACCGCGAGGCCGATCCCTCCGTGCAGATCATCGCCCATCCCGAATGTCCACCGGATGTGCTGGCGGAAGCCGATTTCACGGGTTCGACAGCGCACATGATCAACTGGGTGCGCGAGCGGCGGCCACGTCGGCTCGTGATGATCACGGAATGCTCGATGGCCGACAATGTTCGCGCCGAGCTGCCCGACGTGGAAATGCTGCGCCCCTGCAATATCTGCCCGCACATGAAGCGCATCACGCTCGCCAACATTCTGGAGAGCCTGCTGACGCTCCGCGAGGAAGTGACGATCGATCCCGCGCTTGCGGAACGCGCGCGGCGTTCGGTCGAGCGGATGATCAATTTGAAGAACTGAAGGCAACACCCAACCACAAACACAATCGTCGTCCCGGACAAGCGCAGCGAAGCGGAGCGCAGATCCGGGACCCATAACCACAGGACGTGGGTATTGGCACGCTGGTGGCCCCAGCCTGCCGCAACAACCCGCAGTCGGGGTTATGGGTCCCGGCCTTCGCCGGGGACGACAGTTGAGAGCTTGGAGAAAGCTATGACAACAAACACCATCAACACCCTCACCCGCCCTGACGACGTCGTCATCGTCGGCGGCGGCCTCGCCGGATTGTTCTGCGCGCTCAAGCTCGCGCCGCGGCCGGTGACGCTGATCTCGGCCGCGCCGCTCGGACAGGGCGCGTCGTCCGCATGGGCGCAAGGCGGCATCGCCGCGGCAATGGCCGAGGGCGATACGCCGGAAGCGCACGCCGCGGATACGATTGCCGTCGGCGGCGGCATCGTCGACGCAGCTGTCGCACTGGGGATCGCGCGCGAGGCCGCACCGCGAATTCATGATCTCCTCGGCTATGGCGTGCCGTTCGACCGCGATCTCGAAGGCAGGCTCGCAGTCGGGCGCGAAGCCGCACACTCGGCGCGGCGCATCGTGCATGTGCGTGGCGATGGCGCGGGCGCCGCCATCATCGCAGCGCTGAGCGATGCCGTGCGGCGCACGCCGTCGATCCGGCTGATCGAAGGTTTCGTCGCCGAAGCCCTGTTGACCGAGGATGGCGCCGTCACCGGCCTTCAATTGCGCGAAGCCGGCAATTTCGCCGCACGGCCGATGCTGCTCGCCGCGCGCACGGTGGTGCTCGCCACTGGCGGCATCGGCCATCTCTATGCCGCGACCACCAATCCGCGCGAGGCCAGCGGATCTGGTCTTGCGATCGCCGCACGCGCGGGCGCGGTGATTGCAGATCCCGAGTTCGTGCAGTTTCACCCGACCGCCATCATGGTCGGCCGCGATCCCGCGCCGCTCGCCACAGAAGCGCTGCGCGGCGAAGGTGCGACGCTGATCAACGGCCATGGCGAGCGCTTCATGGCGGCGCGCCACCCGCTTGCCGAGCTCGCTCCGCGCGACATCGTGGCCCGCGGCGTATTCGCGGAGATTGCGGCCGGGCGCGGCGCCTTCCTCGATGCGAGGCAGGCGCTGGGTACACGCTTCGCCGAAAAATTTCCAACCGTGCATGCGAGCTGTATCGCCGCCGGCATCGATCCCGCCACGCAGGCCATCCCGATCGCGCCGGCGGCGCACTATCACATGGGCGGCATCGCGGTGGACGACCGCGGCCGCAGTTCGATCAACGGGCTCTGGGCCGGCGGCGAAGTGTCGTCCACCGGCGCGCATGGTGCCAATCGCCTCGCCTCGAATTCGCTGTTGGAGGCCGTGGTCTACGCCGCGCGCATCGCCGACGACATCGCAGGCCGCGCCGTCCCCTCGCCCGCCCGGCTTCCCGATGCGCTGGTGACGCCGCGCGGCGGCGCGCCGGATGCTGCGGCCGTGAAGCGGCTGCGGACGATGATGAGCGCGCATGTCGGCGTGATCCGCGACGGCCACGACCTCTTGGAAGCCGTGCGCAGCTTCGCCGCGCTCGAACGCGAGGCCACGAGCATCGAGGTCAGCAACATGGCAACGGCAGCCCTGCTCGTGGCGGCCTCGGCCTGGAGCCGGCGCGAGAGCCGCGGCGCGCATTTCCGCTCCGACCATTCCGCGGACGTCCCCGCACTCGCGCAACGCACCATGACCCTGCTCACGTCGGCGCGCGAGATCGCGGACAGCCTGACCGAACGCCCGACACCGCGAACCGCACAACCCATGATCGCCTGACGGAGCCTGCCATGATCACCCCGACCTCTCTGCTCTATCCCGACGCCTTCCTCTCCCCGCTCGCGATCGACGAGGCCGTGCTGCGCGCGCTCGACGAGGATCTCGGCCGCGCCGGCGACATCACTTCGCTTGCGACGATTCCCGAAGCAACGAAGGCGCAAGCGATCCTGGTCGCGCGGCAGCCCGGCGTGATCGCCGGCTTGCCGCTGGCGCTCGCGACCTTGCAAAAGCTCTCACTCGACATCGACGTGCGCGCACATGTCCGTGACGCCGCGCGCGTCGCCCGCGGGCAGCAGGTGCTGACAATCTCGGGGCCTGCACGCGCCATTCTCACGGCGGAGCGGACCGCGCTGAATTTCGTCGGCCGCCTGTCGGGAATTGCGACGCTCACCGCGGACTACGTTGCGCGCACCGAGGGCACCCAGATGCGGATCTGCTGCACGCGAAAAACCACGCCAGGGCTGCGCGCGTTGGAGAAATACGCGGTGCGCTGCGGCGGCGGCTTCAATCACCGCTTCGGTCTCGACGACGCGATCCTGATCAAGGACAATCACATCGCGGTCGCCGGCGGCATCCGCGCCGTGCTGGAGCGCGCCCGCGCCCATGCCGGCCATCTCGTCAAGCTCGAGATCGAGGTCGACACGCTTCCGCAGTTGCGCGAGGTGCTCGACACCGGCCTCGCCGACGCCGTGTTGCTCGACAACATGGACCTCGCAACGCTGCGTGAGGCGGTCAGGCTTAACGAGGGCCGTCTCAAGCTGGAAGCCTCCGGCGGCGTCACTCTGGACTCGATCGCGGCGATTGCGGCGACCGGCGTTGACTACGCGTCGGCGGGCGCGCTGACGCATTCGGCGCCGAATTTCGACTGCGCGCTGGATATCGAGGCGTGAGGCGGTCTACTCCCTCTCCCCGTTCTTACGGGGAGAGGGTTGGGGTGAGGGGCCTCTCCACATGCGTGACCGTCGAGAGACCTGTACCCCCTCACCCGGATCGCAAGAGCGATCCGACCTCTCCCCGCAAGCGGGGCGAGGTAAGAAAGGCTACCGCCGCTCGCTCGCGCCCATCTCGGCGGAGCTCTTGGCTTCCTGGGTGAGCTCGGCGGAGAGCGCGGCGGTCTGCGCCGGGGTGCCCCAGCTCGGTTCCTCGCTGCCGTCGCCCCAGGCGCGCGGGCGATAGAAGGTGTGCACGCCGGTCTTGTACATCTTCTTCATCTCGGCGACCCAGGACGGACGCACCCAGTAGGCGTGGTAGTGCGTGGACTTGCCGACCTCGGGCAGCCAGATCTGGCCGTCGAGCATGGCCTTCGATATCTTTTTCGCACGCTCCCACATTTCGGGCTCGCGGATCACGTCGGCATTGTTGTCGCAGGCAAAGGTGAACTGGCAGGCGAGATGGCGGTGCTTGTTCTGATAGACCGCGCCGCACACCGTGTCCGGATATTTGCCGGAGAACACGCGGTTCATCACCACCTGCGCAACCGCCATCTGGCCGCGCACGGCCTCGCCGCGGGACTCGAAATAGACGGCTTCCGCGAGGCACTTTTCAGACTTCGCGCGCGACTTGTCGTCGAGTGCGAGCCGCTCCGCCGGCGATCTGGCGCGCTGGTTGTCGGCGTTGACCTCGCCCTTCGGCGCGACGCTCTCGCCGCTCTCGATGTCCCTGGCGATATCCTCCGACGGCGGCGACAGCGAGGCCGTCACCTTCATGTCGGGGTCGGGCATCACGATCAGCGGCTCGGCACCGGGCTGCCAGCTCTCGATGCTCTCGACATTGCCGCCCAGCGAGGAGCTGCCGAAGAACAGGTTCGAGGTCTTGACGCGGAATGGATCGCGCGGCGGTGCAGCCGGAATAGTGGCCTGCTTCAGCGCTTCGAGCGGCTGGAGCGCGAGCGAGCGCGCAGCGTCACTGGCTTGTGGCGCATTGGTGTATTGCGGAAGCGGCGGCGCACGCAACGCTTCCGCGAGCTCGGGATCGAGCGCGGCTGCGGACTCCGGCGACATGGCTTGCGGCAACGCGACGGTCTTGGCGCCGAACACCGAGCTGTTCGACGTCGCGGGATCTTCCTGCGCGGGCGCTGCCGTCGACGCGCCCGCCTCGGGAGCCTGCGTCGGCGTGATCGTTGCGAGGCGATCGCCCTTCATCGAGCGATCGACCTTGGGAAAGTCGGCGGCCTGGTAGCGCGGCGGCGCCTGAAGCGCCGGATTGCGGCCGATCGCGCCGGTGACGTCGCGGCCATCGAGGCTCGCGAGGCGAACCATCGCGCTCAGCGGAACCGAAGTGCCGATCGGCCGGGAAAAGCTGTAGGTGGCGAGCTGTATGGAGGACGCCGCAGAGAACACCTGCTTCTGCCAGCGCTCAGCGACGCCGGGTTGACGCGCCAGCAGCGAGGCAATGTCCTGATAGCCGGTCTCTCTCGGCATCAATGCGAAGATGCAGAGACCGATGCCGAAGGACGCGAACCGCGCGCCCTTCGGATGGTTACGCAACAAAAACATCGATACGCTCACGCTACGCTTACGCTAGAAAAATCGAGCCGCAGTACATCCGTGCAATTCGATCTTTATCGTGAGTATCTAATTTAGGTTGCCGGGGCGTTAATCGGCGTTGCGCATGCGGCACACGCAAGCAATCGCAGGTGTTTTCACGGGGTGATGATGCGCGTTGGTAAATGCGCCCTCACGCGACGGGGTAAACAATTGGTCAACGCGAATGGTGAAGGAACTCTTGCGCGCACGTATCAATACGGAAGGCGAAATAGGTTCCCGTCGTTGCGGCAACAACACTGTCATGCCCCGCGAAGGCGGGGCATCCAGTACGCCGCGGCTTCTGCGTTCAAGCACTAACGTCTCGGCGTACTGGATCGCCCGGTCAAGCCGGGCGATGACAGCGAGTGTGTGGTGATCGCAATGACTGTGTGGCGAGAGCATCGCTTCCAATGAAAGAGGCGGGGTTTGCCCCGCCTCTTTCGCTCTCAATATTTCAACTCGCCGCTTAGCTTACGCCTGGCTCGCGATCGCCTTGCCGAGCGCGGCTTGCGCGGCGGCGAGGCGGGCGATCGGGACGCGATAGGGCGAGCAGGAGACGTAGTCGAGGCCGATCGCGTGGCAGAAGGCGACGGAGGCGGGATCGCCGCCGTGCTCGCCGCAGATGCCGACCTTGAGCGAGGCGCGCGTCTTGCGGCCGCGCGCGACGCCGATCTTGACGAGCTCGCCGACGCCTTCCTGGTCGAGCGCCACAAAGGGATCGACCGACATGATGCCCTTCGTCACGTAGGGACCGAGGAAGCTCGCCGCGTCGTCGCGGCTGATGCCATAGGTCGTCTGCGTGAGGTCGTTGGTGCCGAACGAGAAGAACTCGGCACTCTCCGCGATCTCGGCCGCGAGCAGGCAGGCGCGCGGCAGCTCGATCATGGTACCGACCTGATAGGCCAGCTTGGTGTTGGTGTCGCGCATCACCGCCTTTGCGGTGGCGTCGATGCGCGCCTTGACGAGGTCGAGCTCCATCTTGGTGGCGATCAGCGGCACCATCACCTCGAGGCCTACGGCCTTGCCGGTGCGCTTCTCGGCCTCGACCGCCGCCTCGAAGATCGCGCGTGCCTGCATCTCGGCGATCTCGGGGTACGCGATCGCGATGCGGCAGCCGCGGAAGCCGAGCATCGGATTGAACTCCGAGAGCTCGCGCGCGCGGTCTGCCAGGCGCCGCGGGTCGGTGTTCATGGCGCGCGCCACTTCCTCGACCTCGGCATGGGTGTGCGGCAGGAATTCATGGAGGGGAGGATCCAAAAGTCGGATCGTGACGGGCAGGCCCTTCATGATCTCGAACAGCTCGACGAAGTCGGCGCGCTGCATCGGCAGCAGTTTTGCCAGCGCAGCGCGGCGCGACTGCTCGTCCTCGGAGAGGATCATCTCGCGCACCGTGCGGATGCGCGTCTCCTCGAAGAACATGTGCTCGGTACGGCAGAGCCCGATGCCTTCCGCGCCGAACTTGATCGCGGTGTGCGCGTCCTCCGGCGTGTCGGCGTTGACGCGCACGCCGAGCTTGCGGACCTGGTCGGCCCATTTCATCAGCGTGCCGAACTCGCCGGACAGCTCCGGCTCGATCATCGGCATGCGGCCGGCGAGCACCTGGCCGAGCGAGCCGTCGATGGTGATGACGTCGCCGGTCTTGAAGCTGCGCGAGCCGATGCTCATGGTGCCGCGGCCGTAATCGACACGGACAGTGCCGCAGCCGGAGACGCAGGGCTTGCCCATGCCGCGTGCGACCACCGCAGCATGCGAGGTCATGCCGCCGCGGGTGGTCAAAATGCCTTCGGCGGCGTGCATGCCGTGGATGTCTTCGGGGCTGGTCTCGATCCGGACCAGAATCACCTTGCGTCCGTCGGCTTGAAGCTTGGCCGCCTCGTCCGAGGAGAACACGATCTCGCCGGAGGCCGCACCCGGCGAGGCCGGCAGGCCGGTCGCGATCACGTCGCGCCTGGCGTTGGGATCGATGGTCGGATGCAGCAGCTGGTCGAGCGAGGCGGGGTCGATCCGCGCCACCGCTTCCTTCTTGGTGATCAGGCCTTCATTGGCGAGCTCGACCGCGATGCGCAGCGCCGCCTTGGCGGTGCGCTTGCCGCCGCGGGTCTGCAGCATCCAGAGCTTGCCCTGCTCGACCGTGAACTCCATGTCCTGCATGTCGCGATAGTGCTTCTCGAGCAGCGTGTAGATCCGCGTCAGCTCCTTGAAGGCCTCCGGCATCGCCGATTCCATCGACGCCTTGTCGGAGCCGGAGTCCTTCCGGGCCTCCTCGGTGATGTCCTGCGGCGTGCGGATGCCCGCCACCACGTCCTCGCCTTGCGCGTTGATCAGGAACTCGCCGTAGAGCTTGCTCTCGCCGGTCGAGGGATTGCGGGTGAAGGCAACGCCGGTCGCCGAGGTCTCGCCCATGTTGCCGAACACCATGGCCTGCACGTTGACCGCGGTGCCCCAGGATTCCGGAATGTCGTGCAGCCTGCGGTAGGTTACCGCGCGGGCGTTCATCCAGGATGAAAACACCGCGCCAATCGCGCCCCAGAGCTGGTCGTGCGGATCCTGCGGAAAATCCCTGCCGGTTTCGCGCGCGACTGCGTCCTTGTACTTGCCGACCAGATCGACCCAGTCGTCGGCGGAGAGATCCGTGTCGAGCGTGTAGCCCTGGCTGTCCTTGAAGGTGTCGAGGATCTCCTCGAAGTGATGATGCTCGAAGCCGAGCACCACGTCCGAATACATGGTGATGAAGCGGCGATAGCTGTCATAGGCGAAGCGGCGATCGCCCGACAGCTCCGACAGCGCTTCCACGGTCTCGTCGTTGAGGCCGAGATTGAGCACGGTGTCCATCATGCCCGGCATCGAGGCGCGGCCGCCGGAGCGCACGGAGACGAGCAGCGGGTTCCTGGAATCGCCAAAGATCTTGCCGGTCAACTTGCCGACATGGTCGAGCGCTTTCTCAACCTGCGACTGCAATTCCTTCGGGTAGGACTTGTCGTGCGCGTAGAAATACGTGCAGACCGAGGTCGGGATGGTGAAGCCCGGAGGCACCGGCAGGCCGAGATTGGCCATCTCGGCGAGGTTGGCGCCCTTGCCGCCGAGCAGGTCGCGCATCTCCGCCTTGCCCTCGGCCTTGCCGTCCCCGAACGTGAACACCCACTTGCCGGCCTTGGCCGTAACAGGCGCGGCCTTGGTTGGTGCAGCTTTGGCTGGCGCAGCCTTGCTCGGTGCCGGCTTCACGGCGACCTTCGGCGCAACCGGCTTCGTCGGTGTCTTTGAAACAGCCTTGGAAGCAGACTTGGAAACAGTCCTGGCGGCAGGCTTCACAGCCGGCTTGGCAGCGGATTTCACAGCGGCCTTGGCAACGGCCTTGACCACCGGCTTCGGGGCGCTCTTGGCAAGTGCCTTACGGGCCGCCGGCGCGGCTTTCGTCTTGGGGGAGGACTTTGATTTCGCTGGTATTTTCGAGGCGGCTTTGGCCATAGCTTGCACACAACCTGCGAGAGGAATGGGTAATTGCGCGCCTTACACCACTTTGGGCAGGCCCGCGCAAGTCGAAGAGTTCCGCAGAATGAAGGCCTAGAGATGGAGCCACTTCAATAATCCGAGCCCGATCGCACCATTTATGATGAGAAAAATCGCGACGATCAGGTTCAGGAGGCGCGGCATGATCAGGATGAGCACACCCGCAAGCAGCGACAGGATTGGCGAGATGTGGGCGACGGTGATGTGCATGAACTGTCTTTCCGTGGGGTGGGGGCGAATCGCGGCGGGATCATAGCGGACCGGGTTCCGCGGGTAGAGACGCACTGGGGGATGCGCGAGTTCCCGGCTCCGCGAAAACTGCCCGAAAATGCCGCGAATGCGGCAGGTCTTTTCCGGAACATCGCGAGGACGCATGCATTGGCAACCGGTCGCGCCACTCGCGCTTCCCGAAAACCTTCTCGAAGGAGTTGCCCATGCGGAACAGGATTCTTGCTCTTGCAGCGCTCGCGGCCGCGATCGGCTCGCCCCTTGCGGCGCAGGCGCAAAGCAGCGTCACGGTGGGACGCGCGCCCGTCGTAGTCGACAGCGGCCCGACGATTGCGGTCGAACAGCGGCCGGCTTTCCGTGACTATGTCGTCGAACAACGTGTGCCGACGTTCCGTATCCCGGATCGCGTGGTGGTCGGTGCCACTTTACCCGAAAGCGGCGTCACCTATTATGACGTGCCGCAACGTTTTGGCGCCACCACCTATCGCTACACCGTCGTGAACGGCGAGACCGTGCTGGTCGAGCCGCGCTCGCGGCGCATCGTCGAGGTGATGGACTAACAACGCTCTAGATGTCCGGCGCGTCATATCAGGCTGGCGCGAGCAGTGTTATCGGACATCAGGCCCCGTCCGGTCTTCCCCCCGCCGGGCGGGGTTTCCTTTGTGCTTCGTGTGCGGGTGCTCTCGTGTCCCGGACGCGACGCAGCGCGTAGCGTTGCGGCGCAGAGCCGGGACCCAGAATCTTTTTGCGGCGGCATGGGCCCCGGCTCAGCAGCGCACCGCTAAGAAGCGCTGCGCTGCGTCCGGGGCACGAGATCAATCCTGGATCTTCGAAAAATCCGCCACCGCGCGCGTGGCGCTGCGGATTTCGTTGAGCAGCTTCAGGCGGTTCTCGCGCACCTTCGCATCGTCGTCATTGACGCGGACCTTGTCGAAGAACGCATCGACCGGCGGGCGCAGCTTCGCCATCGCGCTCATCGCGGCGGCAAAGTCTTCCTTCGCGACGGCGGCACTGGCTTCCGCCGCCACCTCGCCGATCGCCTTGGCCAGCGCCTTCTCCTCGCCAAGGCTGTAGAGCGCAGCATCCGGGGCGCCCTCGAATGTCCGCTTGTCCTTCTTCTCCTCGATGCCAAGGATGTTGCTCGCGCGCTTGATGCCGGCGAGCAGGTTCTTGCCGTCGTCAGACTCGAGGAATTTGCCCAGCGCCTCGACGCGGCGGACAATCATGAGCAAGTCGTCCTGGCCGCCGAGCGCGAACACGGCGTCGACGAGATCGTGCCGCGCGCCCTGCTCGCGTAGCTGGACCTTCAGGCGGTCGGCGAAGAAGGCGAGCAGATCGCTCGGGAGCTTCTGCGCATCCGCAGGCTTCACCGACGAGCCAGCTAGCGCGGACGCAGCCACCTTCATCAGCGACAGCCGAAGCGCATTCTCGACAATCAACCGGATCACGCCCAACGCCGCGCGACGCAACGCATACGGATCCTTCGACCCCGTCGGCTTCTCATCAATCGCCCAGAAGCCAACGAGCGTGTCGAGCTTGTCCGCGAGCGCCACTGCGACGCTCACCGGATCGGTCGGCACGCGATCAGCGGGGCCTTGCGGCTTGTAGTGCTCCTCGCAGGCGGCGGCGACCGAGGCGTCCTCGCCCTGCGCGAGCGCGTAGTACTTGCCCATCAGGCCCTGCACTTCCGGAAACTCGCCGACGACTTCGGTCAGCAAGTCCGCCTTCGCCAGATGTGCAGCGCGCGTCGCCTTGGCGACATCGGCGCCGACCAGCGGCGCGATCTCGGCGGCCAGCCGCTCGATCCGCTTGATGCGCGCGGCCTGGGTGCCGAGCTTCTCGTGGAACACAATCTGCTCGAACTTCGGCAGGCGATCTTCCAGCTTGGTCTTCAGATCCGTCTCATAGAAGAACTTCGCATCCGACAGGCGCGGGCGGATCACGCGCTCGTTGCCGGCGACGATGGTCTTGCCGCCGTCGGCCGCCTCGATATTGGCGGTGAGGACGAACTTGTTGGTCAGCTTGCCCGTCTTGGAATCCCTGACGACGAAGCACTTCTGGTTGTTGCGGATGGTGGCGCGGATCACCTCTTCCGGGATCGCGAGATACTCTTCTTCGAACGATCCCATCATGACGACCGGCCATTCGACCAGGCCGGAAACTTCGTCCAGCAGCACCTGATCCTCGACCAGTTCGAACCCCTGCGCGAACGTCAGCTCCTTGGCGTCGGCAAATATGATGTCCTTGCGCGCCTGCGGATCGAGAATGACCTTGGCAGCCTTCAGCTTCGCTTCGTAGTCTTCGAAGCGGCGTACAGGAATCGCGTCAGGCGCCATGAAGCGATGGCCGTAGGTGGTCTGGCCCGTCTCGATGCCGTCCACCGAGAATTTGACGACGTCTGGCTCTTCGGTCTCGGGCCCGAACGTCGCGGTGATCGCGTGCAGCGGGCGCACCCAGCTCAGCGATCCCGGTTTTCCGGAGCGCGCGCCCCAGCGCATCGATTTCGGCCAGGGGAAGGTGCGGATGATCACGGGGAGGATTTCCGCGAGCACGTCGATCGCATCGCGGCCGGACTTTTCGATCAGCGCGATGTAGAAGTCGCCCTTCGGGTCGCGCTGGATCTTGGCCTCGTCGAGCGATGTCAGACCCGTCGCTTTCAGGAACCCCTGCACGGCCGCATCGGCCGCGCCGATTTTCGGTCCGCGGCGTTCGGTCTTCAGATCGGGCTGGCGCGCGGGGATGCCGTGCACGGTGAGCGCAAGACGCCGCGGCGTCGCGAACGCCTTGGCGCCCTCGTAAACGAGGCCTTCGGCAACCAGCTTGTCGGTGACCATGCGCCGCAGATCGTCCGCCGCCTTGGCCTGCATCCGCGCGGGGATTTCTTCCGAGAACAGTTCGAGCAACAAATCAGGCATCAGGCCGCTCCACCGGCTTCGGTGTGTATCCAGGCCTCGCCGCAAGCCTTTGCCAGGTCGCGCACGCGAAGAATATAGCTCTGCCGCTCCGTCACCGAGATCACGCCGCGCGCGTCGAGCAGGTTGAAGACGTGGCTCGCCTTGATGCACTGGTCATAGGCCGGAAGCGCCATCAGATGCGCCTCGCGCTTGCCGGACTCCGAATTTTTTTGCCAACCTGCGTCGAGATATTTCCTGCAGGCAGATTCCGCCATCTTGAACTGCTCGAACAGCATCGCGGTGTCCGCGACTTCGAAATTGTGCTTCGAATATTCCCGCTCGGCCTGCAGGAACACATCGCCATAGGTGACCCTGGCGTCACCGTCGCGGCCGTTGAAGTTGAGGTCGTAGACCCGATCGACGCCCTGCACATACATCGCGAGGCGCTCGAGCCCGTAGGTGAGCTCGCCCGCGACCGGCGCGCATTCGACACCCGCGACCTGCTGGAAATAGGTGAACTGGCTGACTTCCATGCCGTCGCACCAGCACTCCCAGCCGAGGCCCCAGGCGCCCAGCGTCGGGCTCTCCCAGTCGTCCTCGACGAAGCGGATGTCGTGCACGGCGGAATCGATGCCGATCGCGGCGAGCGACTTCAGGTACAGCTCCTGAAGGTTCGGCGGCGACGGCTTCATGATCACCTGGAACTGGTAGTAGTGCTGCATCCGGTTCGGGTTCTCGCCGTAGCGGCCGTCCTTGGGCCGGCGCGAGGGCTGCACATAGGCCGCGTTCCAGGGCTTTGGCCCGAGTGCGCGCAGCGTGGTCGCCGGATGGAAGGTACCCGCACCCATCTCCATGTCGTAGGGCTGCAGAATCACGCAGCCCTGCTCGGCCCAGAACCGCTGGAGCGCGAGGATAAAGCCCTGGAACGAGCGTTCCGGGCGCATATGGGCGGGCAAGGAGGCGTCCATCGTCAGATCAGGCTCTCGCGGGGGTTTGAATCGCGCGGGACCGTATCGACGGCAGGGGTGGGAATCAAGGCACGGCTGGGTTCTTAGCCTCTCCCGCTTGCTTGCGGGAGAGGTCGGCGCTCGCCGGGCGATGCGAAGCATCGTCCCGAGAGCGCCGGGTGAGGGCTCCATCCTCAGGGGCGGTCTCGCTTGTGGAGACACCCCCTCCCCAACCCTCCCCCGCAAGCAAGCGGGAGAGGGGGCGCACCGTGACTGCGGAGAGAGCTAACCCGGCCGATAGGCTCCGGTGACGGGGTCCTGTTTCAGCGTCTGGATGGCCCCGCTATGGGCGGCCTCGGCGACGCGCGAGAGGCGCATCTCCTCGAGCTCCTGGTTGATCCTGACAGCGGTCTTGTAGGCCCAGCGGACCACGGCAAGCCCGCCCAGAACGCCCGCGAATGCGACGAACGGCGGCATCGGTCGATCCTTGTTCAATGCTCAGCCCCCACGCGCATTCTTGCGCAGACCGGGCCGCGCCGCAATTGGCTCAGCTTCAAGTCTCCTTGGGACCAAATGGCGCGGGAGGGCGCCGCCTAGAACCCGAATTTCGCCCAAATCGCGCGCGTCTCGACCGCCGAGATCAAATCGTCCGGCAGACCGGCCAATGATTCCAGGGCCGAAAGCTGCCCCGCGCCGGGCGATTTCCGGCCCAAAAGGCTGGAGAGCAGACCGGTCGGCTGGGCAATCACGGGGGTGAGAACCTGCTCGCCATAGCGGGCACGAAGAGTTGAGCGGAGATCGCCGATACTGTCGGCGAGCCCCAGCGCGATCGAGCTCTCGCCGGCCCAGTATTCGCCCGTGAACAGGGTGTCGTCGTTGCCCTTCAACCGCGCGCCGCGGCTCTCCTTCACCAGCGCGATGAAGATCTGGTGGATCTCGCGCTGGAGCGCTTTCAGCTTGGCGACGTCGTCGGGGTTTTCAGGAAGGAACGGGTCGAGCATCGCCTTGTGCACGCCGGCGGTGTAGAGGCGCCGCTCGATACCGAGCCGCTTGATCGCCTCCTGGAAACCAAAACTGCCGCCGACCACGCCGATCGAGCCGAGGATCGAGGATGGATCGCAGATGATCTCGTCGCCGGCGCAGGCGATCATGTAGCCGCCGGACGCCGCGACGTCCTCGACGAATACCAGCACCGGCAGCTTCTTCTCCGCCGCGAGCTGCTTGATGCGCAGATAGATCTGGCGCGACTGCACCGGCGAGCCGCCGGGCGAATTGATCACCAGCGCCACCGCCTTGGCGTTGCGCATCGAAAACGCCCGCTCAAGCACCCGCGCGAGGGTCGCGAGCGTCATGCCCGGGCGCAACGGCGTCACCGCGCCGATCACACCGGACAGCCGCACCACCGGCACCACGGGCGTGCCGGGACGGAAGCGCGCCGGCAGATATTGCATGAGCTTGTCGGCCAGGCCGGAACTCTCACGATCGTTCAATTGTTCGGCCATGCCGTTACCTCTGATTAACCATTTCTTATCACGCGACTGTCATTGGAAGGGCCCGGAACGTGTTTTGCAGAAACTCCGTTGAGAGGCTGCAATGGGCCAGCGGAGAACACCATGAAAATCTATCTGCTGTTGCTGCTGATCGGTGCGCTGTTCATGGCGATCCGCCTGACGTCTCCGCAAGAGCAGCAGTCGGAATCGCTTCCCCAGTAAGCCGTCACGACTCAGCCAGCGGCAACACCGCCCTTCCCTCCAGGATATCCCTCACCTCGTTGTTCGGCGCGCCTGGCCCGTCGTTGAGCATGAGCCCCGGCAGCACGCGCGTCGGAGCCCGGCCGCCCTTGACTGCGCGCACCAACACGCGGATCGCCGGCCGTGCCGCCTCGCCATGAAGCGGCAGGATCGCGAGACTTCCGAAGCCGCGTGACAGCGCTGCCAAAACTTCGGCGATCCCATCTGCGCGCCAGATCAGGGTCAGCGCGCCATCCGATCGGAGGATGCGCCGCGCCGCATGCACCCACGCATTCAACGTCTCCTCGGTCGCTACATGCGCGATCTGGCGCGCCTGATCGGGCGAGCCGCGATGGCGAGCGGGATCGTTGAAAGGCGGATTCATCAGCACCACGTCGACGCTGTCGGGCGCGAGCCCGCTCGCCGCGAAGGCCTGCGCATCCGCCGTGACGTCGAGCACGATCGTCTCGGCGGCAATCGCATTCGCCGCCGCATTGGCGCGCGCGAGCACCGCCAGCTCCGGATCGATCTCGACCAGGCCGAGCCTGATCCCCGCCACGCGCCGGGCGAGCGCCAGCCCAGCCGTGCCGATGCCGGCGCCAAGGTCGACCACGCGGTCGCCCGCCCTCGCCTCCGTCGCCGCCGCGAGCAAAATGGCGTCGTGCCCGGCGCGATGGCCGGACCGCTTCTGCTTCAGCCGCAATTGCCCGCCGAGAAAGGCGTCCTCGGTGAGGTCTGCCAGCGCTTCACTCATCGCCGCGCAGTTCGTGGCTGAGGCCGGCCTCGGTCAGAAGCTGTCGGGCCTCGAGGGCGTCGTCCTCATGCACCAGGATCCGCCGCGGCAAAATGCCGAGCGAGCCCTCGATGATGCTCATGTTCTGGTCCAGCACCAGATGATGGATGTTGGCGCCGTCGAGCAGCGCGCCGATCGCCGACACCAGCACCATATCGTTGGTCCGAACCAGTTCTCGCAAAATACAGGCCTCCTGCCTGACGGGGGTTGAGCGGCAATGTCAATGGTTCCACGGCCCTTGCCGCATCCCCGTCCAGTTTCTATTGTCTTTCCATCAGAATAGCCCTTCCGGGGCAAATATTGGAGACCGGCGTGGCCGTCATCGTACCTTTCGAAACTCCCGGCGCGTCGATCGAAGAGCTGGTTGCCCTTGTCGCCGGTGACATGGAGCGCGTCAACGCCACGATCCTGTCGCGGACCGGTTCGGACGTGACCATGATCCCGGAGGTCGCCAACCATTTGATCTCCTCCGGGGGCAAACGACTGCGGCCGATGCTGACGCTGGCCATGGCCAACCTCGCGGGCTACACCGGCGACGGCCATATCAAGCTCGCGGCAAGCGTCGAGTTCATGCATACCGCCACCCTGCTCCATGACGACGTCGTCGACGAGAGCGAGATGCGCCGCGGCAAATTGTCGGCGCGCATGCTCTGGGGCAATGAGGCGAGCGTGCTGGTCGGCGACTTCCTGCTCGGCCAGGCCTTCCGCATGATGGTCGAGGTCGGCTCGCTCCGTGCGCTCGACATTCTCTCCGCGGCCGCTGCGACCATCGCCGAGGGCGAGGTGATGCAGCTTGCCGCCGCCAAGAACACCGCGACCACCGAAGACGAATATCTCGCCGTGATCCGCGGCAAGACCGCCGAGCTGTTCGCCGCCGCTTGCGAGGTCGGCCCCGTGATCGCCAACCGCCCGAAGGCGGAACAGACCGCCTGCCGCTCGGTCGGCATGAATCTCGGCATCGCGTTCCAGCTCGTCGACGACGTGCTCGACTATGGCGGCAAGAGTGCCAAGCTCGGCAAGAACACCGGCGACGATTTCCGCGAGGGCAAGATCACGCTGCCCGTCGTGCTCGCCTTCCGCCGCGGCAACGACACCGAGCGCGCCTTCTGGATCCGCGCGCTTGAGCGCGGCGAGATCGGCGACACCGACCTCGACCACGCCATCGGGCTGATGAACAAGCATCGTGCGCTCGAAGACACGCGGAGCCGCGCCCAGCACTACGGCGCCATGGCGGTGGATGCGCTGGCGCTGTTCCCGTCCTCGCCGATGAAGAGCGCGCTGGAGCAGGTCGTGGCGTTCTGTCTGGCACGGTCGCATTAGGCGACAGCCTGACGCCGTTTCTGATTTTCGCACCACCGCCAGCTCCGTCATCCTAAGGCGCGAATGGCGCGATGCACAGCATCGCGCCGGCAGCCTCGAAGGATGAACGGCCGAGATGCAGCCGGGGCCGTCGCCCTTCGAGGCCCGGCGAGCGACGCTGTTGCGTCGCTCGCCTCACACCTCAGGGTGACGGTGATACGCAAGAGCTCGCTGCACTCAGGGACCCAGGTCGGTCCTCTTGCGGTCAACTCTCCCCCGCACCTGCTGCCGCCCACTGACTTGCATTTTGCAAGTTAGCTCCCTACCTTCCCACCATGCAGCCCAAATCCCCCTCCATCCTGGAATGCCCGGTCGGCCGCGCCGTGGAGACGGTCGGCGAATGGTGGAGCCTTTTGATCCTGCGGGATGCGTTCCAGGGCGCAACAAAGTTCGACGAATTTTCGCAAAGCCTCGGGATCGCGCCAAACATCCTGTCGCGGCGTCTTGCCCATCTCACCCAGAGCGGCATGTTCGTCCGCCGCCGCTATCACCAGCGGCCGCCGCGTTACGAATATGTGCTGACGGACAAGGCGCGGGATTTCTTTCCCGTGATCGTCGCGCTGCTCGCCTGGGGCAACAAGCATCTCGCGCCGAAGGGCGAATCCATCCTGCTGGCGAATCGCGACGATATTCATCCGTTCGATCCTGTCGTGGTCGACGCTGCCGACATGCGGCCGATCACGCTCGCCAATGCGGTCGTCATCGCTGGTCCCCGCGCCAGCCGCGGGATGCGCCAACGGCTCACTTTGCTCAAGGCCATGAACCCGGCCATCGCGCCGGTGGGAGACTGACATGCGTCGTATCGTCGTGACGGGAATGGGCGCGGTGTCGCCGCTCGGCTGCGGTGTCGAACTGTCCTGGCGCCGGCTGCTCGCCGGCCAAAGCGGGCTGCGCCCGCTGCCGGAATGGTCGCAGGCGCTGCCCGCGCGCATTGCCGGCCTCGTGCCCGGCAAGGCCGATGACGCGGACGGCGGCTTCGATCCCGCGCAGGCCGCCGCGCCGAAAGACCAGCGCAAGATGGACCGCTTCATCCTGTTCGCGCTGCTCGCCACCGCGGAAGCGGTTGCGCAGGCCGGATGGACGCCGCAGGACGCGGCGGCGCAGGAACGAACCGCGACGATCATCGCCTCCGGCGTCGGCGGTTTTCCGGCGATGGCGGAGGCGGTGCGCATCACCGAACAGCGCGGCCCGCGCCGGCTGTCGCCGTTCACGATCCCCGCCTTCCTCGCCAATCTCGCGGCCGGCCACGTCTCGATCAAATACGGCTACAAGGGTGCGCTGGGCACACCGGTCACGGCCTGCGCCGCCGGCGTTCAGGCGATCGGCGATGCCGCGCGCATGATCCGCGCGGGCGAGATTGATGTGGCGATCTGCGGCGGCGCGGAGGCCTGCATCGACATCGTCAGCCTCGGCGGCTTTGCTGCGGCCCGCGCACTGTCGAGCTCCTTCAACGACGAGCCGGCGCGCGCCTCGCGCCCGTTCGATCGCGACCGCGACGGTTTTGTCATGGGCGAAGGCGCCGGCATCCTGGTGATCGAGGAGCTGGAGCATGCATTGGCGCGCGGCGCGACGCCGATCGCGGAGATCGTCGGATACGGCACGACCGCGGACGCCTATCACATGACATCGGGTCCGCCCGATGGCGACGGCGCTCGGCGCGCCATGGAGATCGCGCTCCGGCAGGCGAAGCTTGCGCCCGCGGATTTGCAGCACCTGAACGCGCACGCGACGTCGACGCCGGCCGGCGACGAGAGCGAGCTTGGCGCGATTGCCGCGCTGTTCGGCCGTAGCCGCGGCATTGCCGTGAGCGCGACCAAATCGGCCACCGGCCATCTGCTCGGCGCCGCCGGAGGGCTCGAGGCGATCTTCACCGTGCTCGCCTTGCGCGACCAGATCGCGCCGCCGACCCTCAATCTCGAAAACCCTGATCCGGGGGCGGACGGCATCAACATCGTCTCCGGCGCGGCCCGGCCGATGCCGATGCTCAACGCCATCTCCAACGGGTTCGGCTTCGGCGGCGTGAATGCCAGCGTGATCTTCCGCAGGATCGGCTAGGCAAGAGGGCTTGCAATCGCGGCAAGCTGCGCTACGAAAACAGGATGATCGAAACGAATTTCTGGCTGTTCCTGGCCGCAGCTTTCCTCATTGCCGCCGTTCCCGGCCCCGGCATTTTCTACGTCGCGGCACGGACCTTGTCGGAAGGGCGCGCCAGCGGTTTTGCATCGACCGCGGGCACCGCGCTCGGCGGGCTGTTTCATGTGGTCGCGGGCAGCCTCGGCATCTCCGCGATCATCCTTGCCAGCGCCGAGCTGTTTGCCGCCGTGAAATTTGTCGGCGCGCTCTATCTGGTCTGGCTCGGCATCAGGACTTTTCGCAGCGCCAGCCGCGCGCTGTCATTCGACAGCGAGCCCGTCGGCGACAAGCGCGCCTTTCGCGACGGCGTGCTGGTCGAGGCGCTGAACCCGAAGACCGCCGCATTCTTCCTCGCCTTCATTCCGCAGTTCCTTGACCCGGCGGGATCGAACCCGACGCTGCAATTCATCATGTTGGGTGCGACCTCGGTGACGCTGAACACGCTCGCCGATATCGTGGTGGTGCTGATGGCCTCCGCGACACGCACGCAACTGATCGGACGGCCGCATCTGATGCGGCGTCTCACGCAGGGCTCCGGCGTCTTCATCGCGGGCCTCGGCCTGTCGCTCGCGCTGGCGCGGCGGCCCGTGAATGGATAGCTCCACGATGCCCGCCCCGCAAAGCCGCTTCTATGAATCGCACGGCCTGCGGCTGCACTATGCCGACTGGGGCAACGACAGCGCCCCCGTCGCCGTCCTGGTCCATGGCGGCCGCGATCATGGCCGGAGCTGGGACCTCATCGCCCGGTCGCTGCAGCCGCATTTTCACGTGCTCGCACCCGACCTGCGCGGTCACGGCGATTCCGACTGGACCAGGGGCGGAAGCTACGCGCTGACGGAGTATGTCTACGATCTCGCCCAGCTCGTCGGTGCCATCGCAGCGCCTCAAGTGACTCTCATCGGTCATTCCATGGGCGGCATGGTCAGCCTGATCTTTACAGGGTCATTCCCCGAACAGGTCTCGAAGCTGGTCGTGCTCGACGGTGTGACAATGTTGCCGGATACATCAAAACCGCCGGCGCATGAGCGCATCAGCAAATGGGTCGGCCAGCTCGACAAGCTGCACGACCGCGCACCGCGCCGCTATTCGACCCTCGAAGACGCGGCGGCGCAGATGGTCCTTCACAACAAGCGGCTGTCCCGCGACCTCGCGCTGCATCTCGCCACCCACGGCGCGCGGCAGAACGAGGACGGCACCTATAGCTGGAAGTTCGATCCCTACCAGCGCGCCTCTGCGCCGCACCGGCTCTGGCCGGACGATCACATCGCGTTGTGGTCGCGCATCACCTGTCCGACGCTGCTCTTGAATGCCGGCGAAAGCTTCCTGGCTGGCGCGAGGGCCACGGGCCTGGAGCGCTATTTCCCGCAGGCGCGCGTCGAGACCATCGCTGGCGCCGGACACTGGCTGCAACATGACAAGCCGCAGGAAGTGTTGGCTGAGATCCGGAAGTTTCTCGGGCTGGCCGATGAGGGCGGTTAGCTCAGACTCGTAGCCCGACGAAGAATCCCGGATATCGCTTCGCTGATCCGGACTACGATTCGTCGCCGAGGAAATATTTAGCTCAACGTCCCCGCGTGCACCCACCAGCCGGAGTGATCCCTGCGGATCTTTTCGGCAGCGGCATGCGCCTCGGCGGCCGCGCCATAGATCGCAAAGCACGTCGCACCCGAGCCGGACATGCGCGCGAGCTTGACGCCGGCGGAGCCACGCAAGGCTTCCAGCACGTCGCCGATCACCGGCTCGATGCGCATCGCGGGGGCTTCGAGATCGTTGGCGACGGTCTCGAGCGTGTCGACCCAATCGGCAATGGAGGCGCCCTCGTCCGGCCAGGCCGGAGCGTCGAGGACGGAGGTGGCGCCGACCAAAAGTTCGCCGTTGCGCAGGCCCAGCGCCTTGAACACATCCTTGGTCGCGACCGGCACGCGCGGATTCACCATCACGCAGGGCATGCTCGGCAGCATCAAGGGCAGCAGCTGCTCGCCAACACCGGTCATGTCGCAGGCGCGCGAGAACAGACACACCGGCACGTCGGCGCCGGTCGCGAGCGCGACCTTCTGGAGCCGCGGATCGTCGAGCGACAGATTGTTGAGACGCGCCAGCAGCCGCAGCGCCGCCGCGGCGTCAGCCGAGCCGCCGCCGATGCCGGCCGCGACGGGGAGCACCTTGTCGAGCGCGAAGGCGCCCAGCTTCAGGTTCGGCACGGCGTCGGCCAGGAGCTTGGCTGCCTTGAATACGAGATTGTCGGCCATATCGCCGCAGGCCGCCGCCAGTGGCCCCGTAGTGGTGAGCTTCAGCTCGCCGCCGGGCTCCAGCGTCAGCCGGTCGGCGCAGTCGGCAAAGGCGACGACGCTTTCGAGATCATGATAGCCGTCGGCACGACGGCCAACCACGCGAAGGCTCAGATTGACCTTCGCGCGCCCTTCTTCAATGAACGCCGGCATTGGCGACACGCCCCCAGAACTTAATTCTTCCTTCGCACGATCTTACCGGAAAACCGCTACACACAGTTCCGGATCATGCCCTCAGCTCAGCCGCCCTTGCCGTCGTCCTTCTTCTTCTCCTTCTCCGCCTGCGCAGCCGAGGAGTTCGAATTGTCGTCGGTCATACCGTTTGCGATCTTGGCCTCGATCTTCGGAAGCTCATCCGGCTCGGGCTTGAGATCGCGGGCGTGCGCCCACTGGAACTTGGCTTCCAGCGTGCGGCCGACGCGCCAATAGGCGTCGCCAAGGTGGTCGTTGATGGTGGGATCCTCGGGCTTGAGGTCGATCGCGCGCTCGAGGTTCTTCACCGCATCCTCGTAATTGCCGATGCGGTAATAGGCCCAGCCGAGGGAGTCGACGATGTAGCCGTCGTCCGGGCGCTGCTCGACGGCCCGCTTGATCATCTTCATGCCTTCGTCGAGATTGACGCCCTGGTCGATCCAGGAATAGCCGAGATAGTTGAGGACGTGCGGCTGGTCGGGCTGCAGCTCGAGCGCCTTCTTCATGTCGGCTTCGGCCTTGCCCCATTGCTTGGAGCGCTCCTCGCAGATGCCGCGATAATAGTACCAGACGCTGTTGGCCTTGTCGTTGCCGGCCGGCAGCACGTCGACGCCTTGCGAATAGGTCGCGCCGCATTCGCCGAACTTCTTGCGGCCGCGCTCGATGTTGCCGAGCGCCATAATGGCTTCGAGATCCTTGGAATCCTCAGTGGTGACGCCCTTGAGGATCTTGATCGCCTCGTCGGTGCGGTCTGCGGAATCCAGATCGATGGCGAGCTGGATCTGCGCGTTGCGCTTGAGCGGCGAGGACGACGGCACCCGCTCATAGACCTTGATCGCCATCTGCGGCCGCTTCACCGATTCATAGAGATCGGCGAGCGAGAGCAGCGCCAGGGGATGGGTGGGCTGGAGGTAGAGCGAGAGCTGGAGATAGACCAGCGCCAGATCCTCGCCGCCGCGGCGGGTCAGCGTGGCGCCAATGCCGTAGAGCGCTTCGGCGGCGCCGGCTTGCGCGGAATCGGCCAACGGCGGCATCTTCTTGCCGGCCTTGGTGTCGCGCAGGCCTTCCACGATCAACGGATGGCGGGCGAGCTTCTTGTCGAACGCCTGGTAGACGGTGGTCGCGGCGGCCGAGTCCTTGTTGCGCGACAGCCAGCGCGCATAGGCCTCGGTGACGCGCAGCATGGAATCGTCGAGCTTGTAGGCGCGCTCGAACCTTGTGCCCGCGTCTTTCTCCTTGCCGGAGAGTTCGAGGATCATGCCGGCGTGGAGGTCCTTGAACAGCGGATACCATTCCGGGCCGGCCAGCTTGTCGATGGTGGCGACGCCGCCCTTGGCATCGCCGGCACCATAGGCGGCCCAGCCCGACAGCAGCGTGGCGACGAGATCGGTGATCGGGCCGCGGATCGACTGGTTGATGTTGGTCTGCGCGGTCGCGTACTTCTTGAACTTGAGATCGTGCACGCCGACGACGAGGCGCGCAACGCGGTTGGTCTTGTCGATGGTGAGGATGCGCTCGGCGAGCTTGACGGCCTCGTCGATGTCACCGTCGGCGACCGAGGAGATGAAGGCGCGGTCGAGCAGCTCATTGTTCTTTGGATCGGAACGCAGAGCGGAGCGGTAGAACGCGGCGGCGGAGGCCGCGTCGCGCTCGACGCTGGCATGGCGGGCGGCGAGATAGCTGCCGGAGGTGGTCAGCGCCTTCAAATCGTTTCGGGTCGGAAACTGCGCCGCCGTGTCGGACGGATGATCCGGCGTCTGCGCCAGGACCGCGCCGGGGACCGTCGCGATCGCTGTGCCCATGAGGGCGATGGCGGCAACAGTCCAGCGGTTGAAACGATTTGAAAGCATCAGGGCTCGCCTTGAGTTGGTAGTGCCTGGGTTTGCAGCAAAAGGCCGTATCGCATGCGAACGCGGCCGGTGGCATCGGGACCCGGAACCGTCAGGCCGACAATGCCGCTTTTGGCGCTTCACCGCAAGGATTCGGGCCGGGCGATCGCCTCCGCCCGCCCCAAATCGGCCAAGTGACCGGTCAAGAGCGCCCCAAGACGCTGCTAGTATGGCCTTATCGTGGCCGCGGACCGCAACCGCGGCCCGGTCCTCACGCGATCGTGCGTCACAATGCTTCGGTCACGTAACCTTAGTCACATTGAGCCTTGGTCACATCGGTCGTGGCTTGGCGACCCCGCTTACATCGCCTCGTAGTTCGGGCCGCCGCCGCCCTCCGGGGGAACCCAGGTGATGTTGCCGTTGGGGTCCTTCACGTCGCAGGTTTTGCAGTGGACGCAATTCTGGGCGTTGATCTGGAAGCGCGGGCTCGAACCCTCCTCGATCCACTCGTAGACGCCGGCCGGGCAATAGCGATTCGAGGGGCCGGCGAACACGTCGTGCTCGGAGGTCTTCTGGAGGTTCATGTCCGTGACCTTGAGATGGACCGGCTGGTCCTCCTCATGATTGGTGTTGGACAGGAACACCGAGGACAGCTTGTCGAAGGTGATCTTGCCGTCAGGCTTCGGGTAGTTCTTCGGCGCATGGCTCTTGGCCGGATCGAGCGTGGCGCGATCGGGCTTCGCATGCGACTGGGTCCCGAACAGCGAAGCGCCGAACAGCGTGTTGCACCACATGTCGAAGCCGCCGAGCGCGACGCCGAGCACGGTGCCGAATTTCGACCATAGCGGCTTGACGTTGCGGACCAGAAACAAATCCTTGCCGACCGAGGAGGAGCGCCAGGCGTTCTCGTAGTCGACGATCTCGTCGTTGGCACGCTCCGCGGCGAGCGCCGCCGCGACATGCTCGGCAGCAAGCATGCCGGTGCCCATCGCATTGTGCACGCCCTTGATGCGGGGAACGTTGACGAAGCCGGCTGCGCAGCCGATCAGCGCGCCGCCGGGGAAGCTCAGTTTTGGCACCGACTGATAGCCGCCCTCGGTGATGGCGCGCGCGCCATAGGCGAGCCGCTTGGCGCCCTCGAAGGTGCCGCGGATCGAGGGGTGCGTCTTGAAGCGCTGGAACTCGTCGAACGGCGACAGATACGGATCGTCGTAGTTGAGATGCACGACGAAGCCGACGGCAACGAGATTGTCGTCGTAGTGATAGAGGAACGAGCCGCCGCCGGTCTTCAGATCGAGCGGCCAGCCGAACGAATGCTGGATCATGCCCTTCTGGTGCTTGCCGGGATCGATCTGCCAGACTTCCTTCAGCCCGATGCCGAACTTCGCCGGCTCACTGTTGGAGTCCAGCGCGAACTTGGCGATGAGCTGCTTGGTCAGGCTGCCGCGGGCGCCTTCGGCGAACAGCGTGTACTTGCCGAGCAATTCCATGCCACGGGTAAAGGAGTCCTTCGGCTTGCCGTCGCGGCCGATGCCCATGTCGCCGGTGGCAATGCCCTTCACCGCGCCCTGCTCGTCATAGAGCACTTCGGCGGCGGCAAAGCCCGGATAGATCTCGACGCCGAGGGCCTCTGCCTTGCGCGCGAGCCAACGGCAGACATTGCCGAGCGAGCCGATATAGCAGTGATGATTGTCCATCAGCGGCGGCATCATGAAGTTCGGCAGCTTGATCGCGCCGCCGCCCGTCATCCAGTAGAAGCGGTCGTCCTTCACCTGTGTCTTCAGCGGGCAGTCGGAATCCTCGCGCCAGTCGGGAACGAGTTTGTCGAGCCCGGCCGGATCGATCACGGCGCCGGAGAGAATATGCGCGCCGACCTCGGAGCCCTTCTCCACCACGACGACGTTGAGATCGGCGTTGAGCTGCTTCAGCCGGATCGCCGCCGCCAGGCCCGAGGGGCCGGCGCCGACGATGACGACGTCGAATTCCATGGATTCGCGCGGGGGAAGTTCTTCGGTGCTCATCTGATCTCAGCCCTTGAGACGGTCCTTGGTCGATTGCGCCCTCTTGTTTCCGATTTTTCCGGGTAGGACAACCTCGGAATCGCGTTCCGCCGGGGTGCACGGCGCCCCAAACTGATTTAAAGTCCGACTTTCCAAATGATCCCCGAACCCGCACCCACCGTCCGAGACCTTCTCGCCTTCTATCTGGAGGCGGGTGTCGATTGCGCGCTCGCGGAGGAACCGTTCGACCGCATGGCCGAGGCGGACGCCCCGCCTCCGGCCCCGCGCGCGGCACCTCCGGTCGAGGCACCGCGGCCAGTCGCCGCGCCGGCGGTGATGCGCGGCGAGGCGGCGCCCGCGCCCGACATCGCGATCGCCTCGGCGCGCGAGGCTGCGCGCGCCGCGCCGACGCTGGAGGCGCTGCGCGAGTTGATGCAGAGTTTTGACGGCTGCGCGCTGAAGCACACGGCGACACGATTGGTCTTCGCCGACGGCAATCCGCAGGCGCGCATCATGTTCGTCGGCGAGGCGCCGGGCCGCGACGAGGACATCGAGGGGCTGCCCTTCGTCGGGCGCAGCGGCAAGCTGCTCGATTTGATGATAGGAGCCATAGGCCTCAACCGCACCACCGCCTACATCGCCAACGTGATTCCCTGGCGGCCGCCCGGCAACCGCACGCCGACGCCGCAGGAGACGCAAATCTGCCTGCCCTTCATCCAGCGCCAGATCGAGCTGGTGAATCCGGATATGCTGGTGACGCTCGGCAATCCCTCGACGCAAACCCTTCTCTCGACCCGCGAAGGCATCATGCGCACCCGCGGGCGCTGGTTCGACTACGAGACCGGCGCGCGCACCATCCGCGCGCTGCCAACCTTCCATCCGGCCTATCTGTTGCGCTCGCCATCCTACAAGCGGCTGGCCTGGCAGGATCTGCGCGCTGTCGCGAAGGTGCTGGCGGGATAGTCCTCTCGTGTCCCGGACGCGATGCAGCGCGATAGCGCTGCTTCGCAGAGCCGGGACCCAGACTGCCGCAACATGGGCCCCGGCTCTGCAGCGCATCACCATAGCGTGTCGAAGACGCGCGTAAACGCGCTTATGGTGCCGCGCAGCGTCCGGGGCAGAGAGCCGCTTACGTCCCCTTCGGCCGCACGATGGCCCAGCCGATCCGCAGCAGCTGCTGGCGTCCGGTCACCAGCCATTCGAAGGCACGCGGCACTTCCGGCACGATGCCGGGAAAGCGCGCGAGGATGTCCGGAGGCGGCGTGCCGGCGGTATCGGAGGCGCGCCAGACCACGACGCCGCCGGTCTCGCTGAATTTTGCCTGATTCATCCACGGTGTGCGCGCGGGCTCGGCATCGATGAAGAGATGCGGCCGGCCGGAATGCAGCGTGATCAGGCTCGCAAGCTGGGTCTCGCCGGCGACCGCGCGCAGGCGATGATTGGTGCGGCGGGCAAAGCTCTCGTCGAAGAAGTCCGAAATCGCCCGCGCCGGCATCGAGGTCGCGATCTCGTTGGCACCGGTCCAGGGCAGGAACAGGACGGCGAGCACGACGCCGATTGCGGGCGCCACGACGGCAGCGGCCCACACCATCCGCAGCATCTTCGCGCGGCGCATCGCGATGAGATCGCCGGCCACCACGACCACGGCAAGCCCCGACATGACCAGCACGACGCCGGCGCCGCCGACGACGGTGTCAAGGCCCAGCAGGCCGGAGATCAGCACCGCACCGAGCGCCGGCGCCAGCGCGAAGAAATAGACGAAGTTGCGCGCGAGCGGCTCGACCGGCGGGCGGTAGATGATCGGCGCCTCCTCGCTCTTGGGAACGAATGGGGCGGTGTTGAGGACCGTCAGCGCCGGGATCGCCGCCGCGCCGAGCAGGAGCCCTCCGAGCAGCCAGACCGCGTGCAGCGCGCGGGCATTGAGCTCGGCGACCTCAGGCAGGGCCGGCAGGACGAGCGCCTCGGCGCGCATCATCCAGACGGCATAGGGCAATGCCAGCACGGCGACGACCACCAGCGCAAACAGCGGATCAAATGCGCGCAACGTGCGGCGGCCGCCCGCGGTTGCGAGCGCGAAGACGATGAGCAGCGGCAGGAGGAAGATCGCAGCCGGCGTCGTCAGCAGCAAGAGGCCGGCCTCGATCGACCAGGCGAACCAGGCGGTGCTGCGGCGCTGGCCGATGATCTGCCAGGAATGCAGCAGCAGCAGCGCCCAGAGCGGCCGCGCCAGCACCAGGGGGCCGAAGTCGAGTGCGGCCGACGAGAACGCCAGCACCGTCATGGTGAGCAGCACCGCCAGCACCGCCTGCTGGGGGCCGACCACCGCGCGGGACAGATGATAGAGCGTGATAAAGGTCGCGATTCCGCAGAGCTCGGCCAGGACGTAGACACCGAACACGTGGCCGCCGGCGGCGCGATAGGCGATGTCGGCGAGCCAGACCGGCAAGGGCGGCCCGAGATCGGTGCCGACCTGGTATTCGCGGCCGAACGCCAGCACGGTCGCAAGGCTGCCGGGCGGACTGCGGTAGAACACCAGCGCCACGAACAGCCACATCGCGGCCTGCAACAACACGGCGATCCACACGATCAGCCGCGGCCGGGCACGAATGAGCTCGATGACCAGGGAGGTAAACCGCATGCAACGTCCGAAAGATGCAGCCAACCCGTTCAGCCGGCCCTAATCGCTCACGAGTGTTTTGATAGAGGGCGGCACGCGTCGTGGCAACCGAGTCTCGTCTAGAGATTTGCCGCCGCGTCGGCTTCCACGCTTGCTTCCACGCTTGCTTCCACCTGCACCTCGACGTCAGTCACCGCAAACAGGTCCTGCGCCGGCTCGACCGTCCAGGGCATGTGCTTGGCGCGGGCGGCGGCGACAGGGGCGAAGAAGCTGCGGTGGTGGACGGTGGGACCGAGGCGGTCGAGCGCGTCGAGGTGCTCGGGAACGGCGTAGCCCTTGTGCTGCTCGAAACCGTAGCCGGGGCAGTCCTGCGCCAGCGCGCACATCAGGCGGTCCCGCGTCACCTTGGCGACGATGGAGGCCGCAGCGATCGACAGGACGATGCCGTCGCCGCCGATCACGGCCTCGCAGTCGCATTCCGTATCGAGGCGGTCGCGGCCGTCGACGAAGACGTGCCGGGGCGCCTCAGGCAGCGCCACCACGGCGCGCTTCAAGGCCCACAGCGAGGCGCGCAGGATATTGTCGCGGTCGATCCGGGAGCGCGAGGCGACGGCCACCGAGACCTGGGCGGTGGCGCAGATCTTGTCGAACAGCCTTTCGCGCTCCTCGGCCGTCAGGCGCTTGGAATCGTCGATGCCGCGCGGGATGCGGTCGGGATCGAGAATCACCGCAGCCGCCACCACAGGACCGGCCAGCGGCCCGCGGCCGGCCTCATCGCAGCCGGCCACCGGCCAGACGCCGCGCTTGATCAGCGCGCGCTCGCGGCGGAAGCTCGGGGCGACAATGATGGCGCTCTTGCCAGCCGGCGCCGCCTTGACCAATTTTTTGGGCGCAGCCTTCTCAGGCGCGCCTTTGGCCGGCTTTTTTGCGGATTGATCCCGAATCATGGCCGGGATCGTGCGCAAGGCGCCTCGCCTGCGCAACCGGGAACCTCGGACAATTCCCGTTATTCAAGTCAGCCGCCCTATTCCGCCAGATGCACCCGCCGGTCCTCGCCGACATCGATGCCGGGCGCGACCACGACCTCCCAGGGATGGCCGTCGGGGTCGGCGAAATAGCCGGAATAGCCGCCATAGTCGGTCTCATGCGCGGCCTTCAGCAGCGCGGCTCCCTTGCTGACGGCGAAAGCCAGCACCGCGTCCACCTCCTCACGCGCGCGACAGTTCCATGCGAGCGTCATGCCGCGGAACGTCGATGGCCTCGGATTATCAGCCAATTTGGCGTCGACCGCGAGCTGATCCCAGGGAAACAGCGCCAGCACCGAACCGCCGGTGTCATAGAACGCAACGGCCTCACCGGTCACTTTCAGCCGGCGCGAGAAACCGAGCGCGTCGTAAAAGGCAATGCTGGCGCGGATGTCATTCACGCCCAGCGTGATGACGGTGAGCCGCGGGATTGGAGCTGGCAGTTCCTTACTCATACGACACCTCTCCCACTTCGTCCCTCAGAACAGGCTGAGCTGATCGCCGTTCCGCTTCGGCCTGGCAAAATGATCCGTCGTCAGCTTGGAGCGCCGCTTGTTCAGCCCAAGCCTGTCGCAGGCGATCTCGAAGCGGCGGCCGATGGTCCAGGCCATCGGGCCGGTGCCCTTCATCCGCTCGCCCCATTTCGCGTCGTAGTCGCGGCCGCCGCGCATGTCGCGGATCAGCGTGAAGACGTGGCGGTAGCGGTCCGGATAGTTCGCCATCAGCCATTCGCGGAAGAGATCGCGCACCTCCAGCGGCAGCCGCAGCAGCACGTAGGAGGCTTCCTTGACGCCGGCATGAGCTGCGGCGTCCAGAATACGCTCGATCTCGGAATCGTTGAGTGCGGGAATGACGGGCGCGACCATCACGGTGGTCGGAATGCCCGCGTCGGAGAGCTGCTTCAGCGCTTCCAGCCGCTTCGGCGGCGTCGACGCCCGCGGCTCCATGGCGCGCGCCAGTTTCGGATCGAGCGAGGTAACGGAGATCCCGACCTTGGCGAGGTTGCGCTTGGCCATCCGCGCGAGAATGTCGATGTCGCGCACGACCAGCGCCGACTTGGTGACGATGCCGACGGGATGGCCGGCACGCTCCAGCACCTCCAGAATGCCGCGCATGATTTTGCGCTCGCGCTCGATCGGCTGATAGGGATCGGTGTTGGTGCCGATCGCGATCATCCGCGGCTCGTAGCCGGGCGCCGCGAGCTCCTTCTCGAGCAGCGTGGGCGCATCGGGCTTCACGAACAGCTTTGACTCGAAGTCGAGCCCCGGCGACAGGCCGAGAAAGGCATGGGTCGGCCGTGCGAAGCAATAGACGCAGCCGTGCTCGCAGCCGCGATAGGGATTGATGGAGCGGTCGAAGCCGATGTCGGGAGAATCGTTGCGAGTGATCACCTTGCGCGAGGTGTCGATCCCGATCGTGGTCTTGAACGGCGGCAGCTCTTCAAGGCTCTGCCAGCCATCGTCGAAGGCGACGCGCGCCTCGGCCTCGAAGCGGCCGCTGGCGTTGGATTGCGCACCCCGCCCTCGCCTGCGCGCGCGGTCGATGGCGACGCCAAGCTCGGGGAAATCGGCGGGAACATCTGAAAGCGCACCCGCCGGCTCGGAGGGCGCCGTGACCGGCGGGTGCTTGAGAGCATGAGAGGATGCTGGACTCATGAAGCCAACATAGCACGTCAAAAGAACAAATCAAGAACACAAACAATAAACCTGAAAAACAACCCCATGCACCGTAGCCGCCCAAATTTCAGGCGCGTCTTTGACCTCACGCAACCTGCCCATCGCGACGATTTCGTCTGATCCCGGACAGGGATCAATCGTCGCAGAACAATGTTGGTGACGATCGCTGGGGTGAAGGTCGGCAAGAACATGACAAATCAACAACAAGCGGCCGTAGCGAGCAGCGACCTCGATCTGCTCGATCGCTACTGGCGCGCTGCGAACTACCTCTCCGTCGGGCAAATCTACCTGCTCGACAACCCGCTGCTGCGCGAGCCCTTGCGGCCCGAGCACATCAAGCCGCGTTTGCTCGGCCATTGGGGCACAACGCCCGGTTTGAACTTCATTTATGCCCATCTCAACCGCGTCATCCGCGCGCTGGACCTGAGCGTGATCTATGTCTGCGGTCCCGGCCATGGCGGCCCAGGCATGGTCGCCAACACCTATCTCGAAGGCAGCTACAGTGAGATCTATCCCGATATCGCGCGCGATACGGACGGATTGCGCAAACTGTTCAGGCAGTTCTCCTTCCCCGGCGGCATCCCGAGTCACGCGGCGCCGGAAACGCCGGGCTCGATCCATGAAGGCGGCGAGCTCGGTTACGCGCTGGTGCATGCCTATGGCGCGGCATTCGACAATCCCGACCTGATCGTCGCCTGTGTCGTCGGCGACGGCGAGGCCGAGACCGGCCCGCTCGCGGCGTCCTGGCACTGCAACAAGTTCCTCAATCCCAAGCATGACGGCGCGGTGCTGCCGATCCTGCATCTCAACGGCTACAAGATCGCAAACCCCACCGTGCTCGGGCGGATGCGCGACGAGGAGATCCGCGATCTTTTCCGCGGGTTCGGCCACGAGCCGCTGTTCGTCGAGGGCGACGACCCCAAATTGATACACCAGGCCATGGCGGACGCGCTCGATGTCACGCTTGCCAGCATCCGCTCGATCCAGCAGCACGCCCGCCACAGTCGCGAGAGCGTCGAACGCTCGCGCTGGCCGATGATCGTGCTGCGCAGCCCGAAGGGCTGGACCGGCCCGAAGGAGGTCGACGGGAAGAAGGTCGAAGGTTTTTGGCGTGCGCATCAAGTGCCCGTCGCGAACTGCCGCGAGAATCCGGCGCATCTGAAGATTCTCGAAGACTGGATGCGCAGCTACGAGCCGGAAAAGCTGTTCGACGCGAGCGGTGCGCTCATTGCTGAGCTCCAGGCGCTCGCGCCCGAAGGCAATCGCCGCATGGGCGCCAATCCGCACGCCAATGGCGGACTTCTGAAGAAGGAGCTGAAGCTGCCGGACTTCCGCAGCTTCGCCGTCGAGGTGCCGCAACCTGGCGGCGTCGTGGCGGAGGCAACCCGCGAGCTCGGCAAATTCCTGCGCGACGTCATCCGCCTCAACGCCGAGGCGCGTAACTTCCGCATCATGGGCCCGGACGAGACCGCGTCAAACCGGCTCGATGCGGTGTTCGAGGCGACCGAACGCGTCTGGATGGAAAAGACCGAATCTTACGACGTGCATCTCGCCCAGGACGGCCGCGTGATGGAGGTGCTGAGCGAGCATCTCTGCCAGGGCTGGTTAGAGGGCTATCTGCTCACGGGCCGACACGGCCTCTTCTCCTGCTACGAGGCGTTCATCCACATCGTGGATTCCATGTTCAACCAGCACGCCAAATGGCTGAAGGTGACGCGGCATCTCGCATGGCGGCGCCCGATCGCCTCGCTCAATTATCTGCTGACCTCGCATGTCTGGCGTCAGGACCACAACGGCTTCAGCCATCAGGATCCCGGTTTCGTCGATCTCGTCGCCAACAAGAAGGCCGACATCGTCCGCATCTACTTCCCACCGGATGCCAACACGCTGCTGTGGATCGCCGATCATTGCCTGCGCACCTATGACCGCATCAACGTGATCGTCGCCGGCAAGCAGCCGGCGCCGCAATGGCTGTCGATGCAGGAAGCGGCCACGCATTGCGATGCCGGCATCGGCATCTGGAGCTGGGCCGGCACGGAAGACGCGAATAGCGAGCCCGATGTCGTGATGGCCTGCGCTGGCGACGTGCCGACATTGGAGACGCTTGCGGCCGTCGACCTGCTGCGCAAGGCGCTGCCCGATCTGAAGATCCGCGTCGTCAACGTCGTCGACCTCATGACGCTGCAACCGAACGAGCAGCATCCGCATGGCCTCAGCGATCGCGACTTCGACGGCCTGTTCACACGCGACAAGCCGGTGATCTTCGCCTATCACGGCTACCCCTACCTGATCCACCGGCTGACCTATAACCGCACCAACCATGCCGGCATGCATGTGCGTGGCTTTGCCGAGGAAGGCACCACGACGACGCCGTTCGATATGGTCGTGCTCAACGGGCTCGACCGCTATCACCTCGCGATCGAGGCGATCGAGCGCGTGCCGGGGCTCGCGGCCAAGGCGGCGCAGGTGAAGCAGCAATTCCGAGACAAGCTGATCGAGCATTCGCACTATGTGCGCGAGCACGGTGAGGACATGCCGGAAGTGCAGGGCTGGGTCTGGCCGAACAGCGCAGGCGGCAACACTCCGGCGGAGCCAGGCGACTGAGGGCAGCCATGTCGAACACGGTTCTCGTTCTCAACTCGGGATCGTCGAGCATCAAGTTCGGCCTGTTCGATATCTCGGCGGCCGAGCCCACCCTGCTCTGCAAGGGCCTGCTCGACGAGCACGAGACGAAGCCGCGGCTCGTCGTGAAGAGCCCCGCGGGCGAAGACCTGTTCGAGGCGCAGAGAGAGGCGCCGAACGCCGACGGTGGTCATCTGTTCGCCGACGTGCTCGCCTTCATCAAGGACCATTTTAGCCAGCACCGCCTGCGCGCGGTGGGGCACCGCATCGTTCACGGCGGGCCGGATTATTCAGGGCCGGTCGGACTGACGGACGACGTTTACGCGAAGCTGGAGGCGCTGACACCGCTTGCGCCGCTACACCAGCCGCGTTGTATCGAGCCGATCCGCACCATCAGGGCGATCCGGCCCGACCTGACGCAGATCGCCTGTTTCGACACCGCCTTCCATCACGGCCTGGCGCCGCCCGCGAGCCGCTTCGCCCTCCCGAGGCGCTATGAAGAGCGCGGCGTCCGGCGCTACGGATTTCACGGCCTCTCCTTCGAATACGTCGCGGGCCGTCTCGCCGAGATCGCGCCGCAGCTTGCAGCGAAGCGCACCGTGATCGCGCATCTCGGCAACGGTGCGAGCCTGTGCGGCTTGCGCGACGGCCGCAGCATCGACACCACGATGGGACTGACGCCGCTCGACGGGCTGGTGATGGGCACGCGCTGCGGCGCGATCGACCCTGGCGTGCTGCTCTATCTGCAACAGCACGAGAGAATGTCTGTCGAGGATGTCCAGCACCTGCTCTATCACGAGTCAGGCCTGCACGGTGTCTCCGGCATCTCCTCGGACATGCGCGTGCTGCTTGCGAGCCGCGAGGCCGCGGCGCGGGAGGCGGTCGAGCTCTTCACGTTTCGTGCCGCGCAGGAAGTCGCGGTGATGGCGACCACGCTTGGCGGGCTGGACTGCCTGGTCTTCACCGGCGGCATCGGCGAGCATGCCAGCGAAATCCGCAGCGCGATCGGTGAACGTCTCGACTGGCTCGGTGTGCGGATCGATGCCGCTGCGAATGATGCGGCGCGCGAGCGTATCAGCGGTGACGATAGCGCCATCGATGTCTTCGTCATTCCGACGAATGAGGAACTGATGATCGCACGGCATTGTGCGGCGGTGCTGCGACAAGACAATCGCATTTGAGAGAATGTGCGCATTTTGAGAATGCGTGGCAGAGCGCCGCCTTACGGCGCGTCTCGAACCACACGGCCAAGGACGCAGAGTCAGTGCGTCCCCGACCAAATCTGAAAACACCCGATCGCGACCTCGATCACGATCAGCACCACCACCGCGATTT
The DNA here is from genome assembly GCF_029846695.2 of Bradyrhizobium nivariense. Classification (NCBI taxonomy): domain Bacteria; kingdom Pseudomonadati; phylum Pseudomonadota; class Alphaproteobacteria; order Hyphomicrobiales; family Nitrobacteraceae; genus Bradyrhizobium; species Bradyrhizobium nivariense. The sequence continues at coordinate 14,274 of NZ_JARWCR020000045.1, read as the reverse complement.
CGAGGCGCAGCGAGCGCTGGGTGTCGATGATGTCGGTGAGCGCGTTGGCGGTCTCGGACACGGCGGTGAGCTTGCGCTCGAGCGTGTCGAGGCGCTCTTTCAATTCGTACTCGTCTTCCAGGCGGGCATAGAGCCGGTCGAGCTCGGGCTTCTCCCAGAGCACGTCCGGCTTCTCGGCCACAGCAACACGGCCGGCGACGCGCTGCTGGACGAGAAGCGCATTGCCGATCAGTTGCAAGATGCCCTTGCGCCGGGGCGGCGTGCGGCCCTGCTCGGCGAGCTTGCGCGCAAAGGGCTCGATCACGTCGAAGACCGCAGCGACGCGGCGCTCGTCGCGCGCGAGCGAGGTGCTCTTGGCGAGCGCATCCGCAATCAGCAGCAGCCGGTCGTCGGAGAATTTGGCGAGGCAGATCGGACCGCCCGGCAGGATCGCCTCGGCGCTTTCGTCCTTGCAGAGCTGGGCCTGCGCGATCTCCTCCTCATGGGGGCTGAACTCGCCGATCACGCGGGGCTTCAGGCCGTCGATCAGCACCTTCTCCTCCGAAGGGAGGAGACCGATCAGCACCACGACGCCGTAGCGGAAGATCACCGCAAGGCCGGCATGGACGCGGAAGGCGGCCGGCGTCGAGGAGACAGTCGCACCCAGCTCGAGGCCGGAGGGATTGATGCGTTCACCCAGCATCACGGCGCGAATCCGCAAGGTCGGCGCGCCGTCCGGCCTGGGAGATGTTGCCGGCGTGTTAACAGCAAGTTGATCGGCGTTCATTCGAAGCCCTCGTCAGCAGCGCGATTGCACGTTTTTCCCGTTCCCGGGCTCATCCGCTATCGCATCCTCTTCTTGCAGGATTGCGAACGGCTGGCACGTCGCGCAATATCGCGGCTAACCTCCGGATTAATACGGTCAGGACAGGCCGGCGCCGAAACATTCGGCAATATCGCCAACCCGCATGGGACATATTTGGATGCGATGGCTCCAGCGGTTTACCATCGTAGACCGAGGCGCGGCCGAAAAGTTGCACTCGGCAGCGCCGCATGTTTATGACAACATCATAACGAGCTACGCTTCTCCCGAAGCGCAGACACCGAAGCCTCAATCATGCTGAGCGTCATCATACCGACGGAAGGCGTCGAGCAGACGACGGTCGCAACTCTGGCCGCGCTGGTACCGGGTGCCGCGGCGGGCGTGGTCCGGGAAGTGCTCCTGGTCGACGGCACCCGCAACGGCGTCATCGAGCGCGTTGCCGACGTCGCGGGCTGCCGTTTCATCGGCTTCGAGGGATCCTCGCAAGGCGCCGCGCTCGCCGCCGGCGCACTCCAGGCCCGTTCGCCCTGGTTGATGTTCCTTCCCGCAGGCGCCGTGCTGGAAACCGGCTGGATCGAGGAGACCACCCAGTTCATCCAGGCCGTCTCGTCCAGCGGCCGGAACCGTGCGGCCGTTTTCCGCTATGCGCGCTCGCCATACGCCAATGCCGGATTCCGCGACATCCTCCGGGCCGTGACGCGCAAGCTCGTCGGCCCGTTCGGCGATCAGGGACTTTTGATCGCGCGTGATCACTACGACCGGATCGGCGGCTACCCGCCCCAGGCCCGCCGTTCCGAGGCGCGGCTGCTCCGGCGGCTCGGCCGCTCGTCCCGGATCATGCTGCGCAGCCGGATCGTCATGGTCGGGTGAAGCCACCAGATACTTGCCAAAGTCAAATAATTATTTGACAATGGCAATTATCGAGGTGATTCCCATGCCAGCAATCCCTTCGCCATCAAGCACTGCGACCGACCAGGTCGCCGACGACCAGGTTCGGGCGGTTCGCGCCTTCAACCGCTTCTACACCCACAAGCTCGGCGTGCTCGACCAGCAGCTCCTGAAAACCCCGTTCTCGCTGAGCGAGGCGCGCGTGCTCTACGAGCTCGCCCGAGGTGGCGAGCAAACTGGCGGCGAGCAATCGGCCAAGGAGATCGGCATCGCGCTCGGGCTCGACGCCGGCTATCTCAGCCGCATCGTACAGAGTTTCGACGAGAGCGGCCTGATCGCGCGCAAGCCGCTTGCGAGCGACCGCCGGCAGGTCCAGCTGAGCCTCACGGCGAAGGGGCGCCAGGCGTTTGCCAGGCTCGAACGCGTGACGCAGGACGACGTTGCCGCGATGCTGCGGCCGCTGCTGGGCGACGAGCGCAGGAAGCTCACCGGCGCGATGGAGACGATCGAGCGCCTGCTCGCGCTGCCGCGCGCGCCGGCCCCGCGTGCGACCTTGCGCGATCCCCGCCCTGGCGACATGGGCTGGGTGGTGCAAAGCCATGGCGCGCTCTATGCCAGCGAATACGGCTTCGATTCCGGCTTCGAGGCGCTGGTGGCCGAGATCGTCGCCAAATACATGACCTCCTACGATCCCTCGCGCGAACGCTGCTGGATCGCCGACATCGAGGGTGGCCCGGTCGGCTCGGTGTTCCTGGTCAAGGCAAGCGACGACGTCGCCAAGCTGCGCCTGTTGCTGCTCGATCCGGCGGCGCGCGGCCAGGGCCTCGGCCAGCGGCTGGTCGCCGAATGCGTCTCCTTCGCGCGCGCCTGCGGCTATCGGCGGATGACGCTGTGGACGCAGAGCAACCTGATCGCCGCGCGCAAGATTTACGACGATGCCGGCTTCAGGATGACCGCGACCGAACCGCACCGCAGCTTCGGGCAAAATTTGGTCGGCGAGACCTGGGAACGGGATCTCTGACGGTCTCGCAGCGAGCGGATGCGCATTACTGTGCCCTCGCCCCTTGTGGGAGAGGGCAGCGACGCAGGTAAACACGAGCTCACTTGGGTGAGGGGGTTGTCTCCGAGGACGACTCTCTCGCAATGTGCGCGCGGAGAGAACCCCTCATCCGGCGCTTCGCGCCACCTTCCCCCACATCCGCCTTCGCCAAGGCTTCGGCGGACATGAGGGAGAAGGGAAGAAGCGCATGCTTACACCGTCGCGCCTTGCGCCTTCGTGCGCCGCAGATGCTCATCCAGCCGCGGCATGATCTCGACGAAATTGCAGGGACGCGTGCGGTAGTCGAGCTGGCTTGCGAGGATGCCGTCCCAGCCGTCGCGGCAGGCACCGGGCGAACCTGGGAGGCAGAAGATGTAGGTTGCGCCCGCGACGCCCGCAGTGGCGCGGCTCTGGATCGTCGACGTGCCGATCTTGGCGTGGCTCAGCATGTGGAATGCGATCGAGAAACCGTCCATGCGCTTCTCGAACAAGGGCTCGATCGCCTCCGGCGTGACGTCGCGCCCGGTGAAGCCGGTGCCGCCGGTGGTGATCACGACGTCGACGCCCGCGTCCGCAATCCAGCGGCGGATGACGGCGCGGATCGCCTCGACGTCGTCGGTGACGATCTCGCGCGCGGCGAGATGATGTCCGGCTGCAAGGAGGCGGTCGGCAAGCGTCTGGCCAGACTTGTCATCGGCGAGCGCGCGCGTATCGGAGACGGTGAGCACCGCGATATTGAGCGGGATGAACTGTTTTGTTTCGTCGATGGAGGCCACGACTTCACTCCTGCTTCACCAACCACCGCCGTCATCCTGAGGTGCGCGCCCTTGCGCGCCTCGAAGGATGGGACGGGCGCTCGCCATCCTTCGAGGCTCGCCAAGAGGCGAGCACCTCAGGATGACGCCGCTACTCTTGCATTCCCAGATGCGCAATTGCGCATCATAGTTCGCGCTGCGCCTCGGAATGACGGATAGCTACAACGCCCCGCCGCCGAACGTGTTGCAGGCCTGGACCGTGCCCTGCTGGTAGCCGGTCATGAACCACTGCTTGCGTTGCGCCGCCGAGCCGTGGGTGAAGGAATCGGGCACGACGCGGCCCGTGGCCTGGCGCTGCAGCGTGTCGTCGCCGATCGCGCTCGCCGTGGTGAGCGCGGCGTCGATGTCGCCCGGCTCCAGGAAGTTCGGCCGCTTCTTCGCCTCGCGATTGACCCAGACGCCGGACAGGCAGTCGGCCTGCAATTCGACCTTCACCTGGAGCGCATTCGACTCCGCCTTGCTGCCGGCCTGCTGCTGCAGCCGCGTCACGCGCGGAATGATGCCGAGCAGGTTCTGGATGTGATGGCCGGCCTCATGCGCGATGATGTAGGCGGTGGTGAAGTTACAGGCGGACTTGCCGGAGCAGCCGCGAAAGCGCGTCTCGACCTCGCGGAAGAAACCGGTGTCGAGGAAGATGGTCCTGTCGGGCGGACAATAGAACGGTCCCATCGCCGACTCTGCCCGGCCGCAGCGGCCGCCATTGGTGACGTTGCGGAACAGCACGACCTTCGGACCGGTGTAGGACTGGCCCGAGGCCTGGAAGATCTCGCTCCAGCGATCGTCGATCTCGCCGAGGATGCCGGAGATCATGCTGCCCATCTCGTCGGTCGGCGCGCCGCGCTTGGCGTTGGAGGACGACTGGCGATCGGTCTGGTAGGACGGCGCCTGGCCGCCGCCGGTGAGGATCTCGGCGCCGCCGATCAGGATGCGCGGATCGATCCCGAAGGCGTAGCCGACCAGGCCGAGCACGATGATGGTGCCGATGCCGAGCCCGCCGCCGCCCATGGGCAGACCGAACCCGCCTCCTCCTCCACCGCCGCCGCCACCATCGTCGCGACGATCCTCGATGTCGTCGCTGCGGCGGAAATCATCGTAGCGCATGGCGGCTTCCCTCGGTCCTGGATGGCATCATTTGGGCGCAGAGACGCCAAAGCTCAACGCGCCACACGCATAAAATTTCCATTGCGTTAATCAATATCCCGCTCGGCAATTATTGCCTAGTGCGACAGCATGGCAATGCCAGCAATTTTTTCCGGGCATCGAGCAATTTTTTCCGAGAGAAATTTGGAGTCTTTTTGCGCTCCGGCCACTCCCGCAACGCGAAGAAACGCGAAATACACTGCAAAACACGGCGAATGCGCAGAGCGAACCGCGTGCAATGCGCGATGTGAGGGCTGCTCACGAAAGCGGCGGGTTAAGTCGATTTTTACTTTGCCGCTTCAATGTAACGGTCAGTCGGTTGTTTGGTCCCGCGTCGCCGACAGCGTCGCCTGAGTCAGAGTTCTTGAGTCATGGTAGAGTCGCGTCGCGGGGCGTCTGCAAGGGCGCCCCGCACAAACTTTGAATCGCCTTCGCACAGCATCGTCCTCGGCGATTGCGTCGCCGAGATGTCGAAGCTTCAGGCTGGTTCGGTCGACCTGGTGTTCGCCGATCCGCCCTACAATCTCCAGCTCAAGGGCGATCTCAAACGCCCCGACGAATCCCATGTCGATGCGGTCAACGACGACTGGGACAAGTTCGATTCGTTCTCCGCCTATGACGATTTCACCCGCGCATGGCTGCTTGCCGCCCGCCGCGCGATGAAGCCATCGGCGACGATCTGGGTGATCGGCTCCTATCACAACATCTTCCGCGTCGGCGCGATCATGCAGGACCTCGGCTTCTGGCTCCTGAACGACATCGTCTGGCGCAAGTCCAACCCGATGCCGAATTTCCGCGGCCGCCGCTTCACCAACGCGCACGAAACCATGATCTGGGCCGCGCGCGACGAGAAGGCCAAGGGCTACACGTTCAACTACGAGGCACTGAAGGCCGCCAACGAGGACGTGCAGGCACGGTCCGACTGGCTGATCCCGCTCTGCACCGGCGACGAGCGCCTCAAGGGCGCCGACGGCAAGAAAGTGCACCCGACGCAGAAGCCGGAAGGCCTGCTCGCGCGCGTGCTGCTGTCATCGTCGAAACCGGGCGATCTCGTGATCGATCCCTTCAACGGCACCGGCACCACCGGCGCGGTCGCAAAACGCCTCGGCCGCTCCTATATCGGCTTCGAGCGCGACAAGGTCTACGCGAAAGCGGCCGAAGCGCGCATCGCCGCGGTCGAGCCGCTGCCGGAGGCAAGCCTCGCTCCGTTCATGACCGCGCGCGAAGCGCCGCGGGTGGCATTCTCCGAGCTGATCGAGCGCGGCATGATCATGCCCGGCACCAAGCTGTTCGACGCCAAGAAGAAGCTCGGCGCACTGGTCCGCGCCGACGGCGCCATCATGTTCGGCGACAAGGTCGGCTCGATCCATCGCATGGGCGCGGTGGCGCAAGGCGCACAAGCCTGCAACGGCTGGACCTTCTGGCACATCGAGACCAAAAAGGGACTCAAGCTGATCGATGAGCTGCGTGCCGAGATCCGCGCCGGCATGGCGGCGGGGTAAGATCCCCCGCCACGGAATGACGGGCGTGGTTGAACTCGGCCGTCGCCAGGACTAGGTTTAGCCGATCAGCCCGTCCTGACCGGTTGGCTCCCATGCGACGACAGTCCGAGACATTGCTGCTGGTGCCGCTGCTGCCGATCTTCCTGCTCGGCATGTTTCCGATGTTTTTGATCGCGCTGTTGGGATTTTTCGGCCTGGCCTTGTTCGGCGTGCTCGTAATCTGCGTCGGGCTCGCCAGCAGCAACGAGGCCCACGACAATTTCAATCACGACGTCATCGTGCACGGCTACGCGCGCGGATCGGAGCGCGCGGCGCGGGCTTCCGACATGCACCTCGCCGCGCGGCTTGGGCTGCGTCTCGAAGCGGTTGGTGCGGCGATGGTCATTACGGCGGCGATCGGCCTTTGTTACGCCGGCTGATCTGCGCGTCGCGCAGGTACCTCACGGCAAACTCGCCGGTTGCGCCCCCGGACCAGGTTCAGGCAAGAGAGAGCCTCGACGCTGCGTTCATTCTCTAAAAAGGGAAATGGGGAGACAAACATGCTCAAATTCTATTTCAACGGGTCGCCGAACCCGACCAAGGTCGCGCTCTATCTCGAAGAGTCCGGCCTGCCCTTCGAGCCGGTCAAGATCGACACCCGCACGGGCGAGCAGTTCACGCCGGACTATCTGAAGATCAATCCAAACGGCAAGGTGCCGGCGATCGACGATGGCGGCACCATTGTTTTCGACAGCAACGCCATCCTGCTCTATCTCGCCGAGAAGACCGGCAAATTCCTGCCCGCCGCCAATTTTCGCGGCGAGACGCTGTCATGGCTGATGTTCATCGCCACCGGCGTCGGGCCCTATTCGGGTCAGGCCGTGCACTTCAAGCATTTTGCGCCGAAGGACCAGAACCACGACTACGCGCATAACCGCTACCAGTTCGAGACCGATCGCCACTACAGGATTCTCGACGGTCACCTCGCCGACCGCCGCTATGTGGTCGGCGACAGCTATTCGATCGTCGACATGGCGCTGTGGGGTTGGGCACGGATGGTGCCGTTCAAGCTCGGCGACGACGCCTTTGCGCGATACCCGAATGTGAAGCGGCTGGTGGACGAGATATCGGCGCGGCCTGCGGCGGCGCGGGCGATCGCGCTGAAGGACAAGTTCACCTTCAAGGCGGAGATGGACGACGAGGCCCGCGGCAACATGTTCAAGCACATGACGACGAAAGTGGCCTGATCGCGCCACGCCGCTGTTCGAGGCCACGCGCATGCGCGTGGCCTTTTGCTTCGGGGCTCAGGCGGCGTGGACCGAGTTCAGGAACTTCCTGACCTCTTGCTGCAGCCGGTTGCTGTCGGCCGACAGCGAGCGCGCCGCCGAAAGCACCTGCGAGGAGGCCGAGCCGGTCTCGGAGGCGCCGCGCTGCACGTCGCCGATGTTGGACGACACAAGCTGCGTGCCATGGGCCGCCTGCTGGACGTTGCGGGAGATCTCCTGCGTGGCCGCACCCTGCTGTTCCACGGCAGCGGCGACCGTCGACGAGATCTCAGACAGACGCTCGATGGTGCCGCTGATTTCCCTGATCGAGCCGACCGACTCCTCCGTTGCGGCCTGGATGCCCGAGACCTGCTGGGCGATTTCGCCGGTGGCCTTCGCGGTCTGCTCGGCCAGCGCCTTGACCTCCGAGGCCACCACCGCAAAGCCGCGGCCGGCTTCTCCCGCGCGCGCCGCCTCGATGGTGGCGTTCAGCGCCAGGAGGTTGGTCTGGCCGGCAATGGTGCTGATCAGCTCGACCACGTCGCCGATGCGGGCCGCAGCCTTCGAGAGCTCGCCGACGCGCGCGTTGGTCCTGCTCGCCTGACCGACGGCTTCGCCGGCGATTCGGGCCGATTCCTGCACCTGGCGCGCGATCCCCGTCACCGACGAGGACAGCTGTTCCGTCGCCGAGGCGACGGCCTGCACATTTGCCGTGGCTTCCTGCGACGCGGAGGCGACTTCCGTCGATAGATCCTGGGCCCGCGAAGCGGTCGTGGTCAGGGTGCCGGCGGACGCTTCGAGCTCGTGCGAGGCCGACGACACGGTGTCGACGATCTCGCCCACCGCCTGCTCGAACTGGTCGGCCAGTTTGACCATGTCGGCTTTGCGGCTCTCGGCCTGCCGCGCCTCGACCTCGGTCTGCTCATGGCGCAGGCGCTCGGTCTCGACCATGTTGTCCTTGAACACCTGGATCGCCATCGCCATGTCGCCGATCTCGTCGGCTCTGCCGCGGCCGGGAATCGCGACCTCGAGATCGCCGCCGGCAAGCAGCCCCATCGCGTGCGTCATCGATGTCAGGGGACCCACGATGCTGCGGGCGATCAGGAAGGCGACGATCAATCCGAACAGGGTGGCAACGCCGCCGGCGATTTCCTGAATTGACGTCGTTCCGGCAATCACGGCTTCGGCATTGGCGCGCGAATCCTTGTAGTCCTTCTTCAAGGTGGTTTCCGCGACCTTGAGCTTGCCGATGCTCTCGACGATCAGCGGCGCGAGGTTCTTGTGATAGATTTCGTCGGCCTGGAGCATCGCGGCCGACGTCGTCTCGAACGCGGATTTGTAGATTCCGAGCGAAGTCTTCACCGGCGCGAGCGTGGTCCGCAATTCCGCGGCCTGAGGACTCTTTTCGATCGCCGCGAGGCGCTGTGATGCCCTGTCCACATTGGTCCTGAAGTTCGCGGGTCCCTTGACGTCGCGCAAGGCCAGGAAACGCCAGTTCGCGATTTGGACGAGAAGCAGCCTGGATTCGAGGTCCGCCACGAGGGCCGCGGTGTCTTCGTCGACGGCTGCGCGCGCCGTATCGACCAACTTGCCCATCTTGACGGTCAGTTCGTCGCCGCTCGGCAGCAGCGTCGCCTTGCCCGTCCTCGCGTCGTTGACGGCGTCGCCGAGATTGTCACGCAGGCTTTTCATCTTGGCGATGTCGGCGATGAGGCCGTCGTAAAGCTTTCGGCGCTCTTCCGAGAGCGTGCCCTTTGCCCCGACCTGTAAAAGCTCGTTTGCCGCCGCCTCCCGTTCCGCGGCCTCCTTCATCGCGGGCTCGCTGGCGTCGTAGATATAACGCAGATTGGCGCGCTGGATGGCCTGAAGATGGGTCGATATCTCCAGCACCCGCGCGGTGCTGTCTGAAAGCGCCGATTGTCTTCCGACCTGATCCTGGACCGCCCACAAATTCCAGACGGCAACCACCGCCATCACGAGACCGACGGCCACCAGGGCCATGAAGCCTGCGTACAGGCGTCCCCTGATCCGCAAACGAAGTTTCGGCATTCCCACTATCCACCCAGATGCATGTCAATTCGAGCGGCCGGCCGAATCCGGCGATCGTCACCGGCCACCCTGGCAGCCGCACATCGCGTCTTTCGCGACCCACGCTGCACCGCGACACAATGGGGGACACTCGTTAATTGAACCTTCAAATTTTTCGCGCGCGCATGCGTCAGATGGCACAACATCTGCTGATTTTATCGGCAGGTGAGCAAGGTTTTGGCGCGAAGCCCGCAGCGGCGTGCAGGCCGCTGCAGCTTATCCGGATGACGCCTGTCAGGCGCTCGCCTGCGTCAATTTGCCGAGCGCGTTCTCGACCACTTCCAGCGGAGGCGAGGCAACGTGCCCCGCCCCCACCGTTCTCTATTTTCGCCGGCGGGCTTATGCAGCTCGTAGGCAATCTCCGACCGGGACATCCCGAAGTCCTGAAGCTCCCGCTCGGTCATGGCAGCGAGCTGAAGCCGGGCGCGGGAGCGATCTCGCCGGGCCCGCATGATATCTATGAGCATCCGCCAGGCTTGCACGACGATCGCCGACCGCGGCGGACGGCACCGGTCGGCGGACGCGACGCCGCTCAATCCGCTCAGCTCGCGGCCCTCACGGCCGTTGGTGGAAACGGGCCGAGCGCCTTCTCGGTCAGGATCGAGTCGCAATATTCCCTGATCTCCTTGATCCTGCCGTCCTCCAGGCGAAACACCAGGCAGTAGTCGTTGTCGTAGCGGATGCCCTCGGGCGTGACATTGTCGCCCTTGGCTTCCACCACGACGATGTCGCCGTCGGCGATGATGCGGTGGGCGACCGTGCGGGTGCGGTCGACGAGCCGCGTGCGGACATAGCCGTGCAGATCGTTGAGGATCGACTGCTTCCCCGAGAAGGTGCGCGACCAGGAATATTGCCCGGTCACGACCCATTTGGCATCATCGGCAAGGCTTGCGGTGAACAACGCGCGGTCGCGCGCCTCCGGATCCGGGTTCGCGGCGGCGGCGAAAATGTCCTGCATCAGTTTCTTGTTGGCTGCGGCGCTCATGGCGGCATCTCCGTTTGGTGACATTACTGGAGATCATCGGCAATGATCGAGAATTCTTCAAATCGATAGCGGATATGATATCTATTCGCCTCATGAATTTGAATTTGCTCGACCTCAATCTCCTGACCGCGCTCGACGCACTGCTGCGCGAGGCCAGCGTCAGCCGCGCCGCCTTGCGGATCGGACTGTCGCAGCCGGCGGCGAGCCATGCGCTGCAGCGCCTGCGCGACATCTTTGGCGATCCGCTCCTGGTACGCACAGGTGCGCGGATGGAGCTGACGCTGCGGGCGCAAGCCTTGCGCGCGCCGCTGGCGCAGGCGCTCGACCAGGTGCGCGGGCTGTTCGTGCCTGACGATTTCGACGCCGGTCGCAGCGAACGGCAATTCCGCCTGATGATGCCGGATCTCGCGGTCGAGCTCCTGATGCCGCCCTTGATGGAGAAGGTGACGCGCCTTGCGCCCAATGTCCGCATCGAAATCGTACCGTGGCGGGGACCTGCGATCTTCAACACCGAGTTCGCCCGCACCATCGATCTGGTGATCTCGATCGGCAACGCCTTCAAGGGATTCCACCGCCACCTCCTCTACACCGACAGCGACGCGCTGGCGGTGCGGCGCGGCCATCCGATGGGCACGAAGCTGAAACGGCGCGAAACGTTCCTCGCCGCACGCCATGTCGGCGTCATCATCCGCGGCAGCGCGGAGGATCTGATCGACACCTGGCTGCGCACCAAGGGCATCGACCGGCACATTTCACTGGTCGTCCCGGGTTATCTCGAAGCGCTGCACGTCGCCGCCCGCACTGACCTCGTCGCCTTCGTGCCGCGCCGGCTGATCGCGGCGCTGTCGAAGCAGTTCGGCCTCGTCACGGTGACGCCGCCGCTCGACCCCGGCATCGACGAGCAGTTCATGTTCTACCCGACCCGCGCACAGATGGATCCCGGCTCGATCTGGTTGCGGCGGCTGATGCTGGAGACGGGACGGGAATTGGAGAAGCGGAAAGCTTCGTAGGTGGGTTGGCGAAGCGTAACCCACCTCTACGCTCCCGCACTCCTACGCCTTCTGCGCGTCCATCACCTTGCGCACGGCGGGGCGGTCGGACATGCGCTTGAAATGATCGGCGATCTTCGGCGTCGCGTTGATGTCGACGCTGTCGCCTTCGAGCCAGGTCGACAGGGTGTAAAGATAGGGATCGCAGATCGTATACTGCTCGCCCATCACCCAGGGTCCCTTGTACATCTTCTGCTCGATCAGGGAGAAGCAGGCGCCCATGGTCTTCGGGATCATCTGCTTCATGTCGGCGAACGAGCTCTCTTCGCTCGCCCAGCGCGCGCCGCGCATCTTGTGGGCATGGTTGATGTGCACGGTCGAGCAGAGGTAGGAGTTGAAGGACTGCACCTGGGCGAAGTCGAAGGGATCGTCGAGCGGCGCGAGTTTCGCCTTGGGGAAGGTCTGCGCGAGATAGGCCAGCATCGCCGGCGTCTCGGTGAGGACGCCACGATCGGTCACCAAGGCGGGCACGCGGCCCTTTGGGTTGATCGCGAGATAATCCGCGCTGTTCTGCTGGTTGTCCTTGAAGCTCAGCCGTTCAGCCGCGTAGTCGGCGCCGGCCTCTTCGAGGGTGATGTAGGTGGCGAGCGCGCAGGTGCCGGTGGCGTAGTACAGCTTGAGCATGTCGGACCTCATGGGAAAACCGGAAGTTAACGGCTGCGGGCCCCGGGGTCCATAGCACGACCTCCTCTTCGCAGTTGCCCACCGGCGCCAGGCTGTGCCAAGACGCCCTCAATTGGAGGGGTTTTCATGACCGTACTCATCGCCGGTGGCGGCATCGGCGGGCTGACGCTTGCGCTCAGCCTGCACGGAATCGGCGTTCCCGTAAAAGTGTTCGAGAGCGTCGCCGAACTGCGGCCGCTCGGTGTCGGCATCAACGTGCTGCCGCATGCGGTACGCGAGCTGATCGAACTCGGCCTGATGGACAAGCTCGATGCCAGCGGCGTACGCACCCGCGAGCTTGCCTATTTCTCCAAGCACGGCAAGCCGATCTGGAGCGAGCCGCGCGGGCTGGAGGCCGGTTATAAATGGCCGCAATTTTCGATCCATCGCGGCACGCTCCAGCAACTCCTGCTCGACACCGCGATCGAGCGCCTCGGCCGCGACAACATCCTGACCAGCCATCATCTGACCGGCTGGAGCGAAACCGCTGACGGCGTGCGCGCCGATTTCATCGACAAGGCGACCGGCAAGGCCGCGGGGACCTGCGACGGCACGATCCTGATCGCCGCCGACGGCATCCATTCGGCCGCGCGAGAAAAACTTTATCCCGACGAAGGCCTACCGATCTGGAACGGCCGCATCCTCTGGCGCGGCGTCACGCCTGCAAAAGCCTTCCTCAGCGGCCGCACCATGATCATGGCCGGCCACGAGATCCTGAAATTCGTCTGCTATCCGATCTCGAAGGCGCCGGACGCCGCGGGCAACCATTTGATCAACTGGGTCGCCGAGCGCCACATGCCGCCGACCTATCAATGGCGGCGCGAGGACTATAACCGCACCGCGCGGCTGGAGGAATTTTTGCCCTGGTTCGAGAGCTGGCAGTTCGATTGGCTCGACGTGCCCGGCCTGATCAAGAACTGCCCGCACGCCTACGAATATCCGCTGGTCGACCGCGATCCGGTGTCGCAATGGACCTTTGGCCGCGTCACGCTGATGGGCGACGCCGCGCATCCGATGTACCCGATCGGCTCCAACGGCGCCTCGCAGGCGATCCTCGATGCCCGCACCATCACCCGCGAGATCCTGGCCCACGGCCCGACGCAAGCGGCGCTGCTGGCCTATGAGGCCGAGCGGCGGCCTGCGACCACCGACCTCGTCCTGCTCAACCGCAAGAACGGCCCCGAACAGGTGATGCAGCTCGTCGAGGAGCGCGCGCCCGACGGCTACGACGTCGTCACCGACGTGCTGTCGCAGCAGGAGCTGGAAGATGTCGCCGCGAACTACAAGCGCGTCGCGGGGTTCCAGGTCGAGGCGCTGAATGCCAAACCTGCGATCGTATCGGAGGCGGACGGAAAGCGCGCGAGCGCTTGAGAGTTAGCTGATCATCGAGCCGTAAGCTCCGCTTCATCTCGCCCACCAGCATAAGGAGCTTCCGTAAGTTGCCGCACGCGCCTCGCCGCCGAAGGTAAATCAGCTGAGCCGGTGGCCCGCCTCGGCACTCCTGAAGAAGTTGGCGCGGCGGTCGTGTTCCTCATAAGCCGTCGAGGAGCTTCTGCGGCTCGGCTCAGATGGGCAGAAGTACGATTTCCGAATACAGCGTGTCGAGGTTGTCGGGCGCCGGCAGCCGGGAGCGATAGCAGGTTGGCATTGGGAGAAGTAAGCCCCGGGGCTGGACCGGAAAGAGTCGCGCGTCTGCGACCAGCGCCGCGGTCCGCTGCCGCCACAGGATCGCAAGTTTGATGTGCTCAAGATGCCGAGCGAGCAGCTCCGGCGCACTGCAATGCAGGATGTCCGAATACGGGATTGGCAGCGGCACCCCCAGCCGTCTCCTTGCAAGCCGGTGAATGCGGCGCTTCACCACGACATAGGCACAATCAGACCCATCGCTGACGGTAAGCTGCAGGCAATCATATGGCGCGTGATCGTCGAATATGTGTTTCGGCATGGAATAAGGACCCCGTTTTCGGGGTGATCGGCATCCAATCGGGACCCCGGGATAAGGGTCCACAGTGGCTTCCATCGAGTCATGGAAGCCGAGGTTGGGATGCTGGTGGTGGAG
>NZ_JARWCR020000044.1:0-70782 GCF_029846695.2 Bradyrhizobium nivariense | reverse complement strand
GCTGAACGTACTCAGCTACAATCTCACCCGTGTGCTGAATATCCTCGGCGTCGAGCCATTGCTGGCAGCCATGCGGGCGTGAGGCGCGGGCAGCGAACTCAATAGCGACACCGACGGCCGCCTTCGTCGCATGGAGGTGATGCGGAGCCGCGTTTTTACACAGCCTGGACCCACAGCGGACGTTGCAGTGAACAGATTTACTAGGCTGGGCGTACCGGACCACTTTGCGAAGCTTCATCAGATCGGAGCCTCTACCATCGCCTCTCAGGCAAGTCGCGCGGTGTTGCAGCCGAACTTCCGATTATACGATCGTGCAGCGTTATACACGGGAGCGAATCTCATATTGGCTTTGCAGGCCCGCCGCCCTAGAATGGCGGCGATCGCAGGACAGGCGAAATGCAGTATGTTTGCGATGCGCCAAAGGGTAAGATCTGGTTCCGTATCGAGACGGAAGGTGAAGCGGCGCATGAGTCGCGCCTGATGAGCCACACAGTCGAGAAATATTTCTTTCGCGAGCGGGAGAAGGCAGTCCAGTTCTGGCGTCGGGAGCGGCCCAACGCGATCGAGCGCGACATCGGACTTGAGGCCCATGTACAGCGAGCGATGCCGCTTTTCCTCACGTTGCGCGACAGGGAGGGCAATGCATTGGCTACAGCGATGCTGCCACCAGATGGCAAGGATCGCGGCGGGTTCCGGATCATCATCGTTGCCGCATCCAATGCCGATCCTTATCCTGAGCAGGATGCGGCCATCGCTGCGCTAGGAGCGCATTTCGGTCTCACACTCGATCGCCACCGCTGCTTCCCGTACGGCCGCTAAGGAGCCTGACAAGTATCTTGCTTGATTGGAGCGATCTCGGCTCATGGCCCCTTTGAGACATGCCGGCCGGCACCGCGAACTTTTGTTAATCGGGGTAGACCAGAAGTAGTCGGCGCACGGTCAAAATGACGCGTTTGACCCCTTGCGGACATTTGAGGCCGCCTCAGTTGGGCGGCCTCTTTCATGACAGCCTTGCCCCACGCGGCGCGCGGCCTTCCCCGCCTGCCAAATGATCTTCGATGTTACCGGCGATCTCCTCGCAGACCGACGCCAACGCAAGCAGTTCGGTTTTAACGAGACGATCGTCGGCCTGCTCGACAAGTTTCCGACACGTGACCGCTTGATCCCATAGATAGATAAGCCAATCATGTATGCCGAACACGGTACCGTTAAGCCTGGAGTGGTGACAATCCATGGTGGGGCTTTCACTAGAACTTCCGGCTTTAGGCCGTCTTGGCGAACATCGTGAGCACACCGTCGGCGATGTTGATGGCAACAACCTGCGACGAGCTCAAGCCCTTCGCTTTAAGCGCAGATACTGCCGCCGGTGCCGCGTCGATGGACTTCCGAAGTGATTGCAAATCTTCTTCGCTTGTCTGCGCGACGATTTCATCGACCTTTGAGCGAACCGCAGGTTGCAATTGCTTGACGTCGACTACCTGTATGCTTCGAATGACCGTGTCGGACTGAGCAGGCGGTTCCTGCGCTCTGGGTTGCGGGGACGCTCCTTGAGCCTGCACGAAAGCGGTCATCCCAAGGGAGAGTGCTGCAATAATGACGGATGCAGTAACGATGCGCATGGTTATTCCTTTCCTCAGTTTGGGAAACCAAACGCACTATCTACGAACTTTGGTTAGCGTTGGATTCTCTCGTGGCCATTCGGTGAAACCAATGCGGCAGTAACAGTTCCCCGGCCCACAATGATGTGCGTGCGGGCGGAAAAGTTTAGCGGATAGGCGAGCGACTTCCGCTGCGGCCTAAGCAGAAGAACGTAACAACCACTCATGTCGTCTATTGAGGGCGGAAGCTGGCGAACATCGCGCCAAGGCTGCGTCGACCGCTTCTGGCGCGTTTGAGACGTGCCCACTATCCTGAGAATGTCAGTTCACCGGGGTAGACCGGAAGTCGTCGTGCTCCGGCCAAACCGACGCGAATGACCCGAAGCGGAAGTTCCGTGGTTCGATGAGCGCAACGCAATCTTCACCATGGGCTCGTCGGCAAACCGGAAGGATCAACTTAGGGGGTGGCACGGATTGCAAGGATGCATAAGTGATCAGCATGAGCAAAGGCATCCCGACCGGCACAACTTATCTTGGGTTCGCCTTGCTATGGCAGGCCGTGTTCTTCATCGCGTGGATCGCTTGTATCGTCTTCTTTGGGGCTGGTTACTTCGCGACCGCAATGGTTGTGATCCTGCTCACCGCGTACGGGTTCTTCCGACATGCCAGATCGATTGGCCGTCGCGCAAAGCAGGGCAGTCGGCGACCAACGCCTGACCTTCGCCAATGGCTATCGATCACGTCAGAGAGCCGAGATGTTATCAACGGCGGTCCTCGATATTAAGCGGCTCGCTGCTGGCCCATCGCTTCCGTTGACGCGGCATAGCCAAACGTCGGTTCATAGGAGCGAACCGGAAGTTTGCAACCGGGCGCCAAACCGGCGCGATTGACCCCTTTCTGACCTCCTGATCAACTGGTCGTACCGAGGAATGGGAGACGCACTCGACGCAATGCGAGCCAGAGTATTGTTGGTAGTCCGATCAGAAAACCAAACCCGAGTGTCATCAAATTTCCCCAGAACAGGCCCGTCATAAGACTCATTAGTGGGAGTTCCGCCCACTCCCAAATTCGATCGGCTGTTTTGAGCCCAAACAAATTGGGAGCCAGCAAGAACAAGTGCAGCATAAAGCCAATTCCACCGATCCAAGTGTAGAACAGATCGCACAGAAGCATGAATGAAAGCAGCGAACGAAGGCGAACCGTTTCGCCTGTGTTGAGCGCAATGAAAGATGCCAAAAAGGCGCCAAGGACGCCCGCAGCATAGAACCAAAAAACAGGAAGGCAGAGGGCTGTGCCAGGGCGGCAGACATGATGCCAGCTGTCAACAAGCGGGACGATCGCTGCGCTCAAGAGCAGCGCCAGCGCAGCCGCAAGAGCTGCGAGCCGCAACCGCCTCCTCATTGGAATACCATGCCTTGTGCCTTCCAGACTACCAGCCGAGCTTATCGCGAGAGGAATGAGCAATCTATGATTGTCTAAATGAAATTTTTCTCGCCTGATTCGGTATGGTTGCTATCAAGTTGATCGGTCACGCGGGGTCCCGTTCTGGCCCTAAGCGTCGGTTGGCGTAGGGCATCGGCAGGTCCGGAGTCTGGGGTAGAGCAGAAGTCATCGCCTCCGGTGCAGACCGTCGCCTTTGACCCGACCCGGTCATCGGCTCGCTTGGACCTACGTAGAACAATGCCTGTTCTCAGCCAGGCTGTATGGGATTGGATTGGTAATGAAACGACGAGAATTCCTGACTCTGGTTGGTGTAGCGTCTGCGTTGCCTCTGGCAGCGCGAGCGCAGCAAGCGCAGCGAATGCGCCGAATTGGCCTTCTCCTCCCCCCACCGCGAAATTTGGAGGTAGACGCGTTCCTCAAGGGGCTCAGCGATCTCGGTTGGGTTAACGGCGTGAACGTCCATGTCGAATATCGCGACGCCGGTGGCGACGACGCCAGGCTGCCGGCGCTTGCGAATGAACTTGTCGCTCTTGATGTTGACGTTCTCGTCACAGCCACATTTCCCGGGATTCTTGCCGCTCACAACGCGACGACAAAAATTCCGACGGTGATGATCGTGGGCCCCGATCTGGTGACCATAGGCCTTGCAGCCAGCATGGCTCATCCTGGCGGCAACATCACGGGACAGACCTTTTTTCTTACAGAACTGGCTGCAAAGCGCTTGGAGATTCTCGCAGGCTTGGCTCCCTCGACGAGACGCGTAGGGGTGCTAGTGCAGCGAGGGAATCCACTGAACAACGCTACAATGAGCACCATGAGGAACGCAGCGCAGGCATTGAAGATGGAGCTACTACCTATCGAGGTAGACGTCCCCGGCGATCTCGAAAGCGCGCTGTCACTCGTCGGCTCTACCCCGATGGACGGCCTCGTGATCACGGACGCAAACGCGTTTGTCACCAACACGTCCATGGTCGCCGCGATTGTGGACAAGTGCCGCGTGCCATCGGTTGCCGCACCCATTGTCGCCTCCCGGGGGGCCGCCCTGATGGGTTACGGAGTGGACTTCACCGCAATGTTCCGCCACGCAGCTGTTTTCGTCGACAAGATATTGAAGGGCGCTAACCCGGCCGAGATCCCCATCGAGCAGCCGACGCAGTTCAAGACAGTCATCAACCACAAGACCGCAAAGGCGCTCGGCGTGGAGATACCTCCGTCGTTGCTGGTGCGCGCTGACGACGTGATCGAATAACAGCGGAGATCTCTCCGGCAAGCGGGAGAGCCAGGTCGCGCCCGGGGCCAATCAATTCAGCCTAACAGCCAGTTCGCTTCAGAACTGATACCTTCTCAGCCCACCATCCACCGGGATCACCGTCCCCGTGATGTACCGCGCCACCGGCGACGCCAAGAACACCGCCAACGCCGCGAGGTCTTCGGGCTCGCCCCAATAGCCGACCGGAATCTCTTCTTCCGCAAAGCGCTCGCGATAGTCCGGCGGATAGTTGCGGCGGATCTGTTCGCTCATGATGCGGCCGGGCGGAATGCAATTGATGGTGATGCCGTGCTCGCCGATCTCGCGCGACAGGCCCT
The DNA here is from genome assembly GCF_029846695.2 of Bradyrhizobium nivariense. Lineage (NCBI taxonomy): Bacteria > Pseudomonadati > Pseudomonadota > Alphaproteobacteria > Hyphomicrobiales > Nitrobacteraceae > Bradyrhizobium > Bradyrhizobium nivariense. Next base: position 66,154 of record NZ_JARWCR020000044.1, on the reverse strand, counting down.
TGGCCCAGGCGTGCACGGCGGCTTTGGCGGCGAATGCGGCGTTGAGGCCTTCGGGCTCGGACTTGCCGGTGATGTTGACGATGCGGCCCCATTTGCGTTCGATCATCTGCGGCAGCAGCGCATGCGCGATGCGGCGGTAGCTGGTGAAATTCAGCGCGATCGCCTCGTCCCATTGGCTGTCGGGCGCGTCGACCGGCAGCGGACGACTGCCGCCGGCATTGTTGATGAGGATGTCGACATGGCCGAGCTCTTTTAGCGCGAAGGCCGAAATCTTCTCTGCCGCGTCCTTGGCCATCACGTCCTGCTCGAACGGGGTGACCAGACCGGAGCCGACTTCCATCACCAGCTCGGCGAGCAGGTCGGTGCGCCGTGCCACGCCGACGACGCGCACGCCTTCGGCAGCCAAGCCCTTGGCGATGGCGCGGCCGATGCCGACGCTCGCTCCGGTGACGACAGCCGTTTTCGATTTGAGCCCGAGGTCCATGGTGACGCTCTCTTGTTTGCTTTTTTGCTTGTTGCTGTTTGTTTGCTGTTCGTTTCCGACCCCGTCCCGCCGGCTTGCGAATTGCCTGAGCGGGACGAGCAGTGGTAACCAAGAGCAACGGTGAAGGAAACACGAAAAAGAAAAGGCGCTGAGCGATGGTCTGGGATCCGCAGCAGTATCTGAAATTCTCCGGCCACCGGCTCCGGCCCGCCGTCGACCTCTTGATGCGGATTCCGGATTCTGGTCCGCGTGCGGTTGCCGATCTCGGCGCCGGCGCCGGCAATGTGACAAAACTGATCAAGGAGCGTTGGCCGGACGCGACGGTGACGGGTGTCGAGGGCTCAGCCGAGATGGTCGCCGCCGGCCGCAAGGCCGCACCGGACGTGGAATGGTCGCACGAAGACCTCGGTCATTGGCGCCCGGCGAAGCAATACGATTTGATCTATTCCAATGCCGCACTGCACTGGCTGCCCAATCATGCGGCACTGTTTCCGTCGGTGATGGAGAAGGTGACACCGGGTGGCATGCTTGCGGTGCAGATGCCGCGCAACTTTCTGGCCCCTTCGCATGTGCTGATCGGCGAGACCGCGCTCGACGGCCCCTGGCGCTCCAAGGTCGCGCATCTCGTCACGCCGCCTCCGGTCGAAGGGCCGGCCTACTATCACGGTCTTCTTGCTCCGATGTCGGCCAATATCGACATCTGGGAGACCGAATATCTGCAAGTGCTCGAAGGCGAGAATCCCGTGAAGGAGTGGACCAAGGGGACCTGGCTGACGCGCTATCTCGACATCTTGCAGGGTGACGAGAAGGCCGCTTTCGAAGCGGCCTATGGCGAGCGGGTAGCGAAGGCCTATCCGAAGAATGCGGCCGGGCAGACGCTGTTCCCGTTCCGGCGTCTGTTCATGGTCGCCCAGCGCAAGGACTGATCGCACTGCCGCAATGCGACATAAGCGCTCGCTTCGCAGGGCTGGAGCGGGTGCCGGGTTGCGCCTTCAGCGGCCGTCAAGATAGCTTCGCTGCGGCAAATTGGGCTTAGGTCTAGTTGTTCGGGTGGCGGATTGCTGCCACTACTGAAACCGTAAACTGGGCTGTAAAACAAAAAGAACCCGGTTCTAGAGGTTGTTGGGAGGTTACTTCATGCGCAAGCTGCTTCTTGCGGTCGCCGCCGCAGCTATTCTTGCGGCGCCTGCCATTGTCCAGGCCCAGAGCCCGATCGTCATCAAATTCAGCCACGTCGTCGCCAACGACACTCCCAAGGGCAAGGGCGCCCTGAAGTTCAGGGAACTCGCGGAGAAGTACACCGACGGCAAGGTCAAGGTTGAAATCTATCCGAACTCCACGCTGTACAAGGACAAGGAGGAGATCGAGGCGCTGCAGCTCGGCTCTGTGCAGATGCTCGCCCCTTCGACCGCGAAGTTCGCACCGCTCGGCATCAAGGAGTTCGAGGCGCTCGACCTGCCCTGGCTGTTCAAGGACGACCAAACCTATTCCAACGCGATGAAGGGCACGATCGGCAAATGGCTGTTCCAGAAGCTCGAGACCAAGGGCATCACCGGGCTCGCTTATTGGGACAACGGCTTCCACATGCTCTCCGCCAACCGTGCCCTGATGAAGCCGGCCGATTTCCAGGGTCTCAAATTCCGCATCTCCGGATCGAAGGTCGCCGACCAATATCTCCGCATCATGGGCTCGATCCCTCAGATCATGGCGTTTTCCGAAGTCTACCAGGCCTTGCAGACGGGCGTGGTCGACGGCTGCGAGAACACCGCGTCCAACTACCTGACGCAGAAGTTCTACGAGGTGCAGAAGGACATCACCGTGTCCTATCACGCGCACCTGCAATATGCCGTCATCGTCAACTCGAAATTCTGGTCGGGCCTGCCGCCCGATATCCGCGCCCAGCTCGAGAAGGCGATGAACGAGGCGACCGACTACACCAACTTGATCGCGCACCAGGAAAACGAGGATGCGCTGGCCGAGATCAAGAAGACGGGCAAGACCACGCTGCATTATCTGACTGACGCCGACCGCAAGGCATGGCAAGAGGCGATGCAGCCGACCTACAAATGGGCGAAGGGGCGGGTCGGGCAGGAGGTGCTCGATCTCGTCGCCAAGGAACTCGACGTCAAGATGAACTGACGCCGCGCCGTCATAAGAACAACCATGAACGGTCGGGGGTGATCGCACTCCCGGCCGTTGCTCTTGAATGATGAGCCAAGCCGGGGGGACCAAGTTGCTGCGTCTACTGAATCGTGTGCTCAATCATCTCGAGGAATGGCTGATCGCGACGATGATCGCGGCTGCGACATCGCTCATCTTCGTTGCCGTGCTGCACCGTTATGGCGCCGGGCTGTCGATCGACATCGCCAAATGGGCGGAGGCGCGCAACCTGGCCTTCCTGGCCGTCCCCGCGCGAGCCGCGTTCGTCTGGCTTGCCGCTCTCGACCTGTCCTGGGCGCAGGAACTCTGCATCTACATGTTCATCTGGATGGCGAAGTTCGGTGCGGCCTACGGGGTGCGCACCGGCATCCATGTCGGCGTCGACGTCCTGGTCAATGTCCTTCCCGGCGGATCGCGCCGCCGCGTCATCACTTTCGGCCTGATGTGCGGCGCCCTTTTCACTGCCATCGTGTGCTATTTCGGGGCCGCGTTCGTCGGCCAGATGTGGCAGACCGGCCAGCAATCCAACGATCTCGAAGCCCCGATGTGGCTGGTGTATCTCACCATCCCGCTCGGCTCCGGGCTGATGTGCTTCCGCTTCCTGCAGGTCGCCTGGTCGTTCTATCGCACCGGCGAGCTGCCTCATCACGACATGGCCGGCGTCGAGGGCGTCGAGGTAGATCCGGTTCATCCGGCCCCGGTCACGCGCAGTCAGGTTGCCCGCGACGAACGCAGCCCGCTCGGCTGGGTCCTGATGTTGTTGCCGGTCCTGATCGTCGCCGTGTGCTTCGCCCATTCGGCGCACGTGATCACGTTGCCGCAGGGCCTGCGTGTCGCCGTGGTTTTCGGCCTTCTGCTGTCGTTGATGCTCACGGGCATGCCGATCTCGATCGCGCTCGGTCTGACCGTGCTCAGCTTCATGTTCACGCTGACCGACGTGCGGACGGAATCGGTGGCGCTGAAGCTGTTTACCGGCATCGAGAGCTTCGAGATCATGGCGATCCCGTTCTTCATCCTTGCCGGCAACTTCCTGACCCATGGCGGCGTGGCGCGCCGGATGATCGCCTTCGCGACCGCGCTGGTCGGCCATTGGTACGGCGGCCTCGCGCTCTCGGGCGTGGTCGCCTGCGCGCTGTTCGCCGCGATTTCCGGCTCGTCGCCGGCCACCGTGGTGGCGATCGGATCGGTGATTCTGCCCGCGATGGTCGCGCAGGGATTTCCGAAGAGGTTCGGGGCGGGCGTGATCACGACCTCCGGCTCGCTGGGAATTCTCATTCCGCCCTCGATTCCGATGGTTCTTTTTGCCGTCTCCACCAACACCTCCGTCGGCAAGCTGTTCATCGCCGGCATCGTGCCGGGGTTCGTGCTCGCCATGCTGCTCGGCGCCACGACGTTCTATCGGGCCTGGCGCAACGACTATCCGAGGATGCCGAAGGCGACGTTCATGCAGCGCTTAGACGCGTTCCGGAAGTCGATCTGGGGAATCCTGCTGATCGTGATCGTGATCGGCGGCATCTACAGCGGCCTGTTTACACCGACCGAAGCTGCCGCCGTCAGCGCGGTGTACGCCTTCATCGTCGCGGTGTTCATCTACAAGGATTTGAAGCTGCGAGACGTGCCGCGCGTGCTGCTGTCATCGGCAAATCTTTCGGCGATGCTGCTCTACATCATCACCAACGCCGTCTTGTTCTCGTTCCTGATGACTTACGAGAACGTGCCGCAAGCGCTCGCGCAATGGATGATCGACCAGGGCCTCGGCTGGATCGGCTTCCTCCTCGTCGTCAATCTCCTGCTGCTGCTGGCGGGCAACGTGATGGAGCCGTCCTCGATCATCCTGATCATGGCGCCGATCCTGTTTCCGGTTGCGATCAAGCTCGGCATCGATCCGATCCATTTCGGCATCCTGATGACGGTCAACATGGAAGTCGGGCTGTGCCATCCGCCGGTCGGCCTCAATCTCTACGTCGCCTCAGGCATCGCCAAGATGGGTATCACCGAGCTCACGGTCGCGGTGTGGCCATGGCTCCTGACCATGCTGGCGTTCCTCGTGGTCGTGACCTATTGGCCGGGCCTGTCGTTGTGGCTGCCCAGGCTGCTGGGCATGTAGCTGCGAACACGCTGCATCTCTCCGCCTGTGGGCGCGAGGCTACGCATCGCTTCGTCCTCCCGTCGCCCATGGCAATCGACCGCGAGATGCGGTTAGATGCCGCGCAACAGGCCGGGAGGAAACACAGATGACAGACACTTTCAGCAGCGAGCCGAAGGGCGCAACGCCGTCCGTCATCGCGCAGCAAGCGGCGATGCTGAATGCGCTGCCGTTTTCCGACACGCGGGATTTCGACGACGCCGCGCGCGGCTTCCTCGGCACGATCGAGAACGCGGAAATCACCAATCCGCAGGGGCGGACGGTCTGGAGCCTTGCGCCCTACGGCTTTCTTTCCGCCGAGGAGGCGCCAGCCACGGTCAATCCGAGCCTGTGGCGGCAGTCGCGGCTCAACATGCAGCACGGCCTGTTCGAGGTGGTGCCCGGCGTTTACCAGGTGCGTGGGCTCGACATCGCCAACATGACGCTGATCGAGGGCGACAGCGGCGTCATCGTCGTGGACACGCTGACCTCGATCGAGGGTGCGCGCGCCGCGCTCGATCTTTACTACAAGTATCGCGGCCAGCGGCCGGTCGCGGCCGTCATCTTCACGCACACCCACACCGACCATTGGGGCGGCGCGCGCGGCGTGCTGGAGGAGGATGCGCTCGCGACCGGCCGCGTGCCGATCATCGCGCCCAATTTGTTCATGGAGCACGCCGTTTCCGAGAACATCATCGCCGGGCCGGCGATGCTGCGCCGGGCGCAATACCAGTTCGGGCCGCTCCTCGCCAAGGGCGTGCGCGGGCAGGTCGATTGCGGCCTCGGCAAATCGATGGCGGCGGGCTCGGTCGCGCTGCTGCGGCCGACCGACCTGATCATGGCGACCGGCGACAGGCGCGTGATCGACGGCGTCGAGTTCGAATTCCAGATGGCGCCGAACAGCGAAGCGCCGGCGGAGATGCATTTCTTCATCCCGCGCTACAAGCTGTTGAACCTCGCCGAGAACTGCACCCACAATTTCCACAATTTGCTGCCGTTCCGCGGCGCGGATGTGCGCGACGCGCTGGCCTGGTCGAAATACCTGGGCGAGGCCCTGCTGCTCTGGGACGGCAAGGCGGAGGCGATGTGCGGCCAGCACCACTGGCCGGTGTGGGGACGCGAACGCATCGGCACGATGATCCGGCAGCAGCGCGACCTCTACAAATTCGCGCATGACCAGACCATCCGCCTGATGAACCACGGCCTCACCGCAGCCGAGATCGCCGAGACGATTCAGCTGCCGAAAAGTCTCGAAGGCGCCTGGCATGGCCGCGGCTATTACGGCCATATTCGGCACAATGTGAAGGCGATCTACCAGAAGTACCTTGGCTGGTACGACGCCAATCCGGTCAATCTCGATCCGCTGCCGCCCGTGGAATCCGGCAAGAAATATGTCGAGTACATGGGCGGCGCGGACGCAATCCTCGCGCGCGCACGCGAGGATTTCGACAAGGGCGAATTCCGCTTCGTCGCGCAGGCGCTCGGCCATCTCGTCTTCGCCGAGCCGGACAATCAGCCTGCGCGTGCGTTGCTGGCGGACACGCTGGAGCAGCTCGGCTACGCTGCGGAAAGCGCGACCTGGCGCAATGCCTATCTGTTCGGCGCGCAGGAATTGCGCCAGGGCATGCCGAAGGTGCCGCCGCGCCCACCGATGCCGCGCGAGACGCTGGCGGCGCTCCGCACCTCACAGCTCTGGGACGTGCTCGGTATCCGCCTCAACGGACCGAAGGCGGAAGGAAAGCACATCGTGCTGAACTGGAGCTTTTCCGACACCGGCGAGACGTTTGCGCTCAATTTGGAGAATTCCGCGCTCACCTATACCGAAGGCGTACAGGCGGAAAATGCCGATGCCAGCTTCACGCTCGCGCGCGCGACACTCGACGAGGTCATCGCGAAGCTGACGAGCTTTCCGGAAGCGGTGGCCGCCGGCAAGGTCAAGCTCGCCGGCAACCCGATGCGTCTCGCCGAGCTGATGGGCCTGATGGACGAATTCCCGCGGATGTTCGAGATCGTCGAGCCGAAGCGGGCGGTGGTGGGGTAGGGCAGCCATCACCGCGTTCTCACCGTCATCGTCCGGCTTGACCGGGCGATCCAGTACTCCGCGGCGGGAGTTGCGTAAGCAAACTGCTGCCGCGGCGTACTGGATGCCCCGCCTACGCGGGGCATGACAGCGGCTACTCCGCGCTGCTCACCAGCTTGATCCGCGGTCCCTGTTCCTCGGCCAGGCCGCGATAGGCCGCGAGATAGTCCAGGGCCATGCGCCGCGCCGTGAAGCGCGTTTCGAACTGCTTGCGGATTGCGGCGCGGCTCAACTGCGGCAGGCGCCTGACGACGCCGGCCGCGCTGAGGACGTCTTCGACGACGAAGCCGGTGAGGCCCTCGTCGATGATCTCCGGCACCGAGCCGCGATTGAAGGCGACGACCGGCGTTCCGCAGGCCATGGCTTCGATCATCACCAGGCCAAACGGCTCCGGCCAGTCGATCGGCAGCAACAGGCCGAGTGCGCCGCTCAAAAACTCCGACTTCTCGTGATCGCCGATCTCGCCGATGAATTCCACCAGCGGATTGTTCTCGATCATCGGCCGGATCAGCTCGTCATAGTAATCCTGGTCGGCACGATCGACCTTGGCCGCGATCTTTAGGGGAATACCGCAATGGGTCGCGATCTTGATGGCGCGGTCGACGCCCTTTTCCGGCGCGATACGGCCCAGCACGGCGAGATATTCCTGCTTCGCCGGCTTCGGCGTCAGCAGGTTTTCCGGCAGGCCGTGGTGGATCGTCCGCACCCAGTTCGCCTGCGGAACCGGCCGCCGTTGCGCGTTCGAGATCGAGACGACGGGGACCTTCGAAAAGGTGTTGAAGACCGGCTGATGCTCCGGCAGGTCGAGCCGGCCGTGCAGCGTGGTGAGAAACGGCGTCGGCTGCCGGTAGAACATTGACCACGGATAATAATCGAGATGGAAGTGAAGGAAATCGAACTCCTCGTCGTCACATTTCTGCCGTACCCGCTCCAGCATCACCATGTGCAGCGCATTGGGATCACGTACGGAACCGTCGAGGCGGAGCGCCCGCGGCCACAGCGCATCCAGCTTTGCCGAGGTTTGCGAATCGCCGCTGGCGAACAGCGTCACGTCGTGTCCAAGGGTCACCAGCTCTTCCGTCAACCAATGCACCACCCGCTCGGTGCCGCCATACAGCTTGGGTGGAACAGCCTCCGTCAACGGAGCTACCTGCGCGATGCGCATCTCACCATCTCCTTTGTGCGATCATGATCGTAAAAAGCCCCCGCTTGTGCGGCACCGGAAATGCCAATCAAGGGAACGTTCCCGCACCTGCGAAGTTCCCCCTTCCGGACGTTACATATTCGACACGTCGGGGGCTCGTCGCGATGCTGCCATCACATCTTCGCAGAACGTCCGCATCCGCATGTCGTGATGGCATTGCCCGGGAACCGAGGCGAAGTGGTCGATGTTCAATCGACCAGCAACAAAATCGAAATCATCACGACGGGGTCGATAGTCACATGGATCATCTTTCTGGATACGCGCGCCGGCCATTTGCCTTTGTTTTGCGCTATCTCCGGTGTCGCCTCGCGTCGCATCTCGTGATCCTGAGCGCTGTCGTTGCAGCCGTTGCCTGCTCCGTGGGCACGCAATATGGTGTCAAATCCCTCGTCGACAGTCTGACGGCCGGAACCTCCCATGGCGGCAGCGTATGGCTGGCATTCATTCTGCTCATGTCGCTGATCGCGGCCGACAACTTCCTGTGGCGGATCGCAAGCTGGACGGCAAGCTTTACCTTCGTTCGTGTCACGGGTGATTTACGCCGTGACATATTTCGTCATCTGACCGGCCATGCGCCGAGCTACTTCTCCGACCGCATGCCCGGCATGCTGACGAGCCGCATCACGGCGACGTCGAACGCGGTGTTCACCGTCGAGAACATGTTCGTCTGGAATGTGTTGCCGCCCTGCATCGCCACAGTTGCGGCAATCGCGCTGATTGGAACCGTCAGTCCCTATATGGCGCTCGGCCTGACCGTAATCGCCGGCGGAATGGTGCTTGCGATGTTCCGTCTGGCCGCCGCCGGAAAGCCGCTGCATGACGACTTCGCCGACAAGGCCGCCGTGGTCGACGGCGAGATGATCGATGTCATCAGCAACATGCCGCTGGTGCGCGCCTTCTGCGGCATCGGGCATGAGCACGAGCGGTTCGACGCAACGGTGAACCGGGAGCTCACTGCGCGCGGCCGCAGCCTGCGCTATCTGGAGAAGCTGCGGCTTATCCATGCCGGCATCACTGTCGTGCTCACGATCGCCCTGATGGCCTGGGCGATCATGCTTTGGCAGGATGGCGCGGCAACCACCGGCGACGTCGTGCTGGTCTGTACCCTCGGTCTCTCCATTCTCAATGCGACACGCGATCTCGCGGTGGCGCTGGTCGACGTCACCCAGCACGTCGCGCGGCTGACCGAGGCGATCGCCACGCTGCTGGTGCCGCATGAATTGCGCGACCACCCCGAGGCCGGGCCGTTGGTGAAGAGCGGCGCCGCGATCGCGTACAACAACGTCACCTTCGGCTATCCCGGCGGCGAGAAGATCTTCGAGCGCTTCAGCCTGCGCCTGCAGCCCGGCCAGCGCGTCGGCCTGGTCGGTCAGTCCGGCGGCGGCAAGTCGACGCTGTTCACGCTGCTCCAGCGCTTCTACGATACCGACGAGGGCAGCATCACCATCGACGGCCAGGACATTTCCAAGGTGACCCAGCTGAGCCTGCGTGAGGCAATCTCGGTCGTTCCGCAGGACATCTCCCTGTTCCACCGCTCGATCCGCGAGAACATCCGCTATGGCCGCCCGAACGCGACCGACGACGAGGTGCTGCGTGCGGCGATCGCGGCGCGCTGCGATTTCGTCGAAAGCCTGCCGGAAGGGCTCGACACCATGGTCGGCGACCGCGGCGTCAAGATGTCCGGCGGCCAGCGCCAGCGCATCGCGATTGCGCGCGCCTTCCTGAAGGACGCGCCGATCCTGCTGCTCGACGAAGCCACCGCCGCGCTCGACAGCGAATCCGAAGAGGCGATCCGAGAGGCGCTGTCGCGCCTGATGCGCGGCCGCACCGTGATCGCGATCGCGCATCGCCTAGCCACCCTGCGCAATTTCGACCGCGTGGTCGTGTTGAGGGGTGGTAAGATCATCGAGGACGGGTCACCCGAGCGTCTGATGCAAGGCCACGGTCCCTATCGTGAGCTGGTCACGCAGGAAATGAGCCGGCTCGCGCAAGCCGCCGCATAAACCAGCAGTCGCGTTCGAGTCGGTGGCGTGTCGAAACAAGCGCAGGGGAGCTGCTGATGTCGGCTGAAGCCGTTACCCAATTCGTCTCCGTGACGCGGACCTTGGACCAGGTCGCGGAGCAGCCTTTCTATATTCCGATGACGGGACCGTCGGCGCGCCCGCGGCGCTCGCTCAAGCACGACGATACCTTCATCGTGCTCGACAGCCATGGCGACATTGGCGCTTCGGCTGGCGGGCCGGACGGCCTGTTCCATCACGACACGCGCTACCTTGCGAGGCTCGAGCTCGTGCTCGACGATCTCCAGCCGCTGCTGCTCGGCTCGAACCTGCGCGATGACAACTCGGCGCTGACCGTCGATCTCACCAATCCGGACATCTACCGGCAGGGCAGCCTCGTGCTGCAAAAGGACCTGCTGCATATCGTGCGCACGATCTTCCTGTGGCGCGGCACCGCCTATCAGCGCATCGGCGTCCAGAACCACGGCGACCGGCCGGCCAGCTTCGAGCTGACGCTGTTGTTCGACAATGATTTCGCCGATCTGTTCGAAGTCCGCGGCGAGCGGCGCCCGCGCCGCGGCATCGGCTCGAGCCGGCTGTTAGGCCCGACCGACGTACTGTTCGACTACCGCGGTCTAGATGACGCCGAGCGCACCACCGGCCTGCATTTCGACCCGCGCCCGACGAAGCTGTCGGTGAATGTCGCGACCTGGCAGCTCGAACTCGACCCGCATGAAGCAAAATCGTTGTTCGTGGCCGTGTCCTGCAATCGGCCGATCGCGGAGAAGCCGGCGCGCTTTTTCAGAGGCCTGCTTGCCCATCGCCGCGAGATGCGGCAATCGACGATGGGGGCCGCCAGCATCGAGACCTCCAACAACATCTTCAACGAGGTGCTGTGCCAGGCCATGGCTGACCTCAACATGCTGATGACGGAGACCCCGCAGGGCCGCTATCCCTATGCGGGGATTCCCTGGTACTCGACGACGTTCGGCCGCGACGGACTGATCACCGCGCTGCAGATGCTGTGGGTCGATCCGCGGATCGCCAAGGGCGTGCTCAGGCGGCTCGCCCATTTCCAGGCCGAGGCGGTCGATCCGTTGAACGACGCAGCGCCCGGCAAGATCCTGCATGAGATGCGCGGCGGCGAGATGGCGGCGCTGCGCGAGGTGCCGTTCGCGCAATATTACGGTAGCGTCGATTCGACCGCGCTGTTCGTCCTGCTCGCCGGAAGCTATTTCGAGCGCACCGGCGACGAGACGACGCTGGTCGAGCTGTGGCCGGCCATCGAGGCGGGGCTGGCCTGGATCGACGGCCCCGGCGACCCCGACAGGGACGGCTTCGTCGAATACCAGCGCGCCACCGAAAAGGGCCTCGCCAACCAGGGCTGGAAGGATTCCTACGACGCGATCTTCCATGCCGATGGCCAGCTTGCGGAAGGCAATCTCGCGCTGGCCGAGGTGCAAGGTTACGTCTTTGCCGCTAAGCGGCTCGCCGCGCGCTGCGCGCTCCGGCTGGGCAAGCCTGATCTCGCCAAAAAGCTCGAGGCCGAGGCCAAGGCGCTGGCCGAGCGCTTCGAGGCCGCGTTCTGGTGCGAGGAGCTCGGCACCTATGCGCTCGCGCTCGACGGCAAGAAGCGACCCTGCAAGGTGCGGACCTCGAATGCCGGTCAGGTGCTGTTCAGCGGCATGATCCGCGAAGATCGCGCCCGTCTCGTCGCCGCCGATCTGATGGGGCCGCACTTTTTCTCGGGCTGGGGCATCCGCACCGTCGCGCAAGGCGAGGTGCGCTACAACCCGATGTCCTATCATGACGGGTCGATCTGGCCGCATGACAACGCGCTGATCGCGCTCGGGCTCGCGCGCTACGGGCTCAAGCATTCGGTCGCGCATGTCTTCAAGGGACTGTTCGATGCCGCAACCTACATGGACCTGCGCCGGTTGCCCGAATTGTTCTGCGGTTTCAGGCGCGAAAAGCGGCGCGGCCCGACGCTCTATCCGGTCGCCTGCGCGCCGCAGGCCTGGGCCAGCGCAACGGCGTTCACGCTATTGGAGGCGGCGCTGGGCATCGAGTTCGATGTCGCGCGCGGCGAGATCCGGCTGCGCAATCCGCGTCTGCCGGCGTTCCTGCACGAGGTGATCTTGCGCGACCTGCGCCTGGGCGAGTCCAGCGTGGACCTGCGCGTCAGCCGCCATGGCGACGACGTGGCGCTGGAGGTGTTGCGCACGCGTGGCCAGATCCAGGTCTCGATCGTGCTGGCGCGCTAGCGGCGCGCCGGGAGGAGGGTGCATGCGTACCGCCGGATGGTTGGGCCTAGGCGTCGCGATCGTCGCGGGATTGACGGTCGCCGTATCACGAGCTGCGGAGGAGTTGCCCCCGCCCTCAACTGAAGCGAATGCGCCGCCGACGGCGCAACCGCCGGCGTCAGCGGTACCCGTCACGCCAAAGGATGCCGCGCCACCGCCGTCGGTCACGATCATCGGCGCGAGCGATGCGCACGGTGTGCTTGGCCGTGACGTGCTCAGCGCGGCGAACGAGGGCATGGGCCGCATCGTCGACGTCATCGTCGATCGGAGCGGCCACGTGCGCGCTGCCGTGATCGATTTCGGCGGCTTCCTTGGCGTCGGCAGCCGCAAGATCGTGGTGGACTGGAACGCGATGCGGTTCGGCAAGATTGTCAACAAGAAGGACAGCATCACGCTGGAATTGACCAAGGCGCAGGTCGCGGCCGCGCCGGAATACAAGGAGGACATGCCGATGGTTGTGCTTGGCGCGTCCGGCAGCCTGCAGCCGCTGCAAGCTGTTCAGTGAGGCGCGGGGAGGGATGGCGGCCGGTGCTGTTGTCGAGGAAGCCGAACCATGCGGATCGCGAGGGCGGCGTCGAGCAGGACAACGTTTCGGCGCCATCGCCTGCGGGCATTCCGGCGCCGTCGCGCCAGAGTCTGCGCGGTCTCGACTGGTTCATCTTCTTCCTCGCCGACGTGCAGACCGGGTTCGGCCCCTTCATCGCGGTCTATCTGACGACCCAGAAATGGACCCAGGTCGAGATCGGCCTCGTGCTGTCGATCGGGGGCATCGTTGCCCTGATCGGCCAGATGCCGGGCGGCGCCATCATCGATGCCGCGAAATCCGAGCGGCTGGTCGCAGCCCTTGCCATCGTCACCATCGGCTGCTGCGCGCTCGCCTATGCCGCGATGCCGATCTTCCCCGTGGTGGTGGCTGCGGCCACCTTGCACGCGGCAGCGAGCTGCGTGCTCGGTCCGGCGATCGCGGCGATCAGCCTTGGTCTGGTCGGCCCGCTCGCGATCGGCGAACGTCTCGGCCGCAACGCCCGCTTTGCTTCGCTTGGCAACGGCGTTGCGGCTGCCGTAATGGGCACGGCCGGCTATCTCCTGTCAAGCCGCTCGGTGTTCCTGGTCACCTTCCTGCTCGCGATCCCGACCCTGATCGCGCTCTCGCGCATCCGCGAGCATGAGGTCGACATCGCGCGCTGTCACGGCGAAATGCCGCGTGAGGCGGAGGATCGCGGCGACACCAATATCTGGCACCTGATCCGGCAGCGGCCGCTCATTGTCTTTGCACTCAGCGTGCTCTTGTTGCAGCTGGCGAACGCCTCGATGATGCCATTGATGGCGAGCGCGGTGACGGCGCGATCGAGCCAGTGGGCGACGGTGCTCGTCGCCTTTTGCATCGTCGTGCCACAGGCAATCGTGGCGCTGCTGTCGCCGACGGTCGGGCGCAAGGCGCAAGCGTGGGGCCGCCGGCCGCTGCTGCTGATTGGATTCGTGGCGCTGACGATTCGCGGTCTGCTGTTCGCAACGGTCCGCGATCCGTACCTGCTGGTGCTGGTGCAGGTGTTCGACGGCCTCACTGCGGCGGTGTTCGCGGTGATGATCCCGCTGATCGTGGCCGACGTCGCCTTTGGCAGCGGGCATTTCAACCTCGCGCAGGGCATCGTCGGCACGGCAACGGGCATCGGCGCGTCGCTGAGCACGGCACTCGGCGGCTATATCAGCGACAAGTTCGGCAATGCCACGGCGTTCATCGGACTGTCCGGCGTCGCCGCGACGGGGCTCCTGCTTATTCTTTTCGTGATGCCGGAGACGCGGCGTACGGGCATGATCGCCGCAAAAGAAATGGCCGGCTGAAGATCCTGATGGTCGGCGACGGCATGAACGATGCGCCGTCGCTGGCGGCGGCGCACGTCTCGATGTCGCCGATCTCGGCCGCGCATTTGAGCCAGGCGACCGCCGATCTCGTCTTCCTCGGCCGGCCGCTGGCCCCGGTCGTTGCCGCCATCGACGCTTCGCGCAAGGCGCTGCACCTGATGCGGCAAAACCTCTGGCTCGCGATCGGCTACAACGTCCTCGCCGTGCCCGTTGCGATCAGCGGCGTCGTGACGCCCCTGATCGCGGCTGCCGCCATGAGCGGATCCTCGATCCTGGTGATGCTGAATTCGCTGCGGGCGCGCAGCGCCTCGCGGGAGATTTTGTGATGGAAATCCTGGTTATCCTGGTGCCGCTGGCGCTGATGCTCGGCCTCACAGGCCTCGTTGCCTTCCTCTGGTCGCTCCGGAGCGGCCAGTACGACGATCTCGACGGCGCCGCCTGGCGTGCCATTGCCGACGACGAGCCGCCGCAGAGACCTGAGACAGACATGGCGCCGGCCAAGCGCTAGCGCTCCAAGTTGAACGTGAGCAGGGCCGCGATCGCGAGAGCCATGCCGACACCGGCCACGCATGCATGCCAGCCAAAGCTGTCGAACAGACGCCCGAGCACAGCAGTGCCGACCAGTCCGCCGCAGAAATAGCAGGCAAGATAGGTTCCGCTGGCGACGCCGCGGTTGTCGGCCGCAGTCTGCCCGACGAAGGCGGTTGCGGCGGCTTGCGCGAAAAAGGTGCCGACGCCGACCAGAGCCATGCCGGTGAGCACTCCACCCAAGTGCGGCGCCAGCATCAACGGCAAGCCAATTCCCGCAACTGCAAGCGCGCCCCAGATCGTCGTCCGCGCGCCGAACCGGGACGCCACCCTGCCGGCCAGCAAGGTCGTGACGACCGACGGCAGGAAGATGAAATAGACCAGCCCAAGATCCATCATGCCCAGCGACAGCGGCGGCCGCACCAGAACGAAATTGACGAAAGTGAAAGTGCCGATGAAGGCGAACAGGATGCAGAAGCCGATGCCGAAGGCGGCACGCAACCGCGGATTGCTCCAATGCGCGATGGTGGCGGAGAGCGGCGATGCCGCAGGCATCATTGCTCGCATCGGCTGCACGCGCTGGATGGTGAAATAGACCAGCGCCGCGCCGGCGAGGTTGAGCGCTGCGAAGACATAGAAATTCCAGGCAAGGCCAAGGCCGTCGGCGACCGCCGCCGAGATCAGTCGGCCGACGAGGTTGCTCGCGACATTGCCGGTGATGTAGGCGGCAAAGGCGCCGCCGGCGTCCATGGCGCTGCATTGCTCGCCGAGATAAGCGAGGGTGAGAGCGAAGGCGGACGCCATGCACGCGCCCTGAGCGATCCGCAAGGCGGTGAAGACGGCAAGGTTTGGCGCTGACGCCAGCAGGCTGGTCGGTATCGCCAGCAGCGCCAGGCTGAGCAGAATGCCGGTCCGCCGGTTGATCTGCGGGCTGAAGAAGCCGACGACGAGCCCCGCGACGGCCATGCCGAACGTGCTGGCGTTGACGGCAAAGCTCATCGCTGCGGGCGTGACGCCGTAGTGGCGCGTCAGTGAGGGCAGGATCGCCTGTGTCGCGAAGAGGTCGACGACGGTCAGGAAGGCGGTCAAGCCGATGACGAGAGAGCGAAGTATGAGCCGCGGGGAATGCTCATCCATTGTCATCGCACTCGGCTTGATGGGCGCGGAAAGATCAGTCATGGCGTCGGGTCTCCCGTGATGGATGCGGCGCCCGGCATGCCTGATGGCATGGGGGATTCCGGCCGCCGCGTCCGGTAACGAGTGCGCTGAGGTGGAGTGCGCTCATCACATGTGATGGTCGTTGGGATCCTTGCGGACGTCGCCGACATAGAGAATGACGGTTTCCTTGCCGAGGTTCTTCCACCAGTGCGAGGTACCGAATACTTCGGGACGGATGTCGCCGGCCCTATGCAGGATCGGATCGACGCAATTGGAGGCGTATTCGACGATCTCGCCCTGCTGTACGAAGATGAGGGCAGGGCGGTCGTCGTGGCTGTGCCAGGGCACGATGCCGCCGGGCTCGATGGTCAGCTTGCGGAAGCGCAGCTCGCGGCCCTCGATACGCGCCGGCTGCTTGCCGAGGTCGATTGCACCGAGGGTGGTGTCGGTGACGCCGACCGGCTTGTAGTCGACCATCTGCTGCGCATTCGGCCTGATCTTGTCGGCCGGGCATTCGCCGGCGAAGACCGGCGTTGCAAACATAAGCGTGCCGAGAACGGCAACGCCCGTCAAAACTACGCGCGATAATGTGTGGTGCCTGGACATGGGGGGCTCCTGTGTTGGCCTCGACCTCGTTGGTCGCCGGCTATGACAGGAACTTCGTCCAGAACGCGTCTATCCTGAAATGCCGGCTGGCTCTCGATGCGATAGCCCTGCGCTATGTTGATGCGCGGCGGCTATCGAACCGATTGGGCATCGGCATTTCCGCTTCGAGAATATCCGGCGTTCGATGGCGGCGCGCCCGGTTGACGGGCGTTCACGTCAATCCGGAGGAGCATTCCATGACGAAAGTGTCCAAGACCCTGATCGCCGTCGCCGCATTTGCGGTGATCGCCACATCGGCCTTCTCGGAGGCCGCCTGGGACTTCAAGGCCGGCATGGCCTATGTCTATGGCGGACCCGGCAAGATGTCGGCGATGGCCATGGCCCCGGCCGAGAAGAACCACGAGGCCATGATGAAGCACGCCAAGAAGGTGCCCGACAGCACCGTCTTCTTCATGGACAACGGGTCGCTGTACTCCACCTCGGGGCGGCTCGATCCCACCGGCAATTTCTACGTGAACTGATCACGTATGCATGACGGCCGCCCCTTGCGGGCGGCCGGACCGCGAACCTAATATTCGTCCCCCGAACGCCGGAGCGCAAGATGACCTCTCTCTCGCCAGCCGATGCCGAGCGGCTCAAGCTCGCCTTCCAGCGCTGTCGCGATATGGAAGGCACGCTGAACGAACAGCTCCGCGCCTATGCCGATGCCAGCCGTGAGGTCTTCCCGGCCTATGGCGAGGCGGTCGATCGCCTGGTGGCGCGATTGGGCGGCAATGGCGGCGGCGAGACCGCGCCGCGCCCGGGAGATCCGATGCCGCCGTTCATGCTGCCGGATGATAGCGGACGCCTCGTCTCGCTGACTGCGCTGCTGGAGCGCGGGCCGGTCGCGGTGATGTTCTTCCGCGGTCATTGGTGCCCCTATTGCCGGCTGAATGTCCGTGCCGTGGTGCAGGCGCAGGATCGCATCGAGGCGATGGGCGCGCGGATCGTGGCGATCATGCCGGAGACGCAGGAATACACCGAGCAGCTCAAATCGGATTCCGGAGCACCGTTTCCGATCCTGACCGATCTCGACAACGGCTATGCACTGTCGCTGAATCTCGCGATCTGGCTCGGCGCCGAGATCCAGCATCTGCTGTCCTATCAGGACATGGCGAAATTCCATGGCAATGACGGCTGGATGCTGCCGATCCCGGCCGTGTTCGTGGTCGGACGCGATGGCATCGTGAAGGCACGGTTCGTCGACCCCGATTTCCGCAAACGCATGGAGATCGATGATCTGCTCGACGCGCTGGAAGGCGAGAGCCGGGAGAACTGAGCTTCGCGCAACAGGCCCACAAGGGGAGAGGGGGCAGCCGGCTAATGTTGGGTGCACTACCCCGCAACCGACCGCCAGTCCGCGCCGCGCAGCATCCGCATCACGGCATTGGCCACCGCCGTGCGTTGCCGGCCGGCCACCCCATAGAGGCTGACGGTGCGGCGGGCATCCAGCCCTGTGACCGCAGCGCGCGTCAATCTCTCCGGCACGGAGGAAGTGTGTGGCACCATGGCGATGCCGATGTCGGCTTCGACGAGCTCGATCAGATCGCGCTCGCTGGAGACTTCGTGGCCATGTGCGACGTCGATGCCGTGCTCGCGCAGGCTCGCGGTGATGCGGCCAAAATGTTCGCAGAACGTCCGGCTCAGCAGTTGCTCTGCGTCCAGATCGTCCAATTCGATCGAGCTGCGGCCGGCCAGCCGATGTCGGTCGCTGACGACGAGCTCGAAACCCTCTGTAAAGAGTGGCCAGACGTCGAGCCGGTCCCAGTCCTCGTCGATCTCGGCGGCGATGCCGAGCTCGGCTTCGCCCTTCTTCAGGAATTCCGCGACCTCGCGGCTCGAGCCGCGCAGGAAGCGAAACTCGAGCCGGTTGAACTGCCGTTTGATCTCGTTGAGATACGGAATGAGCAGCGCCAGATCGATCGAATGGGTCAGCGCGACGCGCAGCGCGCCGATCTCTCCGCTTTTGAACGAGGAAGCGAGTGTACGTGCGCCGGTGGCGGCGTCATAGCACTGCTTCAGCAGCGGATGCATGCGCTGGCCTAGCTCGGTCAGTTGAGCTGCCGGGCGCTCGCGCCGGAACAGGTCGCCGCCCAGCTCGGCTTCGAGCTGCTTGATCGCGCGTGTCAGCGAGGGCTGCGTGACGTTGCACTCCTCGGCCGCGCGCGTGAAATTCAAGAGCTGCGCGACCGCGAGGAAATAGCGGACCTGGTGCATTTCCATGGATCGGCTCCCGGCAAGATCGGCGGAAATCTAACCGATCGGCGCCGGGAATGATATCCTGGCCGCAATAGCGCGTGCCTATGGTTTCGGAAGCCAGCCGGCATTTCCAAAGGGCCCGACAATCGCGGAGAACGGCAGGACGTAACAATGGCCTTACGCCTGACGAATGATAACCATCGGCTCGACAGGAGAGAGACATGAACGGCATGCAGGACAACGGACGCCGAAAGAGCATGGACCTGCCGGGTCAGGTCGTGCTCGTGCTTCAGGGCGGCGGCGCGCTCGGCTCGTACCAGGCCGGCGTCTACCAGGCGCTGCACGAGGCCGGCATCGAGCCGGACTGGATCATCGGCACCTCGATCGGTGCCATCAATGCCAGCCTTATTGCGGGTAATGCGCCGGAGCATCGGCTTGCGCGCTTGAGGGAGTTCTGGAAGCGGATGGAGCAGAAGCCGGTCTGGGACTGGCGCAGCACGTTTCCCGGCTTCAACGAGAAGCTGGCCTATTGGTCGGCCGTGACCCACGGCATTCCAGGCTTCTTCCGACCCAATCCGCTGGCGCATGCCGGGGATTCCTATCCGCTGGGCGCCGATCACGCCGGATTCTATTCCACTGCGCCTCTGGAGGAGACGCTGCGCGAGCTCGTCGATTTCGACCTGGCCAATCGCTGCGCGCCGCGCCTGACGGTCGGTGCGGCTCATGTCGGCACCAGCCAGATGCGCTATTTCGACAGCCGCGACGGCGAGCTGACGGTGAAGCACGTGATGGCCTCGGGTGCATTGCCGCCGGCATTCCCGGCGGTGCGCATCGATGGCGAACTCTATTGGGACGGGGGCATCCTCTCGAACACGCCGACGGAAGCGGTGTTCGACGACAATCCACGCAGGGATTCGCTGATCTTCTCGGTGCATCTGTGGAATCCCGTCGGCGCCGAGCCGACCACGATGGCGGAGGTGCTGAACCGGCACAAGGATGTGATGTATTCGAGTCGGATCGCGAGCCAGATCGAACGCCAGCAGCAGGCCCATCGCCTGCGCCATGTCATCAACCAGCTTGCTGAACGACTGCCTGAGAGCGAGCGCGGCGATGCCGCGGTGAGGGAGCTGATGAGCTACGGCTGTCCGACCCGTATGCACGTCGTGCGGCTGCTGGCGCCGCAGCTCGACCGCGAGACCCATACCAAGGATATCGACTTCAGTCCGTCAGGGATCACGCGGCGCTGGCATGCCGGCTATGCTCACACGAGGTCGGTGCTCGCGCGAAAACCGTGGATCGGCGAGTTCGATCCGCTCGCCGGTGTGGTCCTGCACGAGCATATGGACGAGATGCCGATTGCGGCGGAGTGAGGGCGTCGTCCGTCATTTGTTTTCGGGCGGTGACGATGTCACGGGCGCGCGGTCTGGGCTATTGTCGTGACGTCTTCGTCGCGAGGCCCGCAATTGGTCGTTGAGAAAGATCTGGCGGCGGCCCTCGACCAGGTCCGTGCCAACGCAGCGGGACCGGTTCCGGGCGTGTTCGGCCCGTCGTCGGTGACCTGGCAAATCGACCGGGAGGCCGTCATCTTTCTCGGCGCCGGTCGTGCGCTGTTGCTGCAACTGGCGCATCCCTGGGTCGCGGTCGCCATCGCCGAGCATTCGCGGACCTTGGCCGATCCGATCGGGCGATTTCACCGCACCTTCGACATCGTCTTTTCCATGGTGTTCGGCTCGCTCGACCGCGCGCTGTTGTCGTCGCGGCAACTGCACCGGCGCCACAGCATGATCATCGGCGAGATGCCCGAGACCGTGGGTCCGTTCGCGGCAGGCTCGCGCTACTGTGCCAACGACATTCCGTCGCTGCGCTGGGTTCATGCCACGCTGGTCGAGACCGCGCTGATGGCGCATGATCTGGTTTTGCCGCCGCTCTCAGCGGAGGAACGCGAACGCTACTGGACCGAGAGCCGGGCGTTCGGCGCCTTGTTCGGATTGACGGCGGACGATCTGCCCGCGGACTGGTCGGGCTTTGCGGCCTACACCGCGGCAATGACACAGTCGGACACGCTGACCGTCAGTCCGGCCGCGCGCGAGATTGCGAGGCAGATTTTTGGCGGCGCCCGTCCGTGGTTGCGGGTACCGCGATGGTATCGCTCACTCACGGCCAGCCTGCTGCCGGAGCCGTTGCGCGCGGGCTTTGGTCTCGAGCTCGACGAGCGCAACATCAGGTCGGCCGACAACGCGCTCCGGTGGATACGGCGCGTCTATCCGAAACTGCCGGATCGATTGCGCTATGTCGGTCCCTACCAGGAAGCGCAGGCGCGGCTGCGCGGCGAGCTGCAGCCGGACTGGATGACCCGATGCCTCAACAGGGTCTGGATCGGGCGGCCGCAGATGGATCACCGCCGCTAAGAAGCGTCTCCCGCGTGTCCCGGACAAGCTGCAACGCGTGAGCGTTGCGGCGCAGAGCCGGGACCCGGGGGCCATGAATTCCTGTGCGACATGGGCCGCGGCTCTGCAGCGCACCGTCGAAGAGACGCTGCGCTGCGTCTGGGGCACGAGAGATCGCGCGCCTCACGCCGACGCCAGCTTCCGGTACAGTGCGTTGTAGCTGCCGGCCGAGATGGTCCAGGAGAACGACCGTCCCATCGCGCTGCGGCGCATGGTGTCGAGCTGGTCCTGCGCCATGAACGCCTCGAACGCCCGGCGAACGCCGCCGAGAAGGGATTCGTGCGAGGGTTTTGAGAACAGGAAGCCGGTTTCGCCGTCGGTGATGGTCTCGGCAAGGCCGCCGGTCTGGTGGCCGATCGGCAGCGAGCCGAAGCGCTGGGCGTACATCTGGCTCAGCCCGCAGGGCTCAAAGCGCGACGGCATCAATGTGAAATCGCTGCCGGCGAAGATGCGCCGCGCCTGGGCGTCGTTGAAGCCGATCGTAACCCCGATGGCGTCGGGACGGCGGCGATGCGCGTCGATCAGCGCCTGCTCGAGCGCCGGCTCGCCGGAGCCGGTGACCACGATCTGCCCGCCGGCATCGACGATCTCGTCGGCCGCCGACAGCACGAGGTCGATACCCTTCTGGTGCACGAGCCGGGCGACGATGCCGAACATCGGGCCGCGCGACACCGCAAGCCCGAACTGCTTGCGCACATAGTCCGCATTGGCCTTCTTGCCGATCCAGTCGCCGGCGCCGAACTGCTGGGCAAGCTGGGCGCAGGAACGCGGGTCCCAGCTCTCGTCGATGCCGTTGAGGATGCCTGTCAACTCGGCCGCGTCGGAGCGGGCTCGAAGCAGGCCTTCGAGGCCGCAGCCGAATTCATCGGTGGTGATCTCGCGCGCATACGTCCCACTGACGGTGGTGAGGTGGGAGGCGTAGACCAGCCCGGCCTTGAGGAAGGAGAGCTGGTCGTAGAACTCGACGCCGTCGATGTGGAAGGAGCTTTCGGGTACGCCGATCCGCCGCAGCGAGTCCTTCGGGAAGAGGCCCTGATAGGCGAGGTTGTGAATGGTCAGGATCGACGGCAGCTTGGAGCCGCGCCAGGCGAGATAGGCCGGCACGAGCGAAGCCTGCCAGTCGTTGGCATGGATCAGGTCTGCTGCCCAATTCTTGTCCAGCTTGCCCATGGCAAGCTCAGCGGCGGCCGAGGCGAAGCGCGCGAAGCGGATGTCGTTGTCCGGCCAGTCGCGCCCGGACTCGTCGCCATAGGGATTACCCGGCCGGTCGTAGAGTTGCGAGCACAACAGCACATAGACCGGTAGGCCGTCCTTGGTCGCGGCCCGGCCGAGCGAGCAGGCCGGCATCTCCGCGAACGCCGGACAGCGGCCAACGACCTGGATATGCGTGAGTTGTTCGATGATGTCGCGATATCCCGGCAGCATGACCCGGATATCGGCGAAAGGACGTAGCGCTCTCGGAAGGGCCGCGGAAACGGCTCCAAGTCCGCCGACGCGGACGAAGTCGTCCATCTCTGTTGTAACGAACAAGACCCTCAAGAACGATTGCCCTCATCCGATCCCGTTTGCTGCTATGCAAGAACGGGTCCAGTTGCCCACGGAATTCTCGAGCCCGCCGGCGCGACGCGTCCGTTCGGTAAAGACTTTCCTACTGAGCCGCCGCCCTCTAGGGTCAGCGCACCAATAACAGAGAACTTCGATAGTTCCTAAGTGACTTGAGGACGCAAGCAGGCATGCAGCTATCAGATAAGCATGAGGGGACGACGACAAAGGCCTTCGCCGGCCTCAGGGTCCTGGATTTTTCGACCACCATCGCCGGTCCCCATTGTGCGCGGATGCTCGCCGACATGGGCGCCGAGGTCATCAAGATCGAGACCGACGGCGGCGAGACGATGCGGACCCGGCCGCCGCTGCGCAAGGGCTGCAGCACCGTGTTCGGCCAGCTCAATGTCGGCAAGAAGAGCGTCGTGCTCGACCTCAAGTCCGAGGACGGCAAGGAGGCGATCCGGCGGCTGGCCGCGACTGCCGACATTCTGGTCGAGAATTTTCGCCCCGGCGTGATGCACCGGCTACGGCTCGATTATGACAGAATACGCACCGTCAACCCGAAGCTGATCTACTGCTCGATCTCCGGCTACGGCCAGAGCGGCCCGTCGGCCGAGCTGCCGGCCTACGCGCCGGTGATCCACGCGGCCTCCGGCTACGACATGGCGCATCTCGCCTACCAGCCAGGCCGCAGCCGCCCGGATTATTGCGGGATCTACCATGCCGACGTCGTCACCGGCACCTACGGTTTTGGCGCGATTGCGTCGGCGCTCTACCAGCGCACGGTGACTGGGCTCGGCCAGCACATCGACGTCTCCATGCTGGAATCGATGCTGACGCTGACGGTGATCGAGTTGCAGAACTCGCAGTTCACCGTGAAGCCGCCGCCGCGCCCGATGTTCGGGCCGACCGAGACGGCGAGCGGTTATGTCATGATCACGGTTGCCAGCGAGAAGACGTTTCAGGGGCTGATGGGAGTGATCGGCCGCCCCGAATGGATCTCCGATGCACGCTTCTCCACCTACGCCGCCCGCCGCGACCATTGGGCCGACATGATGGACGGCGTCGAAGCCTGGTCGCGGCAGCTCTCGACCGAGGCGTGCCTCGTCGCACTTGGCGCGGCCGGCGTGCCGGCCTCGGCCTATCGCAGCGTGTCCGAGGCGCTGGCCGATCCCCAGCTCGCGCACCGGCGGGCGCTCTCGTCTGTGGAGGACGAAGGCGGCTCGTTCCAGGTCCTCAATCTGCCGTTCCGGATGTCCGGTTCCGACACGGCGCCG
This sequence comes from Bradyrhizobium nivariense, assembly GCF_029846695.2. Classification (NCBI taxonomy): domain Bacteria; kingdom Pseudomonadati; phylum Pseudomonadota; class Alphaproteobacteria; order Hyphomicrobiales; family Nitrobacteraceae; genus Bradyrhizobium; species Bradyrhizobium nivariense. Next base: position 42,136 of record NZ_JARWCR020000044.1, on the reverse strand, counting down.
GCCAAGACGATGGCTGTGCTTGGCGAGCACACGGACCGGCTGCGCGCGGAGATCGGGCTCCCCGACGGTGCGCCAATTCCGTCAGGCAAAACAGCCGCGCAAGTCTGACGGCAAGTCTGACGGCAAGTCTGACGGACAGCATCGTGCGGCAAGCAATGGGGCTTTGCGCGTGGTCGGCTTGCCATCATCCGCCAGCCTAAACTAGACAGGTCCGAGTTTGTCTCGTCCTGCCACCCATGCCATGGTGGCGGCGACAAGAAAAGTATCCGGGAGGACGCCGATGAAGAGTTTCAAGGTCGCCGATTTCAAGGCGCCGCTGCAGGAGTTCGACGAGGCAACGCCGCAGCCGTCCGGCACGCAGGTGCTGATCAAGGTGAAGGCGGCCGGCGTCTGCCATAGCGATCTCCACATCTGGGAAGGCGGCTACGATCTCGGCCATGGCCGCAAGCCGCTATCGCTGAAGGACCGCGGCATCAACCTGCCGCTGACCATGGGCCACGAGACGGTCGGCGAGATCGCCGCCTTTGGCCCCGACGTGAAGCCGACCGACCAGGGTGATCTCAAGCTCGGCGACGTCGGCCTGGTCTATCCCTGGATCGGCTGCGGCAAATGCGCTGTTTGTCTTGCCGGCGACGAGAACATGTGCGCGACGCCGCGCTCGCTCGGCGTCTATTGCGACGGCGGCTATGCCGATCACATGCTGGTGCCGCATCCGCGCTATCTGCTCAACCTTAGAGGGCTCGACCCGGCGTCGGCCGCGCCCTATGCCTGCTCGGGCGTCACCACCTACAGCGCGCTGAAGAAGGTCGAGCAGCATTTCGACACCCCGATCGTGATGTTCGGCGCCGGCGGCCTCGGCCTGATGGCGCTATCGCTGCTCAAGGCGATGGGCGGCAAGGGCGCGATCATGCTGGACATCGACGCGAAAAAGCGCGAGGCGGCGGAGAGGGCCGGCGCGCTCGCCACCGTCGATCCCACGGCGCCGGATGCGCTCGAGCAACTCGCCAAGAAAGCGGGCGGGCCGATCCGCGCCGTGATCGATCTCGTCGGCAACGCCGCCACCACGCAACTCGGCTTCGACTGCCTCGCCAAGGGCGGCAAGCTCGTCCTCGTCGGCCTGTTCGGCGGCGGTGCGACCTGGGCGCTGCCGCTGATCCCGATCAAGGCGGTGACGATCCAGGGCAGCTATGTCGGAAACCTGCGCGAGACGCAGGAATTGCTCGACCTCGTGCGAACGAAGAAGGTGCCGCCGATTCCGGTGACGCGGCAGCCGCTCGCCAAGGCCAATGACGCGCTGGTGCAATTGCAGCAGGGCGCAGTCGTCGGTCGCACGGTGCTGACGCCGTAATCGCGGCTCTCTCCCTCGTCATTGCGAGCGAAGCAATCCAGACTGCCTCCGCGGATGTATTTCCGGATTGCTTCGTCGCAAGGGCTCCTCACCATCACGAGCCTCTCTTCTCTTCGCGCAGGAAATCCCCATGTCCGCAAACAACGCCTTCCACATTGCCGTACTCGCCGGTGACGGTATCGGTCCCGAAGTCATGGCACCGGCCATCGAAGTCCTGCGCAAGATCGAGACGAAATCCGGCCTGAGCTTCCGCTTCACCGAGGCGCCGGCGGGTGCAAATAATTATATCGCCAGCGGCAAGTCGATGCCTGATACCACCATCAAGCTGTGCGAGGAGGCGGATGCGATCCTGCTCGGCGCCTGCGGCCTGCCGTCGGTGCGCTATCCTGACAACACCGAAATCGCGCCGCAGATCGAGCTGCGCGTCATCTTCGATCTCTATGCCGGCGTGCGGCCCGCGCGGCTCATTCCGGGCGTGCCGAGCCCGATCGTCGGCGCTGAGCAGCGCGGCATCGATCTCGTCGTGATCAGGGAGTCCACCGAAGGCCTGTTCGCCTCGATGGGCAAGGGCGTCGTCACCCATGAGGACGCGCGCGAGACGCTGGTGATCACGCGCAAAACCTCCGAGCGCCTGTTCGAGTTCTCGTTTCGCCTGGCCGAGCGGCGCAAAGCGCGCGGCAAGCCGGGGATGCTGACCTGCGTCGACAAGGCGAATGTGTTCAAGGCTTTTGCGTTCTTTCGTGGCATCTTCGACGAGATCGAAAAGCGCCATCCGCAGGTGAAGACCGATCGGCTCTATGTCGATGCCTGCTCGGCGATGCTGGTGAAACGGCCCTGGGATTTCGACGTGATGGTGATGGAGAACATGTTCGGCGACATCGTGTCCGACATCACCGCGAGCCTGATCGGCGGCCTCGGCATGGCACCGTCAGCCGACATCGGCGACAAATACGCGGTGTTCCAACCCTGCCACGGCACCGCGCCCGACATCATGGGGCAGGGCAAGGCCAATCCCACCGGCATGATCCTGTCTGCCGCAATGATGCTGGACTGGCTGGCTGACAAGCACGGTGTCGAGGGCGCGGCGGAAGCTGGCGAGCAAATCGAGCGCGCCGTGGATCAGATCTATGCCGGCGGCATCAAGCCGATGGAGTTCGGCGGCAGCAACGGCACGGCCGACATCACGAAGGCGGTGCTCGCGGCCCTTTAGCAATACATTGAGAAGAAAAAGGGCCCCGGTGGGCCCCTTCGTTATTCACCAGCGGTGCCAGCGGCGATGGCCCCAGCCCCACGGACGCGGGCCGTAACCATAGAAGCGTCGCGGGCCGCCATAGTAGCCATAGGCGCCATAATAGTTCGGACGCCACCAGCAGCGGCCCCAGGCATTGCAGACCATACGCACCTGATCGATATTCGCGGCCGGACCGTTTGCGACGCGATCGGCCTGCGGGATGCCGTTCGGCATCGCTGCGATCGCTTGTCCCGACGCCAGCGCAGCGCTGCCGAGCGCAGCCAGACCGAGAACGACAAACTTGAGTTTCATCGCAATCTCCCTCGTTGGTGGCGGAAGAACTTGCAGCAGATCAATTGGTTGCTACCACAGCGCAAGCGGCCGGGGAATTTAATCTTCCTGAATGAAAATTCAGCTTCGCGCGTTCACGTCATTTGCCCTGGAACTGCGGCTTGCGCTTTTCCATGAAGGCCTGCCGGCCCTCGCGGAAATCCGCACTATCCATGCAGGCCGTGCCGATCGCCTTGATCGCGTCCATATCGCGCCCGCTTTCGTCCTTCAGCACTTGCGCGATGGTGGTCTTGGCGGCCTTGATCGCAAGCGGTGCGTTCTGCGAGATCGTCTCGGCAATCGCCATGGTCTCGCCCCAGAGCTGATCGTCGGGGAATACGCGCTCGATCAGCCCGATACGCAGCGCTTCGCTGGAATCGATGCGCATGCCCGTGTACATCAGCAGGCGCGCCCAGGACGGTCCGACCAGCGACACCAGGTGCTTCAATCCATCATAACCGTAGGCGATGCCGAGTTTCGCCGCGGGAATGCCGAACTGGCTGCCATGGGAGGCGATGCGGATGTCGGTGAGCATCGCGACCTGCATGCCGCCGCCGAGGCAAAAGCCCTGGATGCTCGCAATCGTCGGCTTGGGGTAGTCGGCGAGCAGCGCGCGCTGGGCAGCGCTGCGCTTGCCATATTCCTCGGAAGCGGCGGCGTTATGGCGCGTCTTCTCGAACTGGCTGATGTCGGCGCCCGACACGAAGGCCTTGCCGCCGGCGCCGCGCAGGATCACGACGCGCACGGCATCGTCGTCGCGCAGGCTTGCCAGCGCCTCGCCAAATCCCTCCCACATCTCCAGCGACATCGCGTTGCGTTTGTCGGGATTGTTGAAGGTGATCACACCGACGCCACTGGCTGTGTGCTTGAGGATCTTGCCGTCGGCGTAGGGTGTTTCGGTCGTGCTGGACATGTCGGGCATCACGCGCTCGCTGATCATTGGCGAGGCGCAATGTGCGGCCGGGGCAGGGCCGGGGTCAACCGCGGCAGGGGATGCGGCTTTGCATCCGCCCGTCCCGCGATTGCATGGCGCGATCTATCTCGTCATGTGCGCGGTCAGCGGATGGCTGCCGGCATTGCTGAAGAACGCCGCCTCTTCGGCGGTTGCCTCCAAGAGCTGCTCGTCCTGGTTATAGACGTCGTCGCGGAACTGGACGGTCTGGTCCTTGGTCATCCATGCCGTGAGATAGATCCATGCCACCGGCACTTTCCTGGCCATGGCGACTTCGAGATGCTGGCCGGTGGTGATTTCCGCATCGATCGCGGCGCGGCTCCATTTCGGCTGGTCCTTCAAGAGCCAGGCGGCGAGATCGCGCACATTGTCCACGCGCGAGCAGCCATGAGAATCGAAGCGATAGTCGTCACTGAACAGGTTGCGCTGGTTGGTATCGTGCATGTAGACCGAATAGGAATTCGGCATGTCGATCTTGACCGCGCCGAGCGCGTTGAACGTACCGTTTTGCTGGCGCACGGTGAAATTCGGCGTGTGCGTGCCCGACCAGTCGACCGAATGTGGATCGATCGGATTGTCGTGGACGTCGAGCACCTCCATGTGCATGCGCGACAGGTAGGTCGGATCCTTGCGCATATGCGCGGAGATCTCGGTCCTGGCGATCGAGGAGGGCACCGTCCAGGTCGGATTGAGGACGACGCTGCTGATCTGGGCCGTCAGCGTCGGCGAGGGCTTTTCGGTCTTGCCGACGATCACGCGATAGCGCCGTACCACGACGTCGTTCTCGACCGCTTCGGCGAAGGCCGCGGGGATGTTGACCACGACATAGCGCTGGCCGAAGCCGAAATTCATGTTCTCGAGCCGCTGGAGCGAAGCCTCCAGCTGCCGGATGCGCTTCTGCACCGGCACGTTCATCGCCGCGATTGTGCGCGGCGTCACCGTTGCGGTCGGCGCGAGGCCATGGCGGACCTGGAAGCGTTTCACGGCGTCCGCGAGATCCTGGTCGAAGGCGCCGCTCGCCTTGTCGGCGGAAAGATCGCCGGAGACGATCAGCCGCTTGCGCAAGAGATCGTCATCGGCGCCCGGCGCGCCCGGCGCGAATTTGGCGTCGGTGGGAATGGTCGGCCAGCCGCCGCGCACCGCGAGATCGGAATAGCTGAGCGCCGCATCCCTGATGCGCTGGGCGGAGCCTTCGTCGTAGGTCGGCTCGTGCGTCAGCGCGAGTGCTGCGGCCGAGCGGCTGTCTGCCGTTGAAGCCGACGCCGGCGTGGCAGTTTTCGGTGCGGCTGCATGGGCCGGATTGGCGGTGGCCGGTACCGTGCCGGCCGCGGTCGCCGGCTTGGGCCCGGCCTGTCCAATGGTCTCGGTCTGTGCAAGCGCAGAGGCGCTCGCGAGCACGCCGACGGCAATGATCATCGCATGGCGTTTCGACATGTGTCCCATCTTCCCCATGAGAGCGAGGCCCGGACGGGCGCTCGCATTGGCAATTCCCGGTCGTCGTGCTGATTCGAGAGATCGGCGGCAGGCTAGTGCCTCCCGGTTGCGGCTCCCTTAAGCACGGCGCATCGCGAGCCCCGCGCGTCGGACGCGCGGTCTCTGGATTGGGTCGCGACAGGGTCGGAATGGGTTCGCGAAAACCGCGGGCAACGGCGGCAAAAACGTCAACAAAAAGCGGCGGTCATGCCGCCCCGAGAAAGATCGCGCGCAAGCGCGGGGCCCGGATATGTCTCATCCGGGTCTCGTCCAATCCGGCCGCGCCCCCGTGACGCGGCGGATTGAACATCGGCCGGAAAGGCGCGAACGCCGATCGGCTCAGGCCTCGTTCGCTGCGATCGATTCCATCAGCGAGACGAGCTGACGCTGCACCGTCTGGTCCTTAATCTTGCTGTAGGCGCGCAGCAGGCGGAGGCTGAAGGCGGAGTCCAGGAAGAGCAGGCTCTCGACTTCGCGCGCCTTGTTGTCGCCGTCATAGAAGAAGGTCACGGGCACATCGAGGGAGGTAGCGATCTGCTGAAGCCGAGCCGCGCCGACGCGATTGACGCCCTTCTCGTATTTCTGGACCTGCTGGAAGCTGACGCCGAGCTTATCGCCCAGCTCGGCCTGCGAGATCTTCATCTCGACGCGCCGCAGACGGATTCGCTTGCCCAGCTCAATGTCCGGCTTGCCGGCACTGCGCTGCTTCATTCTTTTCGCCGCTGTCTTCATTTTTTTTCTCATCGTTCTTCGGTTGAAAACCCCCCGAAGAGCTGGGTCAGGGGTTCGCCCATATACTCGTCCTTGAATTCATGCGGGTGCACGAACTCTTCCTTAAACCACGGGAATCGCGCTGGATTGAAGGCTTCGATCAGCCAGTCAATCATGTGCCGCACTCTCGGTATCCGGCCGCTACCTGCATGGTAGGACAACCAGATATCCAGCGGTCTGTTCAGCTCGACCTCCAGTGGAATCAACTTCCCGCCAAGCGCAATGGCGTAGCTCGGGAATACGCCGATTCCGGCGCCATTCGCGACCGCCCAGTAGTTGGCGCTTGAGACGTTGGTCTTCATGACCAGAAGGTCACGTTCCGAAACGCCGGGGAAGAAGCTCTCGAAAGTTTCCTTGGCGGCGAGCTGGTCGGCGAATTGCAGCACCAGGCGGTGCTTGATCAATTCCATCGCCGAGCGCGGCGCGCCATGTTTTGCAATGTATTTCTCGGAGGCCCAGAACATCAGATGCATGCGGCCGAGCCGCACCAGCTTGACGTCGAGCGCCGAAGGCCGTGACAGATGGATGGCGACGTCGGCCTCGTGGCGGGAGACATCGGCCGAGCGCATCGCGCAATGCAGGTCGACCAGGATCTTCGGATAGGCCTGCTGGAATTCGACCAGCCGCGGGGCGAGCCAGAACGTCCCCAATCCCTCGGTCACGGCGACGCGGACTTCGCCGGACAGGACGTTCGCCGTCGAATCGCTGGTGCGCAGCACGTCGAACGCAGCCGCTTCCATCCGCTCGACGGCGGAGACCACCAGCGCGCCTTCGTCGGTGAGATGCGTGCCGTGAACGTCCCGGGTGAACAGGGTGGTGCCGGTCTGGCGTTCGAAATCGTCGATGCGCCGGCGGACGACATTGATCGACAGCGACAGCCGTTCAGCCGCCGAGCGGAAACTGCCGCATCGGACGACTTCCAGGAAAATGCGCGCCGCATCCCAATCCGAGAGGCCGCTGATATTTGTTTTTGGGCGTTCTTCCAGTGGAACGCCCCTTTCCGCCAAGGAGTGCATACAAGTCCTTTCGGGTCGCTAAACTGGCAGAATATGGCGCAAACCACAACCACGGCGGGTTGGGGAATGACGAGTTTTGAACGTCACCCTTACCGTGTTGCTGGTGGTATTGGAGTGCTGCCAGGGGCTGGGAATCGGGCAGACTATCGCCCGTATGAGGGTGTGGCGTGAGTTCCGTTGCGAGCCCTGACATGGCTGTGGGAGTGTCGGCGCTGTCCGAAATTCTTGCGCGAGAGCCGGTGTCGCCTTCCGCGATGGATCGATTGCAGCACGCCAAGCGTTGGACGACTGAGCGATTTGACGACAGCCGGCGCAGCGGCGCGATGTTCGCCGGAACCGCGGTTTCAACGCAGAAGCACACGGAAATCATATTCAGGGGCGCAGCGGCCTCGTGCTATCGTCGGTGCTCCATGGGGGCCGCGGGGATCGTCGCACATACGTCTCACAGGCCGAATTAACGGAAAGAACGCCGGTGTCGCATTCAGACGAACAGTTGCAGTCGGTGCTGGAAACGCTTGAGGATTGCCGCAAGGTCCTCAATGAGAGCAACAGCCGTGAGTCGGCCGAGCTGCTGTCCATTGTCATCCTCGACGTGCGGATGAAACTCAAAGGAATCGACGGTGCCGATCTCAAGGCGCTGTGCGACGAAATGCTGCGGAGCGCCGCAAGCGAACCGCAGCCCCCTTCCAAGCAGACGCAGGACCAGCCCCGGCGTCCGCTGCTCCGCGTGGTGAAATAGCCGCGCCGCCTAGTCTCGCTTTTTGGCGAGATTTGTGCGCGTCCCGATGCCGTATCTGTGATCACGGACGGCATCGGGAGGAGCCCCGGTTTTGTGCGCCTCTGTTGCGCATTTTCAGCCATCGGCTACACCAGAGCCGGTTCGGCTCCGGGCCGCGCACATTCCCCGCGCGCCGCGCTGGCGCCTGAGATGGCTCCGACTGCATCATGCAAAATGTTTCGATCCCGGCGGCGCTGATTGCCGGCCTCGTCAGCTTCCTGTCCCCTTGCGTCCTGCCGCTGGTTCCGCCCTATCTGATCTATCTGACGGGCGCCACGATCGAGCATGTCGAGAGCGACGAGCCGGCATCCGCCTCCAAGCGCGCGATCATGATGGCGGCGCTGCTGTTCGTGCTCGGCTTCTCGACGGTGTTCGTGGCGCTCGGCGCCAGCGCCTCGCTGATCGGCGGGCTGATCCGTGCATGGTCGGCCGAGCTCTCGATCCTCGCCGGCATCGTCATCATCGTCATGGGCCTGCACTTCCTCGGCCTGACACGCATCGGCCTGTTGATGCGCGAGGGACGCTTGACTGCGCCCAAGCCCGTCGGCCTCTGGGGCGCTTATGTGATGGGGCTCGCCTTCGCGTTTGGCTGGACGCCCTGCATCGGCCCGATCCTCGCCGCGATCCTCTCGGTCGCCGCGGCCGAAGCGACGGTGACGAAGGGCGCCGGCCTGCTCGCGGTCTATTCCGCCGGCCTCGGCATCCCCTTCCTGATCGCGGCCCTGATGATCGAGCAGTTCTCAAAACTGTTCGCGCGGATGAAAGGGCACCTCGTCAATGTCGAGCGCGCCATGGGCGTCTTGATGGTGATCACCGGCATCGGCTTTCTCACCGGCGCGGTCTCGAATGTGAGCATCTGGCTGCTGGAGACGTTCCCGGCGTTGCAGACGATCGGTTAGGGCATGCGGACTGATGATGGGCATCCGGGGCCATAGAGTGGAAGGGTCTTTGTCGTCATCGTTTGACCCATGGCGGCCGTCTCTCACTATAAAGCTTCGGCGCCAAATCTTTCCGCCACCATCGTCCTAGCCTGCGGAAAAGTTGACCGTAGTTGTCACGCGTCGCGGCATCAAAATCATAATCATCGTCAATTGCGCGGCGAAGCGCCTCTTTGTGCGCCTCTCGCTGCATGCGGTCGATGCGCTCGTACTCAGCGTGGTCGACCGCAGTTGTAGTAAAAGCGCTGGAATAACTAGGCTCGATGTCTAATCCGGTGCGATACTTGTTTGGGAGGCGACGTATGTCGAACCAGTCATGCCGCCCTCAATCTGATTGTTCTGCTTCTTCGTGTACGCGAAAACGTTGTTCTACGTTACCCTTCAGGCCCCTGTAGAGCTTAACGCTGCTGTGATCGAGAAATAGCTTCTGTCTCGCCATCGTTCCTCCGGGAAACTCCGCCAAGAACTATCTTCGGTTGTGGTTGGCCGCAATGGGAAGTTTGAAGCGAAGTAGCGATTGCAGAATTCGCTCTTAAGCCCGTGGAGCCCCGTCAGCCTCAATGTCGCCCTTCGACCGAATGAGCGAAGGGCTGCGAGAGTTTTGCCTCGAGAATGTGCGTGCGCACCTTGGTGATCTTCATATCGAGATGACCGCGCGGCGGCAGGCTCGCGGTGTCCTCCGTTGCGGGAGGAAAACAACAACCGACCGCTGCGATCGGAGATCAGCACGAGGCCGCCCTTGCCGTATTGGTCGACGAAGCCGAGCGCGATGCGGCGGAAGATCTGGAAGTCGTCATTGCGCAGCGAAGACGATCAGCGGCAACATCGTTCCGGTGACCAGAAGAGCGAGCCGGACCGGCAGGGAGAGCTTTGACAAACGCGGGCGTCCCGGTTCCAGCGCAGCGGCGCCGAATTATGATTTTCGGGAGACCATACGGGTGGGACTTGCGCTGCGCCACGATTTTCGCGTCCGACGAGCCGTTCAGAGATGAGATGTTGCAGAGATGAGATGTTGCAGCGCAGCCGGGGGCCCCTGCGCCTTAGCTCATGCTGATGGCGGTCAGCAGCAGACACAGGGCGTAGACAGCCGCCAGGCTGAGCCCGGCGATCCGGGCCTCGCGATGCGATGTCATGCGGTGAACTCCGCGAGCGCGGCCGCCTCCAGGACGGTCGCGCTAAGTCACGCCTTGATCAGTCGATTTCCTGAACGACCGTGCGTGAGCCGGGATCCACCAACATCACGCGATCGCCGGAATAGATGTAGCGATATTTGGTGAGCGAAGGACCCCAATCGGTCGGAACGGCCTCGAGCTCGACGTCGCTTGGCACCGTCGCGCCGACGATGATCTTTTCCTTCGTCGTCACCGGACGGATGCGATGCTCGGTGACGTAGGATTTGATCCTGGTTCGGTACTCCGGCTCGATCTGAACCGCTGCCGCGTGACCGGTTCCGGTCGTGGTCACAACGGTGGATTGTGCGAAAGCGCCGGTCGAAATCAGGATGGCCGCCGCGGATAGCAGGAATAGCTTCTTCATATTGTCCTCCTCGTAAGGCTAAGCGCCGCACCAACATCCCACCGCAGGCGGCGTTCCCCGAGGTTAGGAACAAATTGCCATTTTTTCCCGTTAGCGGATCGACCGGACTGAGACGCCCGGCAACTGGAGGAGGAAGTAAATGAAGATGAAGCTTGCGACTGCGGCGTTGATGGTTGCCGCATTGTCCCTGCCGGCGTTCGCGGCCGACGAGTTCTACGTCGTGCAGGACGTCAAGACCAAGAAGTGCACGATCGTCGACAAGAAGCCGATGGATTCGTCCATGACCGTCGTCAGCCCCTCGGGCACGATCTACAAATCGCGCACCGAGGCTGAGAGCGGCATGAAGACCGTCAAGGTGTGCACATCAAACTGAGGAGGGACGACAATGCCAGTATTAATTTTGTGGGCCGTCCCGGCCGTGTTGGTGATCGGTGGCGGCATCTATTTGATTGGCCATATGCACTAGGCCTTCGGTGGAAGGCTAGCGGATCTCTGGGTGCAGCCCAGAGGTCCGCAAGTCGTCCGTCCGCTGGGAAAATGGGGGGCCGCCGATGCGGCTTGGTCGCGCGCCAGGCGTGAGTTGCAGTGCAGCAGGGCGTGCGGGAGTGGTCCTGCGACGAAGAGTACCTCCAGCGCACGCGAAATGACTTCCGTCCCGTCGACGTTTTTCATACGCTTCCCTCTCGCAAGCCGCATGCCGGCTGCGCTCACGGCCCGGCTACAGGGCCGGAGCATCAAAGGGAGGGGAGACGATGAAGCGAAGATCATTTCTCGCTGGGCTCGGTGCGACCACCGCGGCGGCTGCGATTGGAATGCCGTCGATCCTCAGGGCGCAGGCGCCCGTCACGCTGAACGGCGCGGTCCAGTTCAACGACGACCACGCCTTCAATCGGGCACTGCTCCGGTTCGAAGAGCTGGTGAAAAAGTATTACGGCAAGCCCATCAACTTCACGCTGCACAGGAACTCTTCGCTCGGCCTCGAAAAACAGTATTTCGAGTACATGTCGCAGGGCAAAGCCGTCGATTACGGCATCGTTTCGCCGGCCCACATGTCGACCTTCGCCAAGGCGGCCCCGTTCATCGATGCGCCCTTCGTGTTCAAGGGCATCGAGCACATGAACAAGGTCGTTGAAGCCAATATCCTGGCGCCAATCGCCGACGAAGTCGCGGCCAAGGCCGAGGTCGTTCTGATCGGCTATTCCGGCGGTGGCATCCGCAACATCTTCGCCAACAAGCCGCTCAAGAATCTCGCCGACCTCAAGGGCCTCAAGGTGCGCGTACAAGGCGCGCCGATCTGGTCGAAGACCTTTGCGGCCGTCGGCATGAGCCCGACGGTGATCGCCTATAACGAAATCTACAACGCGATACAGAACGGCGTGATATCGGCCGGCGAGAATGAGGCGGCCGGCGTCGAGGCGATGAAGTTCTACGAAGTGGCCCCGCATCTCAACCTGACCCAGCACGCCGTGTCGATCCGACCGATCTGCTTCTCGGTCAAGACGCTGAAGACCTTGCCCAAGGATTTGCAGGACGCGATCATGAAGGCCGGCAAGGAGGCCGGCGACTACGGCCGACAACTGGAGTCGAGCGAGGAGGTCGTCAAGCTCGACACGCTGGAGAAGGCCGGCAAGCTCAAGCGGGTCCCGTTCGAGGAACGAGATGCCATGAAGAAACTCGCCGACCCCGTGATGGCCACCTACGCCAAGGAGATCGGCGCGGAAGGCATTTTCGAGAAGATCAACATCGTCTGAGAATTGTCGCTGCCCACGCGACAGGGAGTCGGGGCAAGCCAGACGGCTTGCCCGATTCCGTGATTGTGATCCCCCGGAGTCGTGATGACCGAGATATCGATGCCACCGAACCCGTCGCTATGGCGCCGAGCAACGGCGGCCTATGCCAAACTGCTGGAAATCCTGCTTGCCGCCTGCGTCGGCATTCTGGTCATTCCGGTCACGTTGCAGATCATCTCGCGCTACACGCCTTTGATTCCGTCCTACATCTGGACCGAGGAAATGGCGCGGTTCCTGTTTATCTGGACGATCATGATCGGCGCCATGGTCGGCATAAGAGAGTCGCAGCATTTTGAAGTCGACGTCTGGCCTGACCTGTCACGCCGAAGCGAAGCCATGGTGCGGATTCTGGCGCGGCTCGGCGTGCTGGCGCTGGCGCTGGTGTTCGTATCCGCCGGCATCGAGTTCACCCGCTTTGCCTGGAACAGAACTTCGGAGCTGGCCGATCTGCCGCTTTGGCTGATCCACGTCGCCTGGCCGGTTGCCGGCGCGACGTGGATCGTGTTTGCCGGTGAGCAGATTGTCGACGAGATACGGATTCTGGTTGGGGCAAACCGATGAGCGGCAATGTTCTTTCTGCCGGACAGGCCGCCATGGTCCTGTTCGGTACTTTCGTCGGCCTGCTCATCATCCGCGTGCCGGTCGCCTTCGCGCTTGGCCTTGCCTGCGTACCGATCCTGCTGATCGAGCCGCATCTGTCGCTGATGATGCTCGCGCAGGAAACCTTCAACGCCTACAATTCATTCATCCTGCTGGCGGTGCCGTTCTTCCTGCTCACCGCGAATCTGATGAGCATCGGCGGCATCACCGACCGGCTGGTCGCGCTGTCCCGCTCGATGGTCGGGCACTGGCCGGGATCGCTGGCGCAGATCAACGTCGTGCTGTCGGTGTTCTTTGCCGGCATCTCCGGCTCCTCCACCGCGGACGCGGCGAGCCAGTCCAAGATATTCATCGATGCCCAGACCAAGGAGGGTTACGACCTCTCGTTCTCCATCGCCATCACCGCGGTCTCGGCCGTGCTCGCCGTCATCATCCCGCCCTCGATCCTGATGATCGTGTGGGGCGGACTGATCTCGACCTCGATCGCCGCGATGTATCTCGCGGGCATCGTGCCGGGGTTGCTGATCGCCGGCGCGCAGATGGCAACAGTGCATGTCTATGCCGTGCGCCGCGGCTATCCGACCTATCCGAAAGACACATGGAGGGAGATGTGCTGCGCCATCTGGCGCTCGATACCGGCGCTGCTGACGCCGTTCATCATCGTCGGCGGCATCCTGCTCGGATGGTTCACCGCGACCGAATCCGCCTGCGTCGCGGTGCTCTATTCCGTGGCGCTGTCGGCGTTCTTCTACCGTGAAACCGGCGCGCGCGAACTCTACAAGGCATTGCTCGACACCGGGCGTCTAGCCGGGGTCGCGCTGTTCTGCGTGGGCACCGCAAGTGCGTTCGGCTGGCTCTTAGCCTACTACAAGATTCCGCAGGAACTGCTGGCCAACGTCTCGACCTGGGGCATGGGCGCGATCGGGGCCGGCTTCTTCATCGCGTTCTGCTTTCTGGTGGTGGGCTGCTTCCTCGACGCCATTCCGGCGATCATCATCGTCGGTACCGTTCTCGAGCCGCTGGCAAAATCGGTCGACCTTCATCCGGTGCAGTTTGCGATCATCTCGATCGTCTCGCTGGCATTCGGGTTGGTGACGCCGCCCTATGGCCTGTGTCTGATGATCGCCTGCTCGATCGCAGGGGTACGGTTGCGCTATGCGCTCAAGGACACGGCCATCATGCTGATCCCGATGCTGCTGGTGCTGGCGGCGCTGATCATCTGGCCCGAGGTTTCGCTATTCCTGCCGCGCCTGATCGTGCCGGAGATGTTGAGATGAGCGGGGCGTGATCCCGCGGCTCTGATGCCGCGGGATCGGTCCATCTTGCCTAGAGATTGCTCTCGGTGATCGCGGCGTAGACCATGCTGCGCAGCTCGCGCCGGAGCGGGTAGGCGCTCGACGGCAGCACCTGCGTCATGAAGATCGCAATCAGTTCCTCGGCCGGATCGATCCAGAACGAAGTCGTGGCCGCGCCGCCCCAATTGTATTCACCGGGGCTGCCGGCGACCAGCGTCTCCGCCGGGCGCATGGTCACGGCGAAGCCGAGGCCGAAGCCGATGCCGCTATAGGTCGCCTCCGAGAACAGGGAGCGCGACACTTCCGGCAGCGAGCGCCCGCCCGGAATGTGGTTGGCCGTCATCAGCGCCAACGTCTTCGGCCCGATCAACCTGACACCGCCGAGCTCGCCGCCGTTGAGCAGCGCACGGCAGAAGGTGAGATAGTCGGCCGTCGTCGAGCACAGCCCGCCGCCGCCCGAGATGAAGGAGGGCGGTGACAGGAACGAGCTCTTGGTTGGATCGTCCTGGAGCGTCAGGCCCTCGCGTCGCTGGCCAGCATGGAAGGTCATGCCGCCGCCCGGATCGGCCGAGTAGCAGGCGGCGAACCGGTGCGCCTTGGAAACCGGCACGTGGAAGTCGGTGTCCGTCATGCCGAGCGGATCGAGGATCCGTTGTTTCAGGAACTGCTCGAAAGGAATCCCGGAGATCTTGCCAATGAGGTAGCCGAGCACGTCGGTCGAGACCGAGTAGTTCCAGGCCTCGCCCGGCGAGAACTCCAGCGGGATTTTTGCCAGGCTCTCGATCATGGTCTGGAGCGTGCCTGACTTCTCGACCTCGCCGATCTTTTCAGTGCGATAGGCGGCATCGACATTGGAGCGCTGCTGGAAGCCGTAAGTCAGCCCGGAGGTGTGGCGCAGGAGGTCCACGATCAGCATCGGCCGGGTCGGCGGCCGGGTCAGGAAGGAAGGCGCGGTGCCGGCGACGAACACGCCGAGATCCTTCCATTCCGGAATGTATTTGGCGACGGGCTCATCGATCGCAACGAGGCCTTGCTCGACCAGCATCATGAAGGCGACGCTGGTGAGCGGCTTGGTCATGGAATAGATGCGGTAGATGGTGTCGTTCTGGACCGGCAGCTTGCGCTCGACGTCGGCAAAACCCAGGACCGAGCTGTGTGCGATCTTGCCACGGCGATAGACCAGGAGATGCGTGCCCGGGAAGCGGCCGGCATCGATGTACCGGCTCTTCAGATGCGCATCGACCCGGTCGAGCGCGGCCTTGGACATACCGACGGATTCGGGCGAGGCGGGGGTGGGGGCGAGCATCAGTTCCTCCGGGCAGCTTTTCTCGGAAGGTTGATAGCCGAAATGGCGGCCCCATTCAAAGCGCGTCGCGCTTAACGCCGGCCGGCCGACTGGTGTAGACTCCACCTTGGAACGCCTCCAGCAGCCCCTCGGGCCAATGAGAAAACGCAGGCAAACGCACCATGACCCAGTTCAACGAGACCGAACTCACCGAAGCCGTCGTCCGGAGCTTTGACCAGACGCCCAACCCGCGCGCGAAATTCCTGCTCCAGGAATTGGTGAAGTCGCTGCACGATTACGTGAGCAAGACCGGTCTCACCTTCGAGGAATGGGAATACGCCATCGATTTCCTGACCCGCACTGGCCAGAAATGTACCTACACCCGCCAGGAGTTCATCCTCCTGTCCGATGTGCTCGGCGTCTCCATGCTGGTCGACGCGGTCAACCACCGCGAGCGCGAGGGCGCCACCCAGACCACGGTGCTCGGCCCGTTCTATGTCGGCGAGCACAAGCTGACGGCGCACGGCACCGACATCTCTCCGAACAATCAAACCGGCGAACGGATGTTCGTGCAGAGCCGCGTCACCGATCTCAACGGCAAGCCGCTCGCGAATGTCCCCGTCGACGTCTGGCATGCCGACGATGACGGCTTCTACGATTCACAGAAGCCGAACTATGACGAGGTCGGCGCCTCGGCACGGGCGCGCTTCATCACCGATAGCGACGGCCGCTTTTTCTTCCGCACCATCTTGCCGTGCAGCTACCCGATCCCGACCGATGGTCCGGTCGGCGAGATGATCGTGCAGACCAAGCGTCATCCGATGCGACCGGCGCATGTGCACTTCCTGGTCAATGCCAAGGGCTACGAGCCGCTGATCACCCACGTCTTCATGGACGGCGACAAATATCTCGATTCCGACGTGGTGTTTGGGGTGAAGGACGACCTCATCGCCAAGGTCGAGCCGCGCAACGATCCGGCGATGCCCGACGGCTCCAAGGCAAGCGGGCAGTGGCATTTGATGAGCTACGAATTCCACCTCAAGCCGGGCGGCGGCATGGCGCCGAAACCGCTCGGGGTGAAGGCCGGGGAGCCGGCCTGACCGCTCTCTACTAGGGCGCGCGCCGTTTCTCATTGCCCGATAAAGGCCGCCAGCTCGTCAGGCGTCCCCATCGGAAAGGCTTCCTTCATGAACTCGAGGAAGGCGGATACGCGCGCGCTCAAGAGCCGGCGCGATGGATAGAGCGTCCACAACGCGATCTCTGGTCCGTCGATATCGCCCCAATGCACCAGCGTGCCGGCAGCGAGGTCGTTACTGACCAGTGACACCGGGAGCCGTGCGGCGCCGACGCCCGCCCGGACCGCATCGCGGACCATGACCAGCGATGACAGGCGAAGGACCGGATCGACCGCGATGCGCGATTGTCCGCTTGGCACCGTCACGTCCCAGGTTGCTTTCCGGTCGCCCGCTCCGCGCATGACAGCCGGCACAGCGAGATTGCCCCTCGGTCGTTTCAGATCCGGGCTCGCCACGACCACCAGCCGATCGCGTAGGAAGATCCGACCGACGAGGTTTTCGTCCGGATCGGGATTGACCCGGATCACCAGATCATACCCTTCCTCCACCATGTCGACGGAGCGATCTTCCGTCGTGACCTCAAGACGGACCTCCGGATATCTGAGTGCGAACCTGGCTGCGAGCCTACCCATCGCAGTCTGCGAGAACAGCAACGGCGCACTGATCCGCAAGCTGCCGCGCGGGCTGTCCCCACCCGAAGCGATCGCCGCCGCCGTTTCGTCGAGCTCCGTCAGCAGCGCGCCCGTCCGCTCATAAAGCGCCCGTCCTTCCTGCGTAAGCTTCAAGGCGCGCTCCACGTTCGAACAGGCGCAAGTCGAGGCTGCTCTCGAGCTCCGCCACCCGGCGGGACAGGGTCGCTTTCGGGCGGCCGGTGGCGCGTGCGGCCCGTCCGAACCCGCCGTGCCGGGCGACAAGGTTGAAATCGGCGAGGGCAAGCAGGTCCATTCGTTCCACCAGTGAGACGGTATGTCCAAATATAGCGGCTATCGGTTCATTTGTGGATCACTAATTTCCGGATGTCTTCTGACCCCAACCCGGAGTGATCCCCATGACCATCCTCGTTACCGGCGCAACCGGCTCCGTCGGCCGCAACGTCGTCGAACAGCTCGTCAAGCGCGGCGCCGATGTCCGCGCGCTCGCCCGCGACCCTGCAAAGGCAGACTTCCCGGCAGGCGTCACCGTCGTGCGTGGCGACCTGCTCGACGTCGATTCCCTTCGCAACGCGTTCACAGGCGTCTCGACCCTGTTTCTGCTCAACGCAGTGGTCGCAGATGAATTCACCCAGGCGCTGATCGCGCTCAACCTGGCTCGCGAGGCCGGCGTCGAGCGGGTCGTCTACCTCTCGGTGATCCACAGTGATCGCTACGTCAACGTGCCGCACTTTGCCGGCAAGTTCGGCGTCGAGCGGATGATCGAGCAGATGGGCTTCAACGCCACCATCCTGCGCCCGGCGTACTTCATGAACAACGATGCCACGATCAAGGACGTGGTGACCGGATACGGCATCTATCCGATGCCGATCGGGAGCAGGGGGCTTGCCATGATCGATGCGCGCGACATCGGCGAGATCGCGGCCCTCGAGCTCATCCGTCGTGAGCGAGCCGCAGCGCCGCTTCCGCTCGACCGCATCAATCTGGTCGGCCCTGATACGCTGACCGGCGCGAAAGCCGCCGCAATCTGGTCCGAGGTGCTGGGTCGCACGATTGCCTATCCCGGCGACGATACCGCCGGCTTCGAGAAGAACCTCAGGCAGTTTATGCCGAGCTGGATGGCTTTCGATATGCGGCTGATGAGCGAGCGTTTCCTCACCGAGGGAATGATCCCCGAGGCCGGCGACGTCGCGCGCCTGACCGCGCTCTTGGGCCGTCCCCTGCGCTCCTATCGCGACTTCGTCTCCGAGATCGCGGCCTCTGCCTGACGGCACGGGCAGGTCCCAATCACGACAACGAGGAATCCTGTCATGATCTCTTCAACCGCCACTGTTCCGGCGGATCCGGACGGCGCAACGAAGATATTGGTGCTTGGAGCGACCGGTGCCACCGGTCGCCTGATCGTCAACCGGGCGGTGGCGCGAGGGTACGACGTCACCGTGCTGGTGCGTTCCGCCGAGAAGGCAAGTGGCATCACGGGGGCGAAGCTCATCGTCGGAGACGCCCGCGATGAAACAGTCTTGCGCGAAGCCCTCAAAGGCCGTGACGCCGTCGTCAGTGCGCTGGGTACACCGGTAAGCCCGTTCCGCGAGGTGACGCTTCTCTCGACCGCGACGCGCGCGCTCGTGAGCGCGATGAAGGCCGAGCAGGTCTCGCGGCTGGTTTGCATCACGGGAATGGGCGCCGGCGACAGTGCCGGGCACGGCGGCTTTATCGCGGACAATGTGATCTTTCCGCTTCTCCTGAAGAAGGTGTACGCCGACAAGAACCGGCAGGAAGCGATCGTCAGAGAGAGCGGGCTGGACTGGGTCCTCGTTCGCCCCTCGATCCTGAACAACAAGCCCGGCCGCAGCTCGGTCCGGGCCCTGACGGATCTTTCGGGCTTCCATGGCGGCAGCATAGCTCGCGAAGACGTTGCGAAATTCGTGCTGGATCAGGTGCGCGCCGATACCTGGCTGCATCGTTCTCCACTCATCACGTGGTGAGCCTTGCGTGGCTACACCCTTGATCAGCGCGCGTGTAGCAGAGCAAGCAGGACGACGACGACGCAGGCGAGCGCCGCCGTGGTCAATTTCCAGAACATCAGGGGGCTGCGCTCCAGCAGGGGCGTGATCCGCGTATCGAGATAGGCCGGATTGGGCGAACGAAGTTCGAAGACGAATTCGGAGAGGTCCTCGTGCCGCTTGTAGGGATCCGGATGGAGCGCGCGCCGGAGTGCGCCATCGACCCACGCAGGCACGTTGCGGTCGTCGTCGGCCGGGCGATACTTGAGCCTCCTCACGTCCGCCTTGCGCCGGATCTTGGCGATTTGGGTGCCGTAGGGAAGCTTTCCCGTCAGCATCTGGTAGCAGATCACGGCGAGCGAAAACATGTCGGAGCGCGGCGAGCCGCCTTGCCCAAGAAAATATTCCGGCGCCGTGTACTGGACCGTTCCCAGAATTTCGTCGGCCTCGTCCTGCGGCGCGGCCTCCGCGACGCCTGCCACCCTGACTGATCCAAAGTCGATGATCTTCGCGGTGCCGGTCTTGTCGATCAGGATGTTGTCGGGCCTGAGGTCCTGATGCAGCATCTCCATGCGGTGGAAGGCGCGCAGGCCCGCGGCGATCTGCTCGACCAGTCCGCGGACGGTTTCGAGATCGGGGCGTGGATTGTCCGTCATCCACTGCCGCAAGGTCTGCCCTTCGATGAATTCGGTCGCGACGTAGAGGTAGCTGCGACGTCTCGACTGTGACAGCGGCTTCAGCACATGCGGGCTGTCGATCCGGCGCGCGATCCACTCCTCCATCAGGAATCGCTTCAGATAGGCGGCATTGTCGCGCAAATCGATCGACGGAAGCTTCAGCGCGACCGGCTCCTCGGTCACTGCGTCAACGGCAAGGTAGATATGACTGCGGCTGCTGCCGTGGATCTCCCGGACGATCCTGTAGCCGTCGAAGATTGCCCGCGGCTCCGGCAGCGGGGGAAGCGGCAGCTGGGAGGTCTGGTTGAAGATGCCGGCCGGCTCGCGCTGCGGCACCGCATCGATGCGGAGGATCTGGACCGTGATGTTGTCGTCGCTGCCGCGCCGGTAGGCTTCCTCGACGATCGCCTTTGCCGCTCCGTCGAGCTCGGCTGCATGCTCGTTGAGCGCGCTCGTGATGAAACGCGGGTCGACGAATTCGTAGGCGCCGTCGGTTGCCAGGAGGAAGGTGTCGCCGGCCTCGATCTCGAAACTCTGGTAGTCGATCTCGAGCTGCGGATTGATGCCGAGCGCACGGCCGAGATAGGTCTGCTCCGACGACACGATGATCCGGTGATCGTCGGTTAGCTGCTCGAGCGCCTTGCCGGCCACGCGGTAGACGCGGCAATCTCCGACATGGAAGATGTGCGCGGTGGTCGCCTTGATGACCATGGCGCTCAGCGTGCAGACATAGCCCTTGTCGCGGTCATAGGCATATTGGCTCTTGCGCGTCTGCGCGTGCAGCCAGGAATTGGTCGCATCCAGCACGCGGCGGGCGGAGGTCTTCACCGTCCAGGATTCCGACGTGCAGTAATAGTCCATCAGGAAGCTCTTGACCGCCGACTCGCTGGCGATCTGGCTCACCGTGCTGCTCGAGATGCCGTCGGCGAGAACGGCCGCAATCCCCTTCAGGCTGAGCATCGGCTCGTCCGGAACGAGGACGCCGTGAAAATCCTGGTTGATGGGTTTGCGACCCTTGTCGGAATGCTGGCCGACCGAGATCAGGAGTCCGCGGGACATCGTCATCACCAGGCGAAGGGAGCCTCACCCTGGTCGGGCGAGGCTCCGCTGTCGAGACGTATTCGATCAGGCCGCAACGCGGGGCGGCGTGGCCTTGCCGGCCTGGCGCTTCGGCAGGGTCATGACGTGCGTGGCGTAGAGGGTCATGCCGGTGAAGGCGAGGCCGCCTACGAGGTTGCCGAGCACGGTCGGGATCTCGTTCCAGATCAAATAATCCATGATCGAGAATTTCGCGTGCAGCATCAGGCCCGACGGGAACAGGAACATGTTCACCACGGAATGCTCGAACACCATGTAGAAGAACACCAGGATCGGCATCCACATCGCGATGACCTTGCCGGAGACCGAGGTCGAGATCATGGCGCCGACGACGCCGGTCGAGACCATCCAGTTGCAAAGCATTCCGCGCAGGAACAGCGTCGCCATGCCGGCGGCGCCATGCGCGGCATAGCCGAGCGTTCGGCCTTCGCCGATGTTTCCGATGGCTGCACCGACCTTGTCGGGGTCTTGCGTGAAGCCGAATGTCGTGACGAAGGCCATCATGAAGGCCACGGTGAAGGCGCCAGCGAAATTGCCGACGAAGACGAGACCCCAGTTGCGCAGCACGCCGCCAAGCGTGACGCCGGGACGCTTGTCGATCAGGGCGAGCGGCGAGAGCACGAACACGCCCGTCAAGAGGTCGAAGCCCAGCAGGTACAGCATGACGAACCCGACCGGAAACAGCAGCGCTCCGACCAGCGGCTGGCCCGTGTTCACGTTGATCGTGACGGCGAACCACGCTGCCAGCGCGAGGATGGCGCCGGCCATGTAGGCCCGGATGATGGTATCCCGGGTGGACATGAAGATCTTGGATTCGCCTGCATCCACCATCTTGGTGACGAATTCCGAAGGCGCGAGATACGACATCAATGGTTCCTTTTGCTTCGTTAGAGAGATCTCGCCCTTCTGCGAGAGCGATTGAACGTCATTGGCCGTGCGGGCTGTTCGCCGCGCACGAGGGCTTGGAAAGATTTGGGAAGCCTGGGAATCGCGTCACGACGACCGAGCCGAGAAGGGCCGCGAAGCAGTTGAGCTTCCGGGATGCAGCCGCCAGCGCCTGCATCAGTGCGGCAAGCCGCAGTCTTCGTTGACCCAGACGGAGATGCAAGTTGCGTGCCGTACAGAGGAATTTGAAAAAGCAAGCAAAATCAAATAGATGACGCTCTCCCAGCTCTGAGTTTTGCGAGCTTCGCGGCCCTTTGCTTAGGCGACTGCTTATTGTTTGTGCGCCGCACAAATAATAAGCAGGGCGCGAATTTGGCGTGCGCAGTGCGCCTGCGACAGACTGGCGCGGCAGCCGTAACAAATTGAATATATAGGGATTTTATCGATGGCTGGCTTGGCATGAAGCTTGAATAGTTCCGGACCGACGCCATTGAAGCCGTCCCGCGAGACTTCTCATCCGAATTGCCGACGCCACCAGACGGGGGTCTCCCCGTCGCGCGTTCGCATGCGCTGCTTCAGGCGTCGCCGGACGGACGGGCTGCTCGTGTGCACTGACGCAATCATTCTGCAACGACGCAAAGGACGATACCGCCTATGACCAAGCGCACCCGCCGGCCCTCGGAAACGACCGGCCTGAGCCGCCGTCAATTGTTGAAGGCTGCCGGCTCGACCGCCGCCCTCCTCGCCGCCGCAAAACTGAATTTCCCAGCCGGCGCCTTCGCGCAGGACGCCGGCCCCGAGGTCAAGGGCGCCAAGCTCGGCTTCATCGCGTTGAGCGATGCCGGCCCCTTGTTCGTCGCCAAGGACAAGGGCCTATTCGCCAAATACGGAATGCCCGACACCGACGTGCAGAAGCAGGCCTCCTGGGGCACCACGCGCGACAATCTCGTGCTCGGCTCCGAAGGCAACGGCATCGACGGTGCGCATATCCTGACCCCGATGCCGTATCTGATCTCGGCCGGCAAGGTGACGCAGAACAACCAGCCGACCCCGATGTACATCCTGGCGCGGCTCAATCTCGACAGCCAGTGCATCTCCGTCGCCAACGAATATGCCGACCTGAAGCTCGGCGTTGATGCATCGCCCTTCAAGGCGGCGCTGGAGAAGAAGAAGGCCTCGGGCAAGGCCGTGAAGGCCGCGATGACCTTCCCCGGCGGCACCCATGACCTCTGGATCCGCTACTGGCTCGCCGCTGGCGGCATTGATCCGGACAAGGACATCGAGACCATCGTGGTGCCACCGGCGCAGATGGTGGCCAACATGAAGGTCGGCACGATGGACTGCTTCTGTGTCGGCGAGCCCTGGAACCTGCAGCTGATCCACCAGAATATCGGCTACACTGCGGTCACGACCGGCGAGCTCTGGAACAAGCACCCGGAAAAATCCTTCGGCATGCGCGCCGCCTTCGTCGACAAATATCCAAAGGCGGCAAAGGCTTTGCTGATGGCGGTGATGGAAGCGCAGCAGTGGTCCGACAAGGCCGAGAACAAGCCCGAGCTCGCCGCGATCATGGGCAAGCGGCAGTGGATGAACTGCCCGGTCGAAGACGTGCTCGACCGCACCGCCGGCAAGTTCGACTATGGCCTTCCCGGCAAGATGGTCGAGAACTCGCCGCACATCATGAAGTATTGGCGCGACTTCGCCTCCTATCCCTTCCAGAGCCACGACCTCTGGTTCCTCACCGAGGACATCCGCTGGGGCAAGTACGAGGTGAATTTCGATACCAAGGCGCTCATTGCCAAGGTCAACCGCGAAGACATGTGGCGCGACGCGGCCAAGACGCTCGGCGTCGCAAGCTCCGACATCCCGGCCTCCCCTTCGCGCGGCAAGGAGACCTTCTTCGATGGCAAGGTGTTCGATCCCGAAAATCCGGCCGCCTATCTGAAGTCGCTCGCGATCAAGCGCGTCGAAGTCTGATGGAGCCAGCGGCCGCCTTCGGGCGGCCGCATCGTCTTTTGAAGCCGGAGAGATATTGCGATGAACATGCCTGCCACGAAGATGGACATTGAGACCGCAAGGCCCGCTGGCATGGCCGCGCCGGTCGTCGCGATGACACCGAAGCGGCCGCCGCGGAGCGAGACATACGCGCGGATGGCGCGGGAGACCGCCGTGCGCGTAATCCCCCCGCTGGTCGTGATCGCGCTCTTGCTTCTGGTGTGGGAGCTGGTCTGCCGTCGCGCCGGCTCGGCGCTGCCGCCGCCGTCAAAAGTCTTCAAGGACACCAAGGAACTGATCCTCGATCCGTTCTTCGATCATGGCGGCATCGACAAGGGTCTGTTCTGGCATCTCTCCGCCAGTCTCCAGCGCGTCGCACTCGGCTATTCGCTCTCCGCCATCGCCGGCATTGCGCTCGGCGTCCTGGTCGGCCAGTCGGTCTGGGCCATGCGAGGGCTCGATCCGCTGTTCCAGGTCTTGCGCACCATCCCGCCGCTGGCCTGGCTGCCGCTGTCGCTCGCGGCGTTCCGCGACGGCCAGCCCTCGGCGATCTTCGTCATCTTCATCACCTCGATCTGGCCGATCATCATCAACACCGCGGTCGGCGTCCGCAACATCCCGCAGGATTACCGCAACGTCGCGGCGGTGGTGCAGCTCAATCCGCTCGAGTTCTTCGCCAAGATCATGATCCCGGCCGCCGCGCCCTACATCTTCACGGGGCTTCGCATCGGCATCGGCCTGTCGTGGCTCGCGATCGTGGCCGCGGAAATGCTGATCGGCGGCGTCGGCATCGGGTTCTTCATCTGGGACGCCTGGAACTCCTCGCATATCAGCGAGATCATCCTGGCGCTGTTCTATGTCGGCATCATCGGCTTCGTGCTCGACCGCCTGATCGCGGGCGTCGGCAAGATCGTCACCCGCGGCACCGCGCTGAACTAAAGGGGAAGCACATGACCGCTTATCTGAAGCTCGACCACATCGACAAGATCTTTACCCGCGGCGCTGCCTCGACGGAGGTGCTCAAGGATATCAACCTGACGATCGAGAAAGGTGAATATGTCTCGATCATCGGCCATTCCGGTTGCGGCAAGTCGACCCTTCTCAACATCATCGCAGGCCTGACCGTCGCCACCACCGGTGGCGTGCTCCTGGAGAACCGCGAGGTGAACTCACCGGGGCCGGATCGCGCGGTGGTGTTCCAGAACCATAGCCTGTTGCCGTGGCTGACCGTGTACGAGAACGTCAGGCTCGGCGTCGACAAGGTCTTCGCCAAAACCAAGAAGCGCGCCGAACGCGACGCCTGGGTGATGCACAATCTCAACCTCGTGCAGATGGCCCATGCCAAGGACAAGCGGCCCTCGGAAATCTCCGGCGGCATGAAGCAGCGCGTCGGCATTGCCCGCGCGCTCGCGATGGAGCCGAAAGTGTTGCTGCTCGACGAGCCTTTCGGCGCGCTCGACGCGCTGACCCGCGCGCATTTGCAGGACTCGGTGATGGCGCTGCATCAGAAGCTCGGCAACACCATTTTGATGATTACCCACGACGTCGACGAGGCCGTGCTGCTGTCCGACCGCATCGTCATGATGACGAACGGGCCGAGCGCGCGCATCGGCGAGGTGCTGGAGGTGCCGCTGGCGCGCCCGCGCAAGCGGCTCGAGCTCGCGACCAATGCCACTTACTTGAAGTGCCGGCAGCGCGTGCTTGAATTCCTCTATGAGCGTCATCGCTTCGTCGAAGCCGCGTAAATGCGTCGTTCACACAAGCGCCCGCACAAATAACAGACACCAAGCTCAATCCTTGTGCGGCGCACAAGGATTGAGCGTATCGCAAAATTTGCGTGCGAATGGAGCCCTGCAAAAATTTCGGGCCATTCGAATAAGCCTCTGAATTTCCCTGCATTTCCCGAATGCGCGCAGTTGGCACGGAAATTGAATTGCCAACTGCGACGCCAACGACGACGTCCCTCAACATCATCAATCAGCATCGTGAACTCGCCACCGGGGCTTGGCCTCGGCGCGCGCCTCCTTGCCTGGAGGCTGAGCCTGCAACGACGCAGCGGTGAGCCTAGAAGGGATACTCAATGACGAAGAATCCAACTCTGAACTCCACTTGGATTTCAGACTGGCGCCCCGAAGATGAGGCGTTCTGGAATGCGACTGGCAAGACTATCGCGCGACGCAACCTGATCTGGTCGATCGTGGCCGAGCATATCGGCTTCTCGGTCTGGCTGATCTGGAGCATCGTCACCACCAAGCTGCCGCAGGCGGGCTTCCACTACACCACCGACCAGCTGTTCCAGCTCGTCGCGGTGCCCGGGCTGATCGGCGCGTTGATGCGCTTTCCCTACACCTTCGCGGTGACGACCTTCGGCGGTCGCAACTGGACCATCTTCAGTGCGGCGATCCTGTTCATTCCGACGCTCTCGCTCGCCTATTTCGTGAGCCAGCCCGACACGCCGTTCTGGCTGATGCTGCTGATTGCCTCGACCGCCGGCCTTGGCGGCGGCAATTTTGCGTCCAGCATGACCAACATCTCCTTCTTCTTTCCTGACCGGATGAAGGGGTGGGCGCTGGGCTTGAACGCGGCCGGCGGCAATATCGGCGTCTCCAGCGTGCAGCTCCTGACCCCGATCCTGATGACGCTCGCCGTCATCAACCTGTTCCAGGCAACGCCCGTCGACGGCATCTTCCTCCAGAATGCCGGCCTGATGTGGGTGCTGCCGATCGCGATCGCGGTGTTCGGCGCAGTGTTCTTCATGAACAACCTGACCACGGCCAAGTCGTCGATCAAGAACCAGCTCGCGGTGGTCAAGCGCAAGCACACCTGGATCATGGCCTATCTCTATATCGGCACGTTCGGCTCCTTCATCGGCTACTCGGCCGCATTTCCGCTGCTGATCAAGACCCAGTTCCCGCAAGTCACGATTGCGATCGCGTTCCTGGGGCCGCTGGTCGGCTCGCTGTCGCGACCGCTCGGCGGCTGGCTTGCCGACAAGATCGGCGGCTCGGTCATCACGTTCTGGAATTTCATTGTGATGGCGGGTGCAACGGTCGGCGTGCTCTACTTCGTCGGGCATAAGGATTTCATCGGCTTCCTGTCGATGTTCCTGGTCCTGTTCGTCACGACGGGCATCGGCAACGGCTCGACCTACCGCATGATCCCGTCGATCTTCCGCGAGCAGAATTTGTTCAGGGTGCGCGGCAAGGGCGATGCGGAGCGCGCGGTCGCCTTGAAGACGGCGAGCATCGAGAGCGGTGCTGCGGTTGGCTTCATCGGCGCGGTCGGCGCCGTCGGCGGCTATCTGATCCCGACCGGGTTCGGCAAGTCGATCGCGTTGACCGGAGGGCCGCAGCTCGCGCTCGCGATCTATCTCGGCTTCTACGCCTCCTGTCTCGCGCTGACCTGGTGGTTTTATCTGCGTCGCAGCCCGCAGGGTGAGGGCGCGTCAAGCCTCGCCGGAGCGCGCGTGTGAGCATGATCCGGAAAAGTGCGTAGCGGTTTTCCGGCAAGATCGTGTTCGAGATAGAGAGTTGGTACGAATCTCGCTTCTCTCCGTACGCGGGGAGAAGCATTGCCCGACAGTTTGACCATGAACCTGGTTCGCAATGGCGCGCACCAAGGCAAACCCAACAGGCAGGAGAACATCATGACGCCAGAACAGATCACCCTCGTCCAACAGAGCTTTGCCAAGGTCGCGCCGATTTCCGCGCAGGCCGCGGTGCTGTTCTACGATCGCCTGTTCGAGGTGGCGCCATCCGTGCGCGCGATGTTTCCCGAGGACATGACCGAGCAGCGCAAGAAGCTGATGGGCATGCTCGCCGCCGTTGTCGGTGGCCTGTCGAACCTGGACTCGATTCTTCCCGCGGCCTCGGCGCTCGCGAAGCGTCACGTCGCCTATGGCGCCAAGGCCGAGCATTATCCCGTGGTTGGCGCGACCTTGCTGTGGACCCTGGAAAAGGGCCTTGGCGAAGCCTGGACGCCCGAACTCGCCAACGCCTGGACTGACGCCTACGGCGTGTTGTCCGGCTACATGATTTCCGAGGCCTACGGCGCACAGTCGCAGGCTGCCGAATAGGAGATGTCTTGTGAGTGAACCGCTGGTCATCGTCGGTAACGGTATGGCGGCCGCGCGTCTGGTCGACGAACTCGCCAAGACCGCGCTCGGCCGCTACGCGGTCGCCGTGATCGGCGAAGAGCCGCGGCTCGCTTACAACCGCGTGCTGCTCTCCTCCGTCCTCGCGGGAGAGACCGGGTCGCACGAGATCGAGCTCCGGCCGGCCGACTGGTGGCGCCATCGCGGTGTCACGGTGCGCTACGGCTATCGCGTCACCGAGATCGACACCGGCCGCCGCGAGCTCAAGATCGAAGGTGAAGAGAGCATGGAATATTCCAAGCTCGTGCTCGCCATCGGCTCGACGCCGCTGCGGCTCAACGTGCCGGGCGCCGATCTCGCCGGCGTGCACACCTTCCGCGACACCCGCGACGTCGACCTGCTGCTGACGCTCGCTGCCGCCAAGAAGCGCGTCGTCGTGGTCGGCGGCGGCCTGCTCGGACTTGAAGCGGCTTACGGCCTCGCCAAGGCCGGAGCGCCCGTGACGCTGTTGCATCTGATGGACCGGCTGATGGAGCGCCAGCTCGATGCGCCGGCGGCCGACCTGCTCAAGACGCTGGTCGAGCGCAAGGGCATCCGCATCCTGCTCAATGCCTCCACGGTCCGCATCCATGGCGAGAGCCATGTCGAAGGGGTCGAGCTCGCTGACGGTAGCCGGATCGAGGCCGACGCCGTGATCTTCGCTGCAGGCATCAGGCCCAACATTGCGCTCGCAAAGGACGCCGGCATCGCAGTCAACCGCGGCATCGTTGTCAACGACGAGATGCAGACGGCGTCACCCGATATCTACGCGCTCGGCGAATGCGCCGAGCATCGCGGCACCTGCTACGGCCTCGTCGAGCCTGCCTACGAGCAGGCGCGCGTGCTGGCGCGGCATCTCGCCGGCCGTCCCGCGGTCTATCAGGGCAGCGTGGTCTCGACCAATCTGAAGGTATCAGGCGTCAGCGTGTTTTCCGCCGGCGATTTCATGGGCGGGGAGGGCAGCGAGAGCCTCGTGCTCACCGATCGCAGGCGCGGCACCTACAAGAAGCTCGTCATCGCCGACGGCCGGCTCACCGGCGCCGTGCTGATCGGCGATACCGTCGATGCGCTCTGGTATCTCGAACTGATCCGCAACGGCGACAAGGTGGCGGCGATCCGCACCGACATGATGTTCGGCCGCGCGCTCCCGCGTCCCTCGAAAGCAGCCTGATATGACCGCGATCGATCCCACGCTCCGCGCCACCAAGACGACCTGTCCCTATTGCGGCGTCGGCTGCGGCGTGCTGGCGACGCCAGACGGCAAGGGCGGCGCGGCGATCGCGGGCGATTCCGACCATCCTGCCAATTTCGGCCGGCTGTGCTCCAAGGGCTCCGCGCTCGGCGAGACCGTCGGGCTCGAGAGCCGGCTGCTCTATCCGATGATCCGCTGCAAGGGCGTGCTCGAACGCGTCGCCTGGAGCGATGCGATTGACCACGTCGCCCACCGCATGCAGCACATCGTCGCCCGCGACGGCGCCGACGCGGTCGCGTTCTATCTCTCCGGCCAGCTTCTCACCGAGGACTATTACGTCGCCAACAAGCTGATGAAAGGCTTTGTCGGCACGGCGAATGTCGACACCAATTCGCGGCTGTGCATGTCGTCCTCGGTCGCCGGTCACCGCCGCGCCTTCGGCGCAGACACCGTGCCCGGCTGCTACGAGGATCTCGACCAGGCCGATCTGCTGGTGTTCGTCGGCTCGAATGCCGCCTGGTGCCATCCGGTGCTGTTCCAGCGCATGCTGAAGAACCGGCAGGAGCGCGGCGCGCGCATGATCGTGATCGATCCGCGCCGCACCGACACCGCGACCGACGTCGATCTGTTCCTCGGCCTCAAGCCCGGCACCGACACGGCGCTGTTCTCCGGCCTGTTCGTTCACCTCGCCGACAATGGTGCCCTGGATCAGGACTACATCGCGCAAAACACGTCCGGCTTTGACGACGCATTGGCGCGCGCGCGCAGCATCGCCGGCAGCGTCACCGCGACCGCACTGGCGACCGGCCTCTCCGAGCAGGACGTCGCCGCCTTCTTCAAGATGTTCCGTGACACCGAGCGCGTCGTCACGCTGTATTCGCAGGGCGTCAACCAGTCGGCGCAGGGCACTGACAAGGTCAACGCGATCCTGAATTGCCATCTCGCCACGGGGCGGATCGGCAAGCCAGGGGCCTCACCGTTCTCGCTTACCGGCCAGCCCAACGCGATGGGTGGCCGCGAGGTCGGCGGCCTCGCCAACCAGCTCGCCGCGCATATGAACTTCACGCCGCCGGACATCGACTGCGTGCGGCGGTTCTGGAAGGCGCCGCGCATCGCCACCCATGAGGGGTTGAAGGCGGTGCAGCTATTCGAAGCGATCAACCGCGGCGAGGTCAAGGCGCTGTGGGTGATGGGCACCAATCCGGCGGTGTCGCTGCCCGACGCGGATTTCGTGCGCGAGGCGCTGAAGAAGCTCGAATTGTTCGTCGTCTCCGAGAACGTGCTTTCCAACGACACGGTCGATGCCGGCCCGCACGTACTTCTGCCCGCGCTCGCCTGGGGCGAGAAGTCGGGCACCGTGACCAACTCCGAGCGCCGCATCTCGCGCCAGCGCTCGTTCCTGCCGGCGCCGGGCGAGGCGCGGCCGGATTGGTGGATCCTCAGCGAGACCGCCAAGCGTCTCGGCTTCGGCGACAGCTTCAACTACAAATCGGCCGCCGACATCTTTCGCGAGCACGCCGCGCTCTCGGCGTTCGAGAACGATGGCAGCCGCGACTTCGACATCGGCGCGCTGACCTCGCTGTCCGACGAGGCCTTCGACGCCTTGAAGCCCGTGCAGTGGCCCGCGCGCGAAGGCGAGGCGCCCGGCGAACGGTTCTTCGCGCAGGGCGGCTTCTTCACCAATGACGGCAAGGGCCGTTTCGTTGCCCCGGAAGTGCCGGCGCTGCGTGGCGAGACCGGACCGTCGCGGCCCCTGCGCCTCAACACCGGGCGCATCCGCGACCAGTGGCACACCATGACGCGCACGGGGCTCAGCCAGCGGCTCGGCGCGCATCTGCCCGAGCCGTTCGTCGAGGTCCATCCCGATGACGCCAACAAATACAACATCGGCCATGACGGCTATGCCCGCGTCACCACCGACTACGGCCAGTGTATCCTGAAGGCGGTCGTCAGCGAGCGGCAGCAGCGCGGCACGCTGTTCGCGCCGATCCACTGGAGCGCGATGAATGCCTCGCACGGCCGCGTCGGTGCGCTGGTCGCACCGTTCACCGATCCGTTCTCCGG
The DNA here is from genome assembly GCF_029846695.2 of Bradyrhizobium nivariense. Lineage (NCBI taxonomy): Bacteria > Pseudomonadati > Pseudomonadota > Alphaproteobacteria > Hyphomicrobiales > Nitrobacteraceae > Bradyrhizobium > Bradyrhizobium nivariense. Next base: position 11,021 of record NZ_JARWCR020000044.1, on the reverse strand, counting down.
GCAGCCGGAGTCGAAGGCAACACCGGCCGCGATCGTGCCGTATGAATACGTCTTTCGTGGGTTTGCGCTCTCGCGACAACGGCTCGATCTGCCGTCGAACCTGATGTGGACCCGTGTTACGGTCGCCGGCGGCTTCGGCTATCTCTTCGCCGACAATGCGGATCTGTCGCGCTGGCCGGCCTGGCTCGAGAGCGTCGCGGGCGAGGACGTCGCCGACTATCGCGACTTTGGTGGCGGCGTCTACCGCGCCGCGTCGTTCGCGGGCGACCGCATCGAAACCTGCTTGTTCGTCGGCCCAGCGCATGATGCCGGCGACTGGGAGGTGGTGAAGAGCCTGTTCGTGGCCGACCATGTCACCGACGACCAGCGCCGCATGCTGCTCTCCGGAAAGTCCAGCGAAGGTGCCGCCTCGACCGGCCCTGTCGTCTGCGCCTGCTTCGGCGTCGGCCGCGGCACCATCTGCGACACCATCGCCGCAGGTGCGCGCACGGCCGCCGAGATCGGCGCAAAGCTCAAGGCCGGCACCAATTGCGGATCCTGCATCCCCGAGCTGAAGCGGCTGATAGCTACGACCGAGGTGGCGCCGGCGAAGCAGGCCAAGCTCGCCGGCGCGGCGGGGTAGGGGTTTTAAGAGAGGGTCTCGTGCCCCGGACGCTGCGCAGCACGGAGTGGTGCGCAGCAGAGCCGGGGCCCACCTGGCAAACGTTTGTTGTGGCTTTTCTGGGTCCCGGCTCTGCGCAGCAACGCAAAGGGCGTTGCAGCGCGTCCGGGACACGAGTGCGGTATGGGCTGGTACGCAGCTATGCCGCCCGCACCAATCGACGTCCCCGCGATTGTGCCCTATGTTGCCGCGCTCTCCCATCAACAACAACAAAAACAACCATGATGTACCTGGAAACGCCGCCGCGCCCGATCGAGACCAAGCTCTTTTCCGCGATGCCCGACAAATTCCGCCGCAAGGGCGTGCGGACGGATTGGGCCGATGCCAACCGGCCGGGTGTGCCGACCGATAGCTTCATCGAAGGGCCGTCGTTCGACAAGGACGGCAATCTCTACATCGTCGACATTCCCTTCGGCCGCATCTTCCGCATCGCGCCTGATGGCGAGTGGTCGCTGGCGATCGAATATGAGGGGTGGCCGAACGGGCTGAAGATCGCGGCCGACGGCCGCATCCTGGTCGCCGACTACAGGCACGGCATCATGGAGTTCGACGCCAAGGCTGGCCGCATCAAGCCTGTGCTGACTGCGCGCAATTCGGAATCGTTCCGCGGCTGCAATGACCTGCATCTCGCCTCGAACGGCGACATCTATTTCACCGATCAGGGTCAGACCGGCCTGCACGATCCGAGCGGTCGTGTTTTTCGCCTGACGCCGAACGGCCGGCTCGATTGCCTGATCGACACCGGTATTAGTCCGAATGGCCTGGTGCTCGATCCAACCGAGACCGTGCTGTTCGTCGCGATGACGCGCGACAACGCAGTGTGGCGGCTGCCGTTCATGCAGGACGGCAGCGTGTCGAAGGTCGGCCGCTTCTGCTCGCTGTTCGGCACCAGCGGGCCCGACGGCATGACCATGGATGCCAAGGGCCGCCTGTTCGTCGGTCACGCTTCGCTCGGCTATGTCTTCGTGTTCGCGCCGAACGGCGAGCTGATCGCGCGGATGAAGTCGTGTGCGGGGCCGAACTGCACCAATGTCGCGATCGGTGGCGCAAGCAGGGATCGTCTCTACATTACGGAATCGGCGACGGGCAGCGTGCTGGTCGCGGATATCAGCGGACTGAACTCTTGAGCTCAGTGGTGGTTGTTTGAGCGAGAGATCGGTATCGGAGAAGACAATGAAATCGAATCCCTTCGGCCAGGCTGGCGCCAACGTCTCCGTCATTGGGCAGGGCACCTGGTATCTCGACCATGGCGATCGCAAGCGTGCGATCGCGGCGCTTCAGCGCGGGCTTGATCTCGGCATGACCCACATCGACACCGCCGAGATGTATGGCGATGCCGAGCTCGTCATTGCCGATGCGATCACGGGACGACGCGACGAGGTGTTCCTGGTGTCAAAGGTGCTGCCGAGCAACGCCTCGCGCGGCGGAACCATCACCGCCTGTGAGCGCTCGCTGAAGCGGCTGAAGACGGATCGGCTCGATTGCTATCTGCTGCATTGGCGCGGCTCGTATCCGCCGGAGGACACCGTCGCCGCGTTCGAGGATCTGGTGAAGGCCGGCAAGATCAAGTCCTGGGGCGTATCCAATTTCGACGCCGATGATCTCGACGAGATGCTCGACGTTGCCGGCGAAGACCGCATCGCCTGCAATCAGGTGCTCTATCATCTGAGGGAACGCGCGATCGAGCATGCGGTGATCCCGTGGTGCGAACAGCATGGTGTCGCCGTGGTCGCCTATTCGCCGTTCGGCCACGACGATTTCCCTACGAGCAACAGCAAGGGCGGCTCCGTGCTCGCGCGCATCGCGGAGGCGCGTCGCGCGACGCCGCGCCAGGTCGCGCTGAGCTTCCTCACCCGTGCAACTACGGTGTTCGCGATTCCGAAGGCGTCGTCCGCGGAACATGCCGGCGAAAATGCAGCGGCCGGCGATCTCGTGCTGACGAAAGACGAGATTGCGGCGCTCGATGCGGCGTTTCCGCGCGGTCCGAAGCCGCGCGGCCTGCCTATGCTGTAGTGCACAAAAGCCTATTATTAATGGAGTCTTGACGCACGCGGACGTGAGCGCATATCGGCATCCTGTTTTCAGAAGTTGTGAAAGCGTCGCAATTATCGTTTTTTACGACCATTCCCGATTCGCCTTTCCTAGGTTCCAGCCGTGACACCGCCGCCCGCCGCAGCCGCAAGGCTCGACAGTATTTCCGTGCCCATGCCCGAGAAGAAGAACGTTGGCCGCCGTGCACCCGCGCGCGTCGATCATCCCTTCAAGGGCATTGCGCTGGTGCTGTTGTCGACAGTGTTCCTCGGCTGCTCCGACGTCACCGCGAAATATCTGTCGACGAGCCTGCCTTCGATCGAAATCACCTGGATCCGCTTCGTGACGTTCGCGCTGATGTTCACGCCGGTGATGCTGCCGCGCTCGCCGCTCTATGCGATGCATACCGAGCGGCTCGGTTTGCAACTGATGCGCGGTGCCGCACTGCTTGGCTCCTCGCTATTCTTCATCACCGGCCTGGGCTTCCTGCCGATCGCGGAAGCCTCCGCCACTGGCTTCGTGTCGCCGCTGTTCGTCACTGCGCTGTCGATCATCTTCCTGAGCGAGAAGGTCGGCATGCGCCGCTGGATCGCGACGGCGATCGGCTTGATGGGCGTGTTGATTATCCTGCGGCCGGGCTCGAGCGCGTTTCACGTCGCCGCGGTCTTCCCGATCATCTCGGCGTTCTGCTGGGCCGCCGCGCTGATCCTGACGCGCATGATCAGCGGGCGGGAAGCGGTCGTCACCACGATGGCCTATTCCGCGCTCACCGGTGTTGCGATCCTCACCGTGATGGTGCCGTTCGTCTGGGTCACGCCGGGTTGGACCGCGATCGGGCTCGGCATCGTGATCGGCGTCGCGTCCACAGTGGGCCAGTGGATCGTCGTACTCGCCTATCGCTATGGCGATGCCTCGGTGCTTGCGCCGTTCTCCTACACGCAATTGCTCTGGGTCAGCATTTTGGGCTTCTTCATCTTCGGCGAGTTGCCCGACGTCTGGACCATCGCCGGCGCGGCCTTCATCGTCGCCAGCGGCCTCTACATCGCCCATCGCGAGCGCATCCGCCGCGCCCAGCTCCTGATCCTGGAAGAGCGTTCGCCGAACGCCTGACGCAATATCACGCACGCCGCTTCGTGCTATCAATGGCTCCAACAACAAGGGAGGAGCCGGATGCGCGCTGCGATCTTCAGGAACGGTGAGATTGTCGTCGACCGGATGGCCGAGCCGAAGCCGGGCCCCGGCCAGGTGCTGGTCAAGACGCTCGCCTGCGGCATCTGCGGCTCCGATTTGCACGCGCGCCAGCACGCTCATCGCATGGTGGAGATGGCGCGGAAGACCGGGCGCAAGCCGATGGATCTCGCTCGCGACGTCGTGTTCGGCCACGAGTTCTGCTGCGAGATCGTCGATTACGGTTCCGGCACAACGCGCAAGCTCAAGCCCGGCACACACGTCTGCTCGCTGCCGGCTCTCGTGACGCCGCAGGGCATCGAAGGCATCGGCTATTCCAACGACAATGTCGGAGGCTACGCCGAGGCGATGCTGCTCAGCGAGGGGCTGCTGCTCGAAGTGCCCAATGGTCTCGCGCCGGAACATGCCGCCCTTACCGAACCGCTCGCGGTCGGCGTTCATGCTGTAGCCAAGGCCAACATTCGAGGCGGCGAGGTGCCGCTCGTGATCGGCTGCGGACCGGTCGGGCTCGCGGTGATTGCCGCGCTCAGGATCAAGGGCCTGCATCCGATCATCGCCGCCGACTATTCGCCGGCGCGGCGCGCGCTTGCGGCAAAACTCGGCGCCGATATCGTCGTCGATCCTAGGGTGTCACAGCCCTACGCGACCTGGGCCGAGCACGCGCAGATGTCGGACGCGGAGAGGGCGGCGCGGCCGCCGTTCCAGGCGATGCTGCCCGCGCTGAAGCCCGCGATCATCTTCGAATGCGTCGGCGTGCCCGGTCTGTTGCAGCAGGTGTTCGAGGGCGCGCCGCGCGATGCCAGGGTCGTCGTCGTCGGCGTCTGCATGGAGACCGACAGAAGCGAGCCCATGCTCGGCATCATGAAGGAGCTCAACGTCCAGTATGTGCTCGGCTACGCGCCGGACGAATTCGCGGCCTCACTGCGCCTGATCGCGGAAGGGCAGGTAGATGCCGCAGCGATGGTGACGGCCGAGATCGGCATCGACGGCGTCGCAAAAGCCTTCGCCGACCTCGCCAACCCTGAAGCCCACACCAAGATCATCGTGCAGCCGTGGCGATGATCGCTGGTCGGGAGTCTCCTTGTGGCCATCCTTCGAGACGCCCGCTTTGCGGGCTCCTCAGGATGAGGATTTGATTTGCGACGAAATGCCAATCCCTCATGGTGAGGAGCCCGCAATGCGGGCGTCTCGAACCATGCAGGCCGAGCACGCCCATTTCGGCACCCCTTCGTCAATATTTCGAAGGCACGTTCATCTCCGCCGGAATCGGCCCGCGGTGATAGTCCGGATTGCGGACGCGCGGCGGCAGCACCACCGGCGCGCGCTCGACTTCCTGGTAGGGCATCTGGCTCAGAAGATGCGAGATGCAGTTGAGCCGTGCGCGCTTCTTGTCGACGGCATCGACGATCCACCACGGCGAATCCGGCAGATGCGTGTGCTCCAGCATCGTCTCCTTGGCCTTGGTATACGCTTCCCAGCGGCTGCGGGCCTCGACGTCCATCGGGCTCAGTTTCCATTGCTTCAGCGGATCCCGGATGCGCATGGTAAAGCGGAACTGCTGCGTGTCGTCCGTGATCGAGAACCAGTATTTGATCAGGATGGTGCCCGAGCGGATCAGCATCCGCTCGAATTCGGGCACCGACTGGAAGAATTCCTGGTACTGCTCATCGGTGCAGAAGCCCATCACGCGCTCGACGCCGGCGCGGTTGTACCAGCTGCGATCGAACAGCACCATCTCGCCGCCGGCCGGCAAATGCGCGACGTAGCGCTGGAAATACCATTGCGTGCGCTCGCGCTCGCTCGGGGCGGGGAGCGCCGCGACGCGGCAGATGCGGGGATTGAGGCGCTGGGTGATGCGCTTGATGACGCCGCCCTTGCCGGCGGAATCGCGGCCCTCGAACAGCACCACGACCTTCTTCTTTTCGCTCTGCACCCAGTCCTGCAGCTTGACCAGCTCGCCCTGGAGCCGCAGCAACTCCCGGAAATAGAGCCTCCGATCGACCGTCGGGCGGAGCGTGTCGGTCTCGTCCAGCAGCTCGTCGAGCCTGCTGTCATCCAGCTCCATCTCCAGCTCTTCGTCGAGATCGTCGGTCATTTCTCGGATGATGCGCTCGCGTTTGGCCATTTCAGGGGTGCGGTCGGATGCGGTCATGGGGCTCTCTTTTCGGCGGGGGTGCCTGTCGCCCGTGACCATCGGCGGGGTTTATTGCGGCCATGTGACAGCGGCGGCCGGGTCAGCCGTCACACCGGCAGCGCGATCGAATATTTCACCTGGCTGAGCGCAAAACTGGACTCGATCGAAGCGATGCCGTCGAGCCGGGTCAGCTTGGTCTTCAGGAAGGTTTCGTAGGAGGCGAGATCGGCGGCGACCACGCGCAGCAGATAGTCGCGGTTGCCGGTCATCAGATAGCACTCCAGCACCTCGTCCCATTTCGAGATCGCGCGCGCGAAGCGGTTGAGATCCTCCTCCTTCTGCCGCGCCAGCTTGATCGAGATGAAGACGCTGACATGCAGCCCTAACGCCTTCTGGTCGACGGTCGCGATGTAGCGCGAGATGACGCCGCGCTCCTCCAAGAGTTTGACCCGGCGATGGCAGGGCGAGACCGACAGCCCGACCTTGTCGGCGAGTTCCTGCATGGTCAGCCGGCTGTCGGTCTGGAGCAGTGCGAGGATTTTTCGGTCGATGGCGTCGAGCTCTGGCATTGGGATAAAACCCCTGTTTGTTGGCGATCCATTGGTAAAGTATCCCAATATCCGCGGGTATGGCGCGAAAAATTGAGAAATTTGGCGCAGCCGGCAGGGGTATGATCGAGGCCTTGTTTCCGGGAGCATTGCCATGCCCGTTGATACCGCCCGTCTCGACACATTGACCGCGCTGGCCCGCAAGGCGCTGTGGCTGTCGTCATGGACGATCCATCACGCCAACCACATCCGCACCAGCTCGGACGGCCTGAAGGTCGGCGGCCACCAGGCCTCGTCGGCTTCGCTCGCCACCATCATGTCGGCGCTGTATTTTTATGTGTTGCGGCCCGAGGATCGCGTCGCGGTGAAGCCGCATGCGAGCCCGGTGTTCCACGCCATCCAGTACCTGTTCGGCCGGCAGACCCGCGAGAAGCTGGAGAATTTCCGCGGCTTCAAGGGCGCGCAGTCCTATCCCTCCCGCACCAAGGACGTCGACGACGTCGATTTCTCCACCGGCTCGGTCGGCCTCGGCGTCGCGCAGACGCTGTTCGCCTCGCTGGTGCAGGACTACGTCAAGGCGCATGGCTGGATGAAGGATCGCCGCGAAGGGCGGATGATTGCCCTGGTCGGCGATGCCGAGATGGACGAGGGCAACATTTTCGAGGCGCTCGCCGAAGGCTGGAAGCACGGCCTGCGCAACACCTGGTGGGTGGTCGATTATAACCGCCAGTCGCTCGATGCCGTCGTCCGCGAAGGCCTCTGGGAAAAGTTCGAGACCATGTTCCGCAATTTCGGCTGGGACGTGGTGATCGTGAAATACGGCCGCCTGATGCGCGAGGCCTTTGCCGAGCCCGGCGGCGAGGCGTTGAAGCGCTGGATCGACAATTGCCCGAACGCGCTCTACGCCGCACTGTGTTTTCAGGGCGGCGCGGCGTTCCGCAAGCATTTGCATGATGAAATTGGCGATCAGGGACCTATCACGCAACTGATCGACAAGCGCAGCGACGACGAACTGCTTGCGCTGATGTCGAACCTCGGCGGCCATGACATGGCGAGCATGCTGGAGGCGTTCGAACAGATCGATCACGATCGCCCGGTCTGCTTCATCGCCTACACCATCAAGGGCGTTGGCCTGCCGTTCCAGGGCCACAAAGACAATCACGCCGGCCTGATGACGGTCGCGCAGATGGAGAAATATCGCGAGAGCCAGAACATCCGGCCTGGGCACGAATGGGACAGATACGAGGGTCTCGCGCAAGACGCCGCCGAGCTCGACGCCTTCCTCGCGCGCGTGCCCTTCAACCAGGACGGCCGCCGGCTCACTGCGCCTGTTATCGAGGTGCCCTCGCAGCTCGCCTTCAAGCCGTCGCCGCAGATGTCGACCCAGCAGGGCTTTGGTCTGGTGCTGAACGAGATCGCGCGCAGCGACGGCGAGCTGGCAAGACGCATCGTCACGACATCGCCCGACGTCACCGTCTCGACCAATCTCGGTCCGTGGGTAAACCGGCGCGGACTGTTCGCGCGCGGCGAGAAGGCGGACTTATTCCGCAGCGAGAAAATTCCCTCCACGTTCAACTGGGACTTTTCGCCAAAAGGCCAGCATCTCGAACTCGGCATCGCCGAGATGAATCTGTTCATCATGCTTTCGGCGCTCGGCCTGTCGCACCAGATCAACGGCGAGCGGCTGCTGCCGGTCGGCACGCTCTACGATCCCTTCATCGAGCGCGGGCTCGATGCGCTGAACTATGCCTGCTACCAGGACGCCCGCTTCATGGTGGCGGCAACGCCGTCGGGCATCACGCTCGCGCCCGAAGGCGGCGCGCATCAATCGATCGCAACGCCTTTGATCGGCATGGCGCAGGACGGCCTTGCCTCGTTCGAGCCGGCCTTCGTCGACGAGCTCGCCGTGATCATGGCTTTCGGCTTCAACCACATGCAGCGCGATCCGGGCGAGGGCGGCTCGATCTATTTGCGGCTCTCGACGCGCAGCATCGAGCAGGCGCAGCGGATCATGACGCCGGAGCTTGCACAGGGCATCACCGACGGCGCCTATTGGCTGCGCAAGCCGGGCCCCAATGCCGAAGTCGTGATCGCCTATACCGGCGCGGTCGCGCCGGAAGCGATCGAGGCGACCGGCTTCATCGGCGAGAGCCGCCGCGACATCGGCCTGCTCGCGATCACCTCGGCGGATCGTCTCCATGCAGGTTGGACCGCCGCACGGAAATTGCGCCGTGATCGGAGAGGCGTGCAGCATCTCAGCCACATCGAAAAACTGCTCGCGCCGCTGCCGCGCGACTGCGGCATGGTGACCGTGATCGACGGCCATCCGGCGGCGCTTGGCTGGCTCGGCAGCGTCCGCGGCCATCGCCTCGAGGCGCTCGGCGTCGAGCAGTTCGGCCAGACCGGTACGATCTCCGACCTCTACCGCCACCACGGCATCGACGCCAACGCCATCATCGATGCGGCCGAAAGCCTCACCACCGGCGCGCCGGTGCTGCATCGGAAGATGGCGGTGTAATCGCTCGCGTGGGCCCGGCTCTGCAGCGCATCGCTGAAGTAGCGCTGCGCTGCGTCCGGGGCACGAGAGTGGTTCGGCTCGGTAAAATCTCGTGTCCCGGACGCGGCGCGGCATGAAATGACGCGACGCTGAGCCGGGACCCATGGCGCTTGCCTCGGGTGAAGGCCCGCCCCATATTCCGCCCGTTCGCCGCAACGCTGGCCCCGCATATGGCGGGTTCAATTGCTGGCGCTTTCGTGCAAGGATGCCTGCCGAAACGCCCCCTCCAAGCCCCAAGAAGAGGTTCACAATGGTCAATCGCATGCAATTCTACATCGACGGCGCCTGGGTCGATCCCGCCGTCAAGAAGTCCACTGCCGTGGTCAATCCGGCGACGGAAGAGGCGATGTACGAGATTGCGCTGGGCTCCAAGGCCGACGTCGACAAGGCCGTCGCCGCCGCCAAGCGCGCGTTCGTGACATTCTCCCAGACCAGCCGTGACGAGCGCGTCGCGCTGCTCACCAAAGTCATCGAGATCTACAAGGGCCGGCTCAAGGAGATCGGCGCCGCCGTCTCCGACGAGATGGGTGCGCCGCTGCCGATGGCGGAGAAGCTCCAGGCCGGCGCCGGCCTCGGCCACCTCATGACCACGCTCGACGTGCTCAAGAACTATCATTTCGAGGAACCGGTCGGCACCGCCATGGTGCTGCGCGAGCCGGTCGGCGTGGTCGGCATGATCACGCCCTGGAACTGGCCGCTCAACCAGATCGCCTGCAAGGTCGCGCCCGCGCTCGCCGCCGGCTGCACCATGATCCTGAAGCCGTCGGAGTTCACCCCGACCTCGGCGCTGATCTTCGCCGAGATCCTGCATGAAGCCGGCGTGCCGAAGGGCGTGTTCAACCTTGTCAACGGCCTCGGCCCCGAGGTCGGCGCCGCCATGAGCGAGCACCCCGATATCGACATGATCTCGTTCACCGGCTCGACCCGCGCCGGCATCGACGTTGCCAAGCGCGCAGCCCCGACCGTGAAGCGCGTCAGCCAGGAGCTCGGCGGCAAGTCGCCGAACGTCATCCTCGAAGGCGCCGACCTGCAGAAGGCGGTGACCGGTGGCGTGATGCACATGTTCAACAACTCCGGCCAGTCCTGCAACGCGCCCTCGCGCATGATCGTGCCGCTGTCGAAGATGAAGGAAGTCGCCGCGATCGCGAAGGCTGTGGCCGACAAGACCAAGGCCGGCGATCCGCGCGCCGAAGGCACCACCATCGGCCCCGTGGTCAACCGCGGCCAGTGGGACAAGATCCAGGGGCTGATCAAGAAGGGCATCGACGAGGGCGCAACGCTCGTGTCCGGCGGCCCCGGCCTGCCCGAGGGCGTCAACAAGGGCTTCTATGTCCGCCCGACCATCTTCGCCGACGTCACCCCCGACATGACGATCGCCCGCGAAGAAATCTTTGGGCCGGTGCTCACCATCATCGGTGCCAAAGACGAAGCCGAGGCCGTGCACATCGCCAACGACACGCCCTATGGGCTCGCCGGCTATGTTACGGCCGACACGGTCGAGAACGCCAAGCGGGTCGGCCGCCAGATCCGCGCCGGCAACGTCAACCTCCAGGGCGTGCCCAACGACCGCAGCGCGCCGTTCGGCGGCTACAAGCAGTCGGGCAACGGCCGCGAGTGGGGCAAGTACGGCCTCGAGGACTTCCTCGAGGTGAAGGCCGTCGCCGGCTTCAACGCGGCGTAAGCCTCGTCGCCTGAAACGAACATGACGCCGGAGCGGGAAACCGCTCCGGCGTTTTTTTGTTTCGTCATTGCAACGCTCGCAATGGTGCGAAGAATCGTAGATGGGGTAACGGGCCCGCCTCATCAGCCAAGCCGCGCTAGCTACGGCGCTATGTGATGGCGCGCGTCGCGCGGCTTGGCTGGAAGGTTGGCGGTCGTCCCTCACATTGATGGTGTAACGGA
>NZ_JARWCR020000043.1:0-72415 GCF_029846695.2 Bradyrhizobium nivariense | reverse complement strand
GGGCGGGGCGAGGGCGCATCGATCGTGGCGCTCCGGATCGAGACATTGCCGAAAGATCCCCAAGGCTTGGCTCGGGCGCTCGTTGCGTGCGACGGGGTTGCTGCCGTGCAGATCGGCGCGACCGACGAAGCGCGGACGTCGGTACGGACGGCGGAGAAGGGCATGCGGAAGAACGAGGGGTTTTTCGCCGGGCTTTTGATCATCGAGGCGCTCGACGTGGCGTCGTTGCAGGCCGCCTTGCGGAAAGCCGCGGAAATTGCTCCCGACGTCATGGCCGGGGCGAGCGAGCCGGAAGTTTATCAAAGCATGTTTGCGCTCGACGCCCGTATCGCGGATTTCGGCTGATGGCAACGTTCTCGCTGGCCGCGTTGACCGTGCTCGAGCTTGCGCCGCCCGAGATGATCGAATTGGCGGCGCACTGCGGCTACGAAAAAGTCGGGCTCAGGCTGTTGCCCGCCACGCCTGGCGGTGTTGCCTATCGCCTGATGGACGATGCGCCGCTCTTGCGGGAGACGTTCCGGCGGTTGGAGTTGACGGGGGTGACTGTCGCCGATCTCGAGGTCGTTGCGTTCAGACCGGAAACCGAGATTGCCTCGTTTACGCCCTTCTTCGAGGTCGGCGCGCGCCTCGCCGCCAAGCACATCCTCGTCGCAGCCTACGATCCGGATCTGGCGCGGTTTTCGGATCGCTACCAGCAGTTTTGTGAAGCGGCAGCAAACTATGGCCTGACCTCCGATCTCGAATTCATGCCCTGGACGAGCGTTCCGGACCTGAAGACCGCGATGCGGATCGTCGGCGACGTCGATCGTCCCGGTGCCGGCATTCTGGTCGATGCGCTGCATTTCGATCGGTCGCAAAGCTCGCTTGCGGACCTCCGCGCCATCCCGGCGCAACGCTTGCACTACTGGCAACTATGCGACGGCCCGGCCGAGCGGCCGGCGACCACAGAGCAGCTCATCCATGCGGCTCGCGAGGAGCGGATGTTTCCGGGCGAGGGCGGAATAGACCTGATGGGGCTTGCGAGCGCGATGCCGAATGACCTGACGATCAGCATCGAGGTTCCGACCGTTCAACTGGCCAAGAGCGTCGATGCCGCGTCGCGAGCGCGCCGGGCGTTAGCGGCGGGCAGAGCCGTCGTCGAGCGGGCGCGCAGCCAGAGGTGAGAATTTCGGGGCGGGAAGGGTAATGCGGGATGTCGCAAGCCGATCACTCCTGGGACATCGAGACCGATCTCCTGGTCGTCGGCGCGGGTGCCGCCGGCATGACGACATCGCTGGTGGCTGCCCTCGAAGGGCTCGACGTGATCCTTTGCGAAAAGTCGGACACGGTTGGTGGCACGACCGCGACCTCCGCCGGCACCGTCTGGATTCCGGGCAATCGGCAGGGACGGCTTGCAGGAACGCCAGACTCGACCGAGGCGGCGCGGGTCTATCTTGAAGCATTGCTCGGCGAACACGCCGCGGACGCGCGTGTGGATGCGTTCCTCCAGAAGGGTCCCATCATGCTCGATTATCTCGAGCAGAAGACGAGCGTACGGTTTACGGCACCGCCGGTACACCCCGACTACAAGAATCTTCCCGGGGCGGCGATCGGCGGTCGTGCTCTCGGCGCCGTTCCGTTCGACGGTCGCAAGCTTGGCAAAGATTTCGATCGTATCAGGCCCCCGCGGCGAGAGTTCATGGTCCTCGGCGGCATGATGGTCGGAAAGGCGGACATCCCGGCGCTGTTGGCGCCATTCCGCAACTGGACGAACTTCAGGCATGTCGTTGGTCTTCTCGGTCGGCATTTGCTCGATCGGCTTCGCTACAGGCGCGGAGAGCGTCTGATCATGGGCAACGCTCTCGTCGCAAGGCTGTTTGACAGTCTCCGTCGTTCCGGCGTGCATATGCGATATGAGACTGAGCTCAGCGAGCTCATCCGCAACGGCGATGCAGTCGTTGGGGCCGTTTTCTCATCACCGTCCGGAGCATTGGCGATACGTGCCCGCAAGGGCGTGGTGTTGGCAACGGGAGGCATCGGCTGGAGCCGCGAGCTTCGCGAACGGTTTTTCCCGGAGGCCGCGCGCCGATTTTCACTCACGCCTTCGTCCAATACCGGGGACGGCATGCTCGCGGCCGAACGCGTCGACGCGGTCATCGAGCGCAATCTCAATAGCCCCGCCTTGTGGATGCCAAGCTCGGTCATGACGCAAGCGGACGGCCACGTCTCGGTATTCCCGCACATCATGCTCGATCGTGCCAAGCCAGGCCTGCTTGCGGTGAACAAGTCGGGCCGCCGTTTCGTGAACGAGGCCGACTCCTATCACGACTTCGTGGAAGCGATGTTGCGTTCGAACCCGTCTTCCGTGTTGGCTACGCCGGCTTTCCTGATTTGCGATCGTGCCTTTATCAGGGTCTATGGCATCGGTCTCGTTCGTCCCGGGACGAGGTATTTGGACAAGTTTCTGAAGACCAAATATTTGGTAGCGGGCGAGACGATCGAAGCACTGGCCGAAAAAATCGGTGTCGATAGCGGCGAGCTTGGTCAAACAATTGAGCGGTACAATCGCTATGCCGAGAGCGGTGTGGACGAGGATTTCGGCCGCGGTTCAAGCGAGTTGAACCGGTTCAATGGCGATCCCCTGACCAAGCCAAACCCGTGCCTGCGACGGATCGGTCCTGGGCCATACTATGCCGTCGCAGTATGGCCGACGGATCTCGCCAGCAGTGCCGGCTTGTGCACGGATTCAACCGCTCGGGTCTTGTCTCGCTGCGGGACGGTCATACCCGGACTCTACGCCGTCGGGACCGATTCATCCTCGATCTTTCGAGGCACTTATCCGGGTCCGGGCACGATGATTGGACCTGCGATGGTATTCGGGTGGTCCGCGGCGATGCATGCCGCGGGCGCTTGAGGGCAGGAAGAAGTCAATTGAAAGCTGCTCGTTCGAAGGCCGGCACGGAAAAGACGGCGGCCAAAGACAGCGGCCGCCGTTTTCCCCAGTCGCATCTGGATGTCGTACCGCCCGCCCGAACGGCGGCTCGAGTACGAGTTAGGAACTCTTGCGCACCATCGAGGCTTGAATCCGCGGGCCAGCGTCGCCGCCGATTGCTGGTCTGCACGGCTCCGCCCCCTAGCCCCCCATACCCCCCAGGGTGGGGCCGTGCTCATAGCAGGAGGTGCAATGCCTGAGCCGACCGAGCAAGACATCAGAGCGCGCGCGCACCGACTGTGGGAGCGAGCTGGCAAGCCCGAAGGCCGCGAGGAAGAGTTTTGGCACGCGGCCGAGCAAGAGCTGCGCAACGAGGACAAATCGAACACCATGCGGACGCCGGATACGCTGTGACCGCCAGGAAGTGCCCATTCTGCCACGGGCTGGGATGGGTCTGCGAAAACCATCCGCTCCGCGCCTGGAGCGACGAGTTGGGCGGCTGCCGGTGCGGTGAGGGCATGCCCTGTACTTGCAACACGACCGATGATCCGGAAACGAGGGCGGTTATCGTCGAAGCCGACACGACGTGGCACTAGGCGGAACAGAGCCTTCTGGAATGAATTGAGGTGAGCAGCACGGGCTGTGAAGCAGACCCGTCTCTACGGCGATGTTTGCGTGGACGAGCAGCAAAAAATAGAGCACCAGATTGAACTCGCAACGCGAGCGGCTGCGCTCGTCAAGGACGAGACGACTGTCCAGCGATTCAGGAACTTCGCCGAGGAGCTGAAGCAAAAGCTCCTTCGCATGATGGGGCGCGGCAAGGTGCGAGCACGTGCGTACGAGCTCTGGGAGCAGGCCGGTCGCCCGGTCGATCGCGACGTGGAGTTTTGGCTCGAAGCGGAACGGCAGATCGAAGAAGAACGCGAACAGAGGAGGCCCTCGGGCCCCTCAGAGAAACGATAGAAGCCGGCGCTGCTGGTGCCCATATCGGCAGCGAAAAGTCGTCGGCTTCGGCCGCGCGTTTCCCTGGACAGGGAGAAAGCCGCCGAGTTCTTCACCCTGGCGGCTTCAGAAGTCCGTAGCTGTTGATCGCCACTCCGGCCTCGTGCGTACCGCCGTTACCCTGTTTGCGGCCATGCAGGATCATCCTAGGCGTGGGCGCTTGATCATGCGGTGATATGAAGCACACATTGGAAGGACGATGTCGGGAAGCTTGGGAGGGTACCGACTTTGATGGGTTTCGCTCCGCTCCACCGCGCAAGAAAATAGATGAGAGCGAGCGCCGCCCTGTTTCGCCCCTCTGTCAATCCGTCCGTGCAAATATATTCCGCTTTACCGAAATTCGGAAATGGCGTATGTGTCGCCGATCCTGGCTCATCCTTGAGGGGCGATCTTGTGGTCGTCACGTTCGCGAGCCGGGCTTGCGGTGGACGCGGCAGCGTCGGGCGCGAGAGGTGCGGGCAGGGCGGATTGCTCTCCGTGAGCCCAAAACTTCGTGCCGACGAGCGGCGCTGCCAGGTTCGTCTCGCCATCAGGTCGGCGGCAACGTGCACAACGTCGTCGAAACCAGTGGTGAACAAGCGAACCGTGCGTACGGCAAAATCGTGTGGTCCTGGCCGTCGTTGCTACGGTCAAGCCTGGCGAATGCGACAGTCGCGTCAACCGGCGCGGGGTCGGTGAATTTCGCGAAGGCGAGGGAGGCCAAAAGGAACTCGGCTCCCGGGAGAGCACGGCATAAGCCGTCCAACCACTGCGCAGGGAAGGCCGAGTGATTGGCTACACCTGTATGCTGCTGTGCGGTTTTTCTGCGTGTGCTTTTCGCGCAGCGGACCGCGGGTGCCAGCTGGCACCCGGCCTTCCCTGTGCCCTCTTGGCTCAAGAGGGTGGAGAGATCAAGCAAAGCTCGGGTGAAATCAGCCGCGAGGATGCGAAGGTGTGTCTGCAAGTTTGAAATGCATATTGGAGAATTGCGGTGCGGCCCCTTGCTCCGTCCATTGCCCTACGCGCCGGCGGCGATGCCGAGGCGTCCGATGCCGGGAAGCTTCAGGGCCGGGCGGCGGATGTCGACGCCGAGCACCGCGCCGAGGAAATTGATCTCGATCCCTTCGACCCAGCCGATCGTCATGCCGAGATAGCCCGACAGCGAGGCGTAGAGGCCGGTGCCGGACGCCGTGATGCCGGCCCAGCGTCCGCTGTAGGGATAGTCCTTGCCGATCGCGGTCGGCGGAAGCACCGCGCGCAGTTCGGGCACGGCGTCCAGCGCCGCCTGCACGAAGGTGTTGGAATTCGGTCCCGGCCAGGCGCTGTAGTCGCCATAGGCGCGGAACCTGTAATTCTCGATGACGTCGCGGATCTTCGGAATCAGCGCTTCGGCCCGCGCGCCGTCGACCGCGACGACTGTTTCCGGCAGGGCGCCGAACCAGCGGCCGTCGGGCGCAAAGCCGTTGCTGCGGATCGGGTCGCCCCACGCCGTGTAGTCGTAGCGGCTGTAGGTGGCGGCGTCCTTCTCCTTGACGACGATCCAGGTGTGGACGGCGAAAATGCTGCGCCAGCGCACGGTGCGCGCGGCGAACACGCGGATCAGCGCGTCCGGATTGGCGGATGCGGGCGACAGCAGGCCGGCGCTGGAGCGATCCGCCGTCTGCCAATTGCCGCGGCCGTCGCCGCGCAAATAATAGCGGCCGGCCGACACGCCGATCGGCAGGAAGATCAGCAGCAGGAACAGAATCAAGAATTTCCTCAAGAGCAAACGGCGGTCAGGCGGGACGATGCAACCAATATAGTTCGCAAGGCGCGCCGCGCCAGCACTCTCCTGCTCTTGCATTCAGAAGCCGCGCTCATATGTTGCGGTCATGAGGAAGCTCTCACTCGTCGAGGATCAGGCCATCCAGGCGCGAATCGCGTTCATCGCGGGCGCCGAGACGTTCGATCGCCTCTTCGCCGGCATCCGGTTCGACGAAATCGACGGCAATCTGCTGTTTGCCATCGCCTGCGACGAAGACTGCGCGACGGAGATCGAAGACGAGTTCTCGCACCACCTCGCCGTGGTCGCGACGCAGATCCTGGCGCAGAGCGTCGACGTGGTCGTGGTGCTGCCGAAGGTCCTGCAATAGCCTTCTGCCCGTTCAGGCCGCTTGCCTTCGCCTCGTGTCTCTGCTTTTCAACGCAATTGCAAAATTGTAATGACGTCATTGGGCGCTCAGGCCCGAGGTGCGTTATCGACGGAGCTCG
Organism: Bradyrhizobium nivariense; assembly: GCF_029846695.2. Classification (NCBI taxonomy): domain Bacteria; kingdom Pseudomonadati; phylum Pseudomonadota; class Alphaproteobacteria; order Hyphomicrobiales; family Nitrobacteraceae; genus Bradyrhizobium; species Bradyrhizobium nivariense. Next base: position 66,273 of record NZ_JARWCR020000043.1, on the reverse strand, counting down.
ACGGGAGGGCTCGTCGTCGCTCGTCTCTATTTGCGAAACAAAGTTGGATACAAATTGGCGGCCACCAGGAAAGCCCGGGCCACGACCGGCGTGATCAAGACGAAAAGCAAGAGCTCAAAAAGCCAGGGCTCAAAAAGCCAGGGCTTGAAAAGTAGCGGCTCAAAGAGCGGGAGCTCAAAAAGCAAGAGCTCGAAAAGCAAGAGCGCATCGCGTTCCGCGGTCTCGTCCTCGTCGCCGCTCGGCATGCTGGCGCTGCATCTGCTGGAGCAGTGGGGCACGTCCGGCCGCGACGGCCTCGTCTTCCTCTGCGACGACGAGAGCAGGGCGGAGCGGCTGGGCGGCGTGATCCACGCCCTCGATCCCTCGGTCGAGGTGCTGGTGTTTCCGCGCCTGAACACGCTGCCCTTCGACGGCCTCGAGCCGTCCCGCGAGATCGCGGGCCGGCGCAGCGCGGTGCTGCGGCGCCTCGCCAAGGCAAAGAAGCCGGTCTTCCTGGTGTCGACCGCAGAAGCCGTCATGGAACGGCTGCCCCTGCCGGCGAGCTGGTCGCGGTCGAGCCTCACGCTGAAGGTGGGCGCGCCCTATTCCGGGCCCGAGCTGGAGACGCGGCTGGAAGCTCTCGGCTACGATCTCGACGAAGAGGCGGAGTATCCGGGCGGCGTCCTGTTCCACGGCAAGACGTTCGAAGTGTTTCCCGCCGGCGCGCTTGCTCCATTCCGGATCGAGCATTCCGGCGCAACGATCCGCAAGATCGTCGCCGTGGATCCGATCGAGCACGAGGTCGTCTACGAGACCGCGGAATTGATCATCGACCCCATGTCCGAGCGGATCGCGCTGGGAGCTACGCGCGGACAGCGGGCGACACTGCCGGACTATTGCGGCCGTGCGCGATGGATCGTGGATGCCGGGGTGTCGGCCCACGCCGATAGCTGGCTGGGCACGATCGAGGAAGCGGCGGGCCGCAGGGATGCGGAGCGCGAATATCTGGGGCGGGCGGACTGGACGCGGCTAAAGAAGCGCATCAGCGTGCTGCCGCGCAAGGCTGCCTTCATCTCGACGCCGGAGTTCTCGAAGCTCGCCGCGCCGCGCAAGGCGCTTCGCGCATTCGTCGCCGACATGCAAGGCGCGGGATCGCGGCTGCTGTTCGTCGCGGCCGTCGAGGACGACCTTCGCGCGATGGAGCGCATGAGCGGCATCAAGGCGGAGCGCCTGGCCGATTGGAGCGAGGTGTCGAAGGGTCGAAGCCGCGAAGGCGCGCTGCTGGCCGATTTCGACGCGGGGTTCATTGGCGCCGGCCGCAAGCCTCTGGTCGTCGTGACCGCGTCCGACGTGCTCGGCAGCCGGGCCCATCATCCACAGCCCATGGCGCGCTCCTGGAATCCGGCTTTCGATCATCCTGATGTGCCCGAGAAAGGCGCCGCCATCGTCCATCTGCAACGCGGGCTCGCCGTGCTCGACGGCTTGCAGACCCTCGACATGGGACGCGGATCGCGGCGCGAGATGATCAGGCTCGCCTTTACGGGCGACAATGCCGTGCTCGTTCCGCCGGCCGATCTTGCGGTGATCTGGCCATATGCCGGCGAGCCCGGCAAGCTGACGCTCGACAAGGCGGACGGTAGCAGCTGGTGGGCGCGGCGTACTGCGGCGGAAGCGGAAATTCAGGTCGCTGCCAAGGCGCTCGCCAAGCATATCAGCCAGCGCCGCCGCCGCCGTGCACCCAAACTGGTGCCGCCGGGGGCGAACTATGAAAAGTTCGTCGCGCGTTTCCCCTATTTCACGACGGTCGACCAGGCCAAGGCGATTCAGGACGTCCTCGACGATCTCGCGTCGGGCCATCCCATGGACAGGGTGATCTGCGGCGACGTCGGATTTGGCAAGACCGAGGTGGCGCTGCGGGCGGCCGCCGCGGTGGCGCTGTCGGGCAAGCAGGTGGCGATCGCGGCGCCGACAACGGTGCTGGCCCGGCAGCATGTCGAAACCTTCCGCAAGCGGTTCGGCCCTCTCGGGATCGAGGTGGGAAGCCTGTCGCGGGCCAATTCAGGCCCGGAGACGCGAGAGACGAAGGAAGGGCTGCGGCGCGGCAGGCTGAAAGTCGTGGTCGGCACGCAGGCTCTTGCGGCAAAGGACGTGAAGTTCGCCGATCTTGGCCTCGTCATCATCGACGAAGAGCAGCACTTCGGGGCGGCGGAGAAGGCGAAGCTTTCAGGCCTCGCCAAGGGGGCCCACTCGCTCTGGATGAGCGCCACGCCGATACCGCGCACGCTCGCCGCGGGTCTTGCCGGCTTCAGGGATCTCAGCGTGATCGCCTCGCCGCCGGTTCATCGCCTTCCCATCGTGACCAGGATCGCGCCGCTTTCGGAGGCTGCCATTGCCGCGGCGCTGCTGCGCGAGCGCAGACGGAACGGACAGAGCTTCCTGATCTGTCCGCGCATCCAGGATCTGGAGCCGATGCTGGCGCGTGTGCAATCGGTGGCGCCGGAGCTGCGCATCGTCTGCCTTCACGGCAGATTGCCCGTCGAGGAGATCGACGACCGGATGATGAGTTTCGTCGACGGCGACGCGGATGTGCTGTTGGCGACCAATATTGTGGAAAGCGGTCTCGACATTCCGCGCGCGAACACCATCGCGGTGTGCTGGCCCGAAAAGTTCGGTCTTGCGCAGCTCCATCAGCTCAGGGGGCGGGTGGGACGCGGCGGCACGCGCGCGTTTGCCCATCTGCTGACGGAATCGACTTCGGAGCAGTCCGAGAAGCGTCTGGCGGTGCTGGAGGAGTTCAGCAAGCCGGGTGCCGGCTTTGCGATCAGCGAGCGCGATCTCGACCTCAGGGGCGCCGGCGATCTGTTCTCGGAACAGCAGTCCGGGCATGTCCAGGTGTTCGGACCCGTGCTCTACAGTCACCTTCTGAAGCTGGCCTCCGAGCGCACCAGCGACACCGGCACCGATCTGTGGGTCCCCGATCTCAATCTTCCGCTGGCCGACATGTTGCCTGAAGGTTACGTGCAATCGGAAGCGGTCCGGCTCGAGATCTATGGGCGCGCGGCCAGGTGCCGGAGCGACGACGATCTGGAAGATCTGGAGGAGGAGATCTCGCGTCGTTTCGGCCGGCTGCCGCCGGAGGCCCGCGACTTCTTCGCTGCCGCCAGGCTCCGGATCGATTGCAAGCGGCGCGGCATCGTCAGGCTCGATGTCGGGCCCGAGGCCGTCGCCGCGACGTTCCTGCCGGGGCGGCTGCGGAAATCCAGGGGGAAGTCCGAGGCGCGATCGCTCCAGCGCGACGGCGACCGCGTTGTCTATTCCGGCCGCCGCGACGAGGATCCGTTCAGCCGGGTCGACGAGTTCCTCGACCTGCTGGACGCCTAAAGCATGATCCGGAAAAGTGCAAAGCGGTTTTCCGAAAAGATCATGCTCAAACAACAACCTAAAGCGCGATGATGATTCACCCTCATCTCATCGCGCTTTAGTGCGCGCGTTCGTTCAGCGTTGGTCCGGACGCTTGGCAGGCGGCCCGCTCTTGTTGCCCGGTGCGCCCTGGATATTCGCCGGGTCCTGCGATTGCACCGCGGTGTTGCCGGTGGAGCTCGTTGAACTCGATCCAACGGTTTCACCGGGCTTGACGGCCGGCCCGCTCTTGTTGCCGGGCTGTCCGGGAATGCCGGCACCCGAATTCTGCGCGCTCGGCGCAGACGAAACGTCAGGCTTGCTGGCCTGCGCCAAAGCTGCTGCAGGCAGCGCAAGGGCGGCGAGGATAACGACACCTGTGAACTTCATCTCGGTGTTCTCCGACTGATGCCCCATCTGCTCGAACGCCGGCGACCTGCGTGCGTTCCTTGTTGTCGTCAACGCGAAGCGTCGGCGCGCTCCATCATGGCGAACTATCCGGGCAGCGGCAGAGAATGGGAAATGCCTTGCGCGTGGCAATCAGCTTTCGCGTGAAATCGCGAAGGCTGCGGCCGTTCGCGCTGATGGCCCATCCAGTCGAGCCATGCGGTCTCGTTGTCTTGGGCGTACGCGTTGTTGTTGCCGCCCTGGGTGTGTCCGAATTCGTCGCCGGCAAGCAGCATGGGCGTGCCGACGTCTCCTTTCACAATGATGGAACTGGAACGCGGCGCAGCCGCGGCTGTTCCATTCCCGTGCGCAGATCAGGAGAACCGAATGAGCGATGCAGCAGATCATCTTGCGAACCTGCTCGGACGAGCGGCGATGGACGTGTGGGGCGACATGCCTCGCGACATCCAGGAAGCACTGTTCGAGACCGCCATGAAGGGACGGGCTGCGGAGCGGGAAGAGCTCGCGCGGCTGCTGCACGAGCGGCATCCCCGCACGCTTCATCCGGCGCGGCCGGGCTGACGCGGCGGCGGGAACGATCGCGCGAGAAGCCGATTGGTAAATTGGGCGATGCGCGGCGAGCGGATTCCGACGAAGCCCGCGAGCAGTAGCGCTCCACCTTGAGTCAAACCTGTGAGTCGATCGGCGTGACTGAGATGATCATCGGAAAATGGTACGACCCGATCTCGCAGCGATGGATCGTGCCCCGCGAGGAACGTCCCGTGGCGGCCTATTCGCAGTCCAGCGCGGAGAAGGGGCTCGACACCCGCAAGCTCGACACCCGCAAGACGGGCGAGGTGCAGCGGATCTGGGACCTGTTGGTCGATTGCTGCGCAAGTAGTTGATGATGCCACGCCGATGGCCATCTCCGGTGTGCTCTATCGCTCGCCTTGATTGACAAGCCGAGAAGCCCCTCGATGTGGAAGCCCAGCTAATCCTGTTCACATGTGAACACAACTGCCGCAACAGAAGCGCCGACACTGCGTCAAACCTCGACCGTCAATTTGCCGGCAGGGATTGAGCGTTCAGCCTCTCCGGCGTCAGCTCCGATACCAGCTCGCCAGATTCCAGGTCGTGACGTCCCACCCCGAGATGTCGGCCATGAGGTTGTTGACGCCGGCGCCGACGATGTTGCGCGAGAGCAGCGGCAGGAACACGTTGGCCTCGCAGAAAGTCTCGTCGACCTTGATCAGCAGCGCGGCGCGCTTGACCGGATCGAGCTCGTTCTGGGCGGCCTTGTAGGCCTTGTCGGCCTCGGGATCCGACCAGCGCGAGATATTTCGACCTAGCCATTTGTTCTCCTTGTTGGCGATCTCCCAGGAGACGCACTGGTTCAAGAACCGCTCGGGATCGGGCTGCGGTTGCGTCGTGTTGTACATCTCCATATCGCAATAGAATTTCGAATAGGTGTCGGGGTTGCCGACGTCCGACGAGAAGAACACCGATGCGGTGACCGACTTGAGCTCGATCTCGATGCCGGCTTTCTGGCAGGCCTGCTTGATGATGGCCTGCGTCTTCTGGCGCGGGGCGTTGATCGACGTCTGGAAGACGTATTTGAGCTTCTTGCCGTCCTTCTCGCGGATGCCGTCCGCGCCCTTCTTCCAGCCGGCCTCGTCGAGGATCTTGTTCGCCTTGTCGACGTCGAACGCGTATGTCAGCTTGCCCGACTTGAACTGCGAGGGCGCGTTGACGAAGCTCGCCGTGGCGACACCGCCGCGGCCGTAGATGAATTTCTGGATCGCCTCGCGATCGATCAGGAGGTTGATCGCCCGGCGAACGGCGGGATCGGACAGCGTCGGATGCTTGGTCTTGACGCTGGAGCGCTCGCCGTCGACCTCGGTCCACGGGTCAGTCGTGTTGAGGATGATGAACTCGACGTTGCCGGAGGGCGTGACATCGACCTTGCCTTTCCCGCTCGCCTCCATGCGCTTGAGGACCTCCTCCTCCACCAGCAGGTTCCAGGCATAGTCGTATTCGCCGGTCTGCAGCACGGCCCGCGCAGCGGAGACCGCGTCACCGCCGCCCTTGACCTCGAGCGTGTCGAAATGCGGCTGGTTCTTGACGTGATAGTCGGGATTGCGCTCGGCCCTGATCAAATCGCCCGGCTTGAACTCGACGAATTTGTACGGGCCGGTACCGACCGGCTTCAGATTGCCGGGAGCTTCGCGCGACTTTGCGCCGGCGTAGTCGCCGAAATGATGTTTTGGCAGGATCTGGCCGACCGAGCCGACGAAGGGATCGGCCCAGAACGGCGTCGGGCTCTTGAAGTTCACCTTGACGGTGTGGTCATCGACCTTCTCGACCTTGATGTCCTTGTAGGATCCCGTGCTGTACGCGGCGGTGGCCAGGTCCGCAGCGTATATCCAGGTAAAGACGACGTCGTCGGCGGTAAAGGGCTTGCCATCGTGCCATGTCACGCCCTGCTTCAACTTCCAGGTCACGCTCATGCCGTCTGCCGAAAGGCCGCCGTTCGCCTTGGTCGGGACCTCGGCGGCGAGGCAGGGGATGAGGTTGCCGTCCTTGTCCCAGCCGGCGAGCGGCTCGAAGAAGATGCGCGAGGCGATCTGATCCTTGGTGCCGATCGCGAAATGCGGATTGAGCAGCGTCGGAGCCTGCCAGAGCAGGATCTTGAGCGAGCCGCCGCCGCCGGCCTTGGTCGGCTTGTATTGCAGCGTGGCGTCCGCCATCGCCACGTCGTTCCAGACCAGGATCTGGCTCGCGACCGGCGCGGCGATCCCGATCGCGGCCATCGTCTTCATGAACGAGCGTCGCGACAGCGTGCCTTGCTTCACCTCCGCGATGGACTTGCGGATTTCGTTTTCGTTCATCGGAGGATCCCCACTTCAAGGACGAGTCGTCACCGGCCAAGACCCATCATGTTTCATCAAGGGCGAGGCGGCAATGCCAACAAGGTCGGATAACCCTGCGGCGAAATGACGAAGGTGCGGACGGCAGCCGTGGTTGCCGAGGCGCGGTAGCTGGATCGCCGCCCGAGAGATCCAGGCGGCGATCCAGTGCGAACCAGGTGAACTTGGGGAAGTTCTAAGGCCGCGCCGGAAGCTAACCCGGTCGCAGCGGACACATCAAGTTTCGCGATGTTGCCCCAGTCGGAGATTGATTGCAGCCGCCAGGAAATTGCCACACATGACTATCCGAGACTCCAATGCGTCACTGTCCATTCGCGAGCGTCAGCGCAGCCTCCACCGCGTTCTCCAGAATCTCCTCCGACAATAGCCGGTCGTTGACGGCGCGCGACAATTGCAGCGCGCCGACCATGGTCGCGTAGACCGAAATCGCGCGTCGCCGACGCTCCGCAGCGGGGCCATCCGGCATCTGCGCTGCCATCAGCGCGACGATATCGGACGTCTTTCCGGTGAAGGCATCGCGCGTCGCCTTCGGATGCCGCGCGATCTCGGAAACCAGTGCTGCGGTCGGGCAGCCGGTCGCCGCGTGGTCGCGATGGCGCGGGGAGAGATAGTCGCGGATCGTGGTCTCGAGCGCGACGCCGTTTGCGAGATTGTCCTTGTGCCTCTGCTCGCGCCGCTCCAGCGCCTCACACAGCACCGCGCGCACCAGATCCTCCTTGGAGGCGAAATGCGTGTAGAAGGCGCCGTTGGTCAGGCCGGCCTGCGCCATGATGCCGGCGAGGCCGACCGCGGCGATGCCGCTCTCACGGAACTGCGACGAGGCGACGTCGATGATGTGCCGCCGCGTCGTGTCCCTGTGTCCCTTGTCGTAGCGCGCCAATCCCGCCTCCTCGCGACCCGGCTTTCGCCCTGGCCACAAAATCGTGAGGCAGGGTCTATTGCATTACGACCATAATAATACATTATGATCATAATACAATGGGCGGCCGATCGGCGGTGGCCCTTCGGGACCCCAGGATTGAACCCATGTCAGTCGAGGATGCCGCCGCGCCGGCCTTGTCCGCCACGCAGATCACGGCTCACACCGCCGCTCCCCTTCGCCAGGCGGCGGCATCAACACCAAGCGCGGCCGAGCAGAGGCGCGCGGCGCTGCTGACGGCGCCGATCCTGCCGACGCTGCTCAGGCTCGCGCTGCCGACCGTGACCGTCCTGGTGGCACAGACCGCGGTCAACATCGCGGAGGCGTATTATGTCGGCTTCCTCGGCACCGATGCGCTCGCCGGCGCGGCGCTGGTGTTCCCGATCTTCATGCTGATGACCATGATGTCGAATGGGGGGTTCGGCAGCGGCGTTGCCTCCTCGGTTGCGCGCGCGGTCGGTGCCGGCCGCCGCGACGATGCCGAGGCGGCGTTGTTTCACGCCGTGGCGCTCGCGATCGTTGCCGGCGGCGTGTTTACGCTTGGCGTCATCGTCGGCGGGCCGCATCTGTATCGCGCCCTCGGCGGCGCGGGCGGTGCACTCGCAGCTGCGACCACCTATTCCAACTACCTTTTCGCCGGCGCGATCCCGGTGTGGATCGTCAATCTCCAGGCCGCGGCGCTACGCGGCGCGGGCAATGTCAAGGTGCCCGCACTGGTGACGCTGGTCGGCGCGATCGTGACCATTCCCGTCTCGCCGGCGCTGATCTTCGGCCTGGGACCGATCCCGCGGCTGGGCATCGGTGGCGCGGGCATCGCCTTCGGCCTCTATTATGGTGCGGCGATGCTGTTCCTGCTGCGCTACATGTCGTCGGGCGTGTCCGGTCTGCGGCTGCACATGGTGCCCTTGCGTGCAAAAATCTTCGGCGACATGCTGAAGGTCGGCATCCCCACCGCCTTCAACGCGGTGCTGACCAATCTCACGGTCATCCTCGTCACCGGCGCGGTCGGCCTGTTCGGCACCTCCGCGCTTGCCGGCTACGGCATCGCCTCGCGGCTCGACTACATCATGATCCCGCTGCTATTCGGCATCAGCACGGCGACGCTGACCATGGTCGGCGTCAACATGGGCGCGGGGCAGACGGCGCGGGCACGGAAAATCGGCTGGATCAGCGGTATCGTCGGCATGATCATGACCGGCGCGATCGGCCTTTTGGTGGCGATCTTCCCGACGTCGTGGCTGAACCTGTTCAGCCACGATCCCGAGGTGGTGAACGAAGGCATGACTTACCTGCGCATCGTCGCTCCCGCTTATGCCGCGCTTGGCTTCGGCTTCGTCACGTCCTTTGCCGCTCAAGGCACCGGCCGCGCCATGGGACCACTGGCTTCGTCGGTCGTGCGCATCCTGATCGCAGCCGGCGGTGGCTGGATCGCGGTGGTGAGCTTTGGCGCGGGCATGGCGGGCCTCGCCACCATGGTCGCGGTGGCGATGGTCGCCTACGCCGCGATCTGCGTCCTGATCATGCTGTCGCCGGCAACGTGGCGCTCGGAGTAAATTGGCGCTCAGAGTAAACAGGCTCACTGGAGGCCGGCACGCCGACCGCCAGCGCCGACAGCAGCAGCAAGTGGCTCAGCGGGCCGCTTCGCCGTGATGCGCCTCACGCTTGCGCAGGTGGATTCGTCCCCCACATGAGGTCGAACGGAGAAACGTCGTCCGCGTCAGCCGGCCAATATGGATTTCCATTTCATTGATTTCGCCCGGCGGAGAAGCGAATACGGTTCCAATCATTGCCGCGTTATGGAGACCAAGATGTCGTTTCGTTCCAGCCTGATCCTCGCGACCACGCTCGCCGCCTGGTCGGCCGCCGCTTCAGGCGAGACCATCAAGATCGGCGTGACGCCGGGGCCGCACGCCCAGATCTTCGAGGCCGTGAAGCCGATCGCCGCCAAGCAGGGTCTCGATATCCAGCTCATCGAATTCTCCGACTACGTCGTGCCGAACGCCGCGCTCGATGCCGGCGAGATCCAGGCCAATTCGTTCCAGAACCAGCCTTACCTGGACAACCAGAAGGCCGACCGCGGCTACAAGATCGAGGCCGTCGGCCTGACCGTGAACTTTCCGATCGGCGTCTATTCGAAGAAATACAAGTCCTTCTCCAGCATCCCCGAGGGCGGCAAGGTTTCGATCCCGAACGATCCGACCAATGGCGGCCGCGTGCTGCTGCTGCTGCGCGACAAGGGCGTGATCAAGCTGAAGGAGGGCACCGGCTTCAAGCCGACGGTGCTCGACATCACCGAGAATCCCAAGAAGCTGAAGTTCATCGAGGTCGACGCGGCGCAGGCGCCGCGCGCGCTCGACGATGTCGACGCCGCCGCGATCAACACCAATTATGCAACCCAGGCGGGCCTCGATCCCGTCAAGGATCCGATCCTGCGCGAGGACCCGAAGGGTCCCTACGTCAACCTGATCGCCATCCGCACGGCCGACAAGGACAAGCCCTGGGTCAAGATCCTCGTCGACAGCTACCACACGGCGGAGGTCAAGGAGTTCGTCCTGACCAAGTTCAAGGGCGCGGTGCTGCCGAGCTGGTAGGCAGTCTGCCCAGACAGACTCCAGTGGCGGGACGAAATACAGGCGACGTGGCAGCCTTGCGCAATGCCCGCTTGTCTGGAGCTGCGGCAACCGACATCATCGGGGCCCATCCTCGCCCGACAGGGGTCGTATGAAACGCTTAGCAAACCTGAAACGCCTGGGATTTTTCACGCGGCTTCTCGACGAGGCCCCGCCGGCCGAGCGATACCGCTTCGCGGCCGAGCAGATCGTACGCGCCGAGAAGGCGGGCCTCGATTCCGCGTGGATCGCGCAGCACCATTTCCACGAGCGCGAGGGCGGCCTGCCGTCGCCCTTTACCTTCCTCGGCTACGTCGCCGCGCAGACCTCGCGCATCCGCCTCGGCACCGGCATCGTCACGCTGCCGCTCGAGAACGCGGTGAGGGTGGCGGAGGACGCCGCGGTGCTCGATCTCATCTGCAACGGCCGCTTCGAGCTTGGCGTCGGCACCGGCGGCAACCCCTCGGCCTTTGCCGCCTTCGGCCTCGACAGCACCCAGCGCAACGAGATCTTTGCCCGCAATCTTCAGGTCGTTCGCACCGCGCTGGTGGGCAAGCCGCTTGACGGCGGCGATACGCTCTATCCGCAGCGGCCGCAATTGGATGGCCGGATCTGGCAGGCGACGTTCTCGGTGGCGGGCGGCGCGCGTGCCGGCAAGGCGGGCGATGGCCTGTTGCTGTCCCGTACCCAGCCGAGGCCCAAGGAGGCGCCGAAGGCAACGCTGGCCGAGATTCAGAAACCGGTCATCGATGCCTATCTCGAAGCGCTGCCGCCGGGACGCGAGCCCCGCATCATGGCCTCGCGCACCGTCTTCGTCGCCGACGACCGGACTGAGGCGATGCGCCTTGCCGATATCGGGCTGCGGCGCGCGCTGCCGCAATTCCTCAAGGGCGGTCACGCCAAGCCGGGCGAGACGCTGGAGGAGATGATCGCGGCGTTCGACACCCATGTCGGCGCGGCCGACGACGTCATCGCCTCGCTGCGCACCGACGCCACGCTCGAGCGGGTGACCGATCTCGTTTTCCAGGCGCATTCGGTCGATGCGCCGCACCCTCATATCCTGCGTTCGATCGAGCTGGTCGCGCAGAAGGTCGCGCCGGCGCTGGGCTGGACGCGGACGGCGCCCGATGTGGCGCTGGCGGGTTAGTCGGAATGAGCGGAATCGCGCTGTACGAGGCTGCAAGAGGCTAAATGATGGGTACGAAGGATATCATCGACATGCTCGCCGAGATCGAACCGGGCTCGGCCCTCGACGCCATTCGCGCGCGTCGCCTGCAGGCACGCGACAACGCGCAGAAGAGCTATCTCTCGCTGTTCGAGCCGATCGACGCCGGCGATGTCTCGCTGGTGGAGCGCGCGGCGGTCGCATTCTTCGTGATCGGTCTTCACCGCGAGCCCACAATGGCCGGCTTCTATCGGGCGAAGCTCGCTTCGACCGCCGACGGAGCGCGCCTGGTCGAAGCAGTCGATGTCGAAATCGCGCGGGGCGAGACCTCAGGCCCCTACGGTGCATTTCCCGCCGGTCCCCTGTCGGTGGAGAACAAGGCCGGCCTGATCTATCGCGTCAGCGCGGAACGCAAGCCTGATCTCGGCGCCCGGCTCGTTGCGGCGCTTGAACATGCGCATCTGCTGGTGTTCCGCCCGCGCGATGCCGCGTCAGCCGACATGAAGGCGCTGCTGGCCGCCGGCTGGTCGAACACCGGCGTCGTCACGTTCTCTCAGCTCGTCGCGTTCCTGTCGTTCCAGGTGCGCACCGTCACCGGACTGCGCGTGCTCGGTGCCTCGCTCGGGCGCGCGAACGCCGCGGCCGGCGCGTAAGGAGGCTGCATCATGAGCGCTGCAAACAATGTCACTCCGCCCGTCGTCTTCACCCAGGATGAACTGGGCTGGGTGTCGTGGATCGATCCGCTGCCCGAAGCCGAGCTGACCGAGCGGCATTTCGCCGGCCTGGTCGATCGCTCCCGTTCCAAGTCGGAATATTTCCGCCTGCTGGTGCGCGATCCCGAAGTGCTGGAAGCCCGCACCAAGACCGACAAGGACATCTTCTACAACATCGCCGACGGCCTGCCGCGCGCCGAGCGCGAGCTCGCGGCGGCTGCGACCTCGCGCTACAACGGTTGCATTTACTGCGCCTCCGTGCATGCGCGTTTCGCCAGCACCTATTCCAAGCGCCGCGACGATTTGCAGCGCCTGCTCGACGAAGGCGTTGGCGCCGATCTCGGCGAGCGCTGGAATGCGGTCGTCAAGGCCTCGGTGGCACTCGCCGCGACGCCGATCGCGTTCGGTCAGGACAATATCGATGAGCTGCGCCGCGCCGGCCTCGACGATGCGGAGATCGTCGACGTCATCAACGGCGCGTCGTTCTTCAACTGGGCGAACCGGCTGATGCTGTCGCTCGGCGAGCCCTCGAAATAGGCAATCTCACCGGCATAGAAATTGCTGGTTGTTTCAACACTGAGTGGATGGAGCCGTGCATGAGCAACATCGATCGTCGTACCCTGGTCAAGGGCTCGCTTGCCGCCATGATGGCGGGAGCAGCCTTCTCGCGCGCCGCCTTCGCGCAATCGTCCGAACCGATCCTGCTCGGCGTCAGCGGTCCGCTGACCGGGCCGAACGCGCAATATGGCACGCAGTGGAAGCAGGGCTTTGATCTCGCGCTCGACGAGATCCAGGCAGCCGGCGGCATCAACGGCCGCAAGCTCGCCTATAGTTTCGAAGACAGCCAGAGCGACCCGCGCCAGTCGGTGGCGATCGCCCAGAAGTTCGTCTCCGATCCCAGGATCGTCATGGAGCTCGGCGACTTCTCGAGTCCCGCCTCGATGGCGGCCTCGCCGATCTATCAGCGCGGCGGGCTGGTGCAGTTCGGCTTCACCAACTCGCATCCCGACTTCACCAAAGGCGGCGACTTCATGTGGAGCACCTCGGTCAGCCAGGCCGACGAGCAGCCGCTGCTGGCGGCCTATGCCGTGAAGCGTCTCGGCCTGAAGAAGCTCGCGGTGCTGCACCTCAACACCGACTGGGGCCGCACCAGCCGCGACTATTTCGTCAAGGCCGCGAAGGAGCACGGCGCCGAAATCGCCGTCACCGAGGGCTACATCGCGGAGGAGCGCGACTTCCGCTCGACGCTGGTGCGCGTCCGCGACGCCAATCCGGACGGACTGATCCTGATCTCCTATTATTCCGACGGTGCGCTGATCGCGCGCCAGGCGCGCCAGGTCGGGCTGAAGCAGGTGATCTGCGCTGCGAGCTCGGTCTACTCGCCGAAGTTTCTGGAGCTCGGCGGCGAGGCGGTCGAGGACGTCCATGTCGGCACGCGCTACTTCCCGGAAGACCCGCGTCCCGAGGTGCAGAAATTCATCGCGGGCTTCAAGAAGAAATACAACGGGCTGGAGCCCGACGCGTTCAACGCTTACTCCTACGACGCGATGAACATGGCGGCCGCCGTCGTCAAGATCGGTGGCGCCGACCGCCGTGCCATCCGCGACGCCTTCACGAAAGTGAAGGACGTCTCGAGCGTGATCTTTGGCAAAGCGACGTTCGACGTCGAGAGCCGCCGCGTCAAGGGCGCCATGAACGCGGAGCTGGTCGTGCGCAAGGGCCAGTTCGCGCTCTGGGACGGCAAGCCGACCTGACATGATGGCCGGGACAAAGCATGATCCGGAAAAGTGCGATGCGGTTTTCCGAAAAAATCATGCGTAAAACAAACTAGAGCGCGATCTCATCGCGCTTTATCGCTCCGGCCTTTTCTCTCTTCATTAGGAAAACTGCGTGTCTTCCTGGCTCGACTACACGATCAACGGGCTGATCGTCGGTAATGTCTACGCCCTCGTTGCGGTCGGGCTCGCGTTGATCTTCGGCGTCAGCCGGCTGATCAACTTTGCCCAGGGCTCGATCTATCTCGTCGGCGCCTATATCGGCTGGGTCGCGGTGGTGCAGCTGCATACGCCGCTGCCGCTCACCATCATCGTGGTCGCGGTGGCGGCGGCGCTGGTCGGCTTGATCATCGAACGGTTCGGCCTGCGCCCGCTGCAGAACTCGGTGCGGATCGCGCCGCTGCTCGCGACGATCGGCATCAGCTTCGTGCTCGATCAGCTCGTGATGCTGACTTTCTCGGCTAATCCCCGCGCGCTGCCGAGCCAGTTGCCGGATGTTCGCTTCCAGGTCGGCGGCGGCACGATCGGCCCGCTCGATCTGCTCATCGCCGGTGTCGGTCTCACCAGCGCGCTGCTGCTGTTCGTGTTCCTGCGCTACAGCAAGCTCGGCTGGGCGGTGCGTGCCACCGCGCAGGACCGCGACGCCGCGATGCAGATGGGCGTCGACGTCAACCGCGTCAATCAGGCGGTGTTCGGTATTGCGGCTGCGCTCGGCGGCGTCTCCGGCCTGCTGGTCGGCATGTACTACAACCAGATCGACACCGCGATGAGCCTGCAGGCGACGCTCAAGGGCGTCGTCGCCGAAGTCGTCGGCGGCGCCGGCAATGTGCCGGGTGCGGTGATCGGCAGCCTGCTGCTCGGACTGGTCGAGAGCTACGGCGTCGCCGTATTCGGTACCAGCTACCGCAATCTGTTCGCGTTCCTGCTGCTGGTCGTGGTGCTCGTGCTGCGCCCGAACGGGCTGTTCGCCGGCGCACGGCAGGCGCCGCCCGAGCCGCTCACCGGCACTTTCATCGCGCCGAGCCGGCCCGTGCGCATCCCGCGCTGGGCGCTGCTGGCCGCTACCGGCATCTTCGCGGTCCTGCCGCTGTTCCCGGTGTCCCTCTACGTGCTCCAGACCCTGATCAACGCCTGGCTGCTCGGCATGCTCGCGCTCAGCCTCACCCTGGTTGCAGGCACGATCGGCCAGGTCTCGCTGGGGCACGCAGCGCTGCTCGCGATCGGTGCCTACACCTCCGCGCTGCTGTCGCTGACCTTCTCCGTCCCGGTTGGCCTGGCCATCATCGGTGGCGGCCTGATGAGCGCCGCGCTCGGCACCGCCCTGATCTCGCCGTCGTTCCGGCTGCGCGGGCACTATGTCTCGATCGCGACGCTTGCGATCGGCGAGATCGTCTCATTGGTTATTTTGAACTGGGAAAGTGTCACGCGCGGCCCGATCGGCATCTCCGGCATCCCGCCGCTGTCGCTGTTTGGCTATGAGCTGATCAGCCCGATTTCGATTTATGGCTTCAGCTTCATCGTGATGGTCGTGCTGGCGCTGCTGCAGGGACGCCTGCTCGGCTCGCATCTCGGCCGCAGTTTTCGCGCCATCCGCGACGACGACATCGCCGCGCGCGCCTATGGGCTCAGCCTCAACCGCTACAAATCGCTGGCCTTCATCTTCGGTGGCTTCGCCGCCGGCGTCAGCGGCGGCATCGCCGCGCATCTCTATTCCTACATCAACCACGAGACCTTCAACACGCAGCAATCCATTTTGGCGCTGACCGTGGTGATCCTCGGCGGGCTCGGCAATGTCGTCGGCGCCATCGTCGGTGCGGTGGCGCTGGTCGGGCTGCCCGAACTGTTCCGGATCGCGGCGGAGTATCGCATCCTGATCTACGGCATCGTGCTGCTGCTGCTCGTGCGGTTCAGGCCGCAGGGCCTGTTGGGGACGATGTGATGGGCGCGACCATGCTGTCCCTGCGCGGGCTGACGCGGCGCTTCGGCGGCCTCACCGCCGTCGACGCCATCGATCTTGATCTCGCCAGGGGCGAGCTGATCAGCATCATCGGCCCGAACGGCGCCGGCAAGACGACGCTGTTCAATCTCGTGACCGGGCTTGATCGGCCGGACGCCGGGACAGTTCGCTTCGAAGGTCTGGACATCACGGGCCTCTCGCCGGAACGACTTGCCGCCGAAGGCATCGCGCGCACGTTCCAGCTTGGCCGCGTGTTTGGCAATCTCAGCGTCATGGACAACGTGTTGATCGGCGCCCACACGCGATTGCGCGCGGTCAAGCCGGCCATGCCGGTGATCGGCCCGCTGCTGGAATTGGGCTTGGCGCTGCTGCGCCCCGCAAGTGTCAAGGCCGAGGAAGAGCGGCTGCGCGAGGAGGTGAAGGTCATTCTCGCCCGCTTCGGCGAGCGGCTGCTGCCGCGGATCGACCAGCCGGCCTACAGCCTCTCTTACGCCAACCGCCGCCGCGTCGAGATCGCGCGCGCTCTCGCGCTGAAGCCGCGCCTGCTGCTGCTCGACGAGCCCACCGCCGGCATGAACCCGACCGAAACCGCGGAGATGCAGGGGCTGGTCGCCGAGCTGAAAGCGGAGGGCCTGACCATCCTCCTGATCGAGCACAAGTTAGAGATGGTGATGCGTCTCTCCGACCGTGTCATCGTCATGGACGAAGGCAAGAAGATCGCGGAAGGACCGGGCGAAGCGGTGCGCAACGATCCCAAGGTGATCGAGGCCTATCTCGGCCACGGTCTGACGACGGAGCAGGAGAGCGCGGCATGACGAATTCCTCGCCCGAGGTGCTGCTCGCGCTGACCAACGTCAATACCTTCTACGGCCAGGCCCAGGTGCATTTCGACCTGTCGATCAGCGTTGGCCGCGGCCACATCGTCTGCCTGCTCGGCGGCAACGCCAGCGGCAAGTCGACGACGATGAAGATCATTTTGGGCTTGGTGAAGCCGCGTTCCGGTGACGTGATCTTCGATGGTGCCTCGCTGATCGGCCTCACGACACCGCAGATCGTCCGCCGCGGCATCGCCTCGGTGCCGGAGGCACGGCGGTTGTTTGCGGACATGAGCGTGCGCGAAAACATCCTGATGGGCGCCTTCGTGCGCAACGATCGCACCGAAGTGGCGCAGGATCTCGACAAGATGCTCACACTGTTCCCAAAGCTCGGCCAGCGGCTGTCGCAGCGCGCCGGCTCGCTCTCCGGCGGCGAGCAGCAGATGGTCGCGATGGCGCGCGCGCTGATGAGCCGTCCCAGGATGATCGTGATGGACGAGCCGACCATGGGCCTGTCGCCGCTCTATGTCGACCGCGTGCTGGAGCTGATCCGCACCATCAACCAGGAGGGCGTCTCGGTGTTCATGGTCGAGCAGAATGCCAGCCTCGCGCTCGAGATCGCGCACGAGGCCTATGTGCTCCAGACCGGCAAGATCGTGCTGTCCGGCTCCGCCCGTGCGCTGAAGGACGATCCCCGCATCCGCGACGCCTATCTCGGCGGCTCCGAGGCGGCCTAGCTTGATCTCGGCCTTATGGTTCGAGACGCCCGCTTTCGCGGGCTCCTCACCATGAGGGTCTGGCAATCTCGCGGCGAAGCAAGACCTCATCCTGAGGAGCCCGCGCAGCGGGCGTCTCGAAGGATGGCCACAAGCATTCCTGCAAAGCGGTTCCCCTGAATTGCACTGGTCAGTATGACTATCTTATGAAAAGATCATACCGTCGCGCGATCGGCGTGCAGCGGACGGAATCAACGTCGTGACGAAACTATCTCTGCGGGCGGTCGAGCCCGGAATGGTGCTGCTGTTCGGCGGGCTGATCGCGGCCAACATCGCGACGTGGGCCTGGGCCTTCGCGGCGTTCGGCGACCGGCCGACGGTGATGGCGACCGCGCTGCTCGCCTGGGTGTTCGGCCTGCGCCACGCCGTCGATGCCGACCACATCGCCGCCATCGACAATGTCGTGCGCAAGCAGATGCAGGCAGGCGGCGCGCCGCGCAGCGTCGGTCTCTATTTCGCGCTCGGCCATTCCACAATCGTCGTGGTCGCGACCATGCTGCTTGCGCTTGGGGTCGTGAGCCTCGGCGGCGACAGCCTGCTCAAGGAGATCGGCGGCTTCATCGGCACGTCGGTCTCGGCGCTGTTCCTGCTGGTGATCGCGGCCATCAATCTCGTCATCTTCGCCGGCCTGTGGCGGACGTTTCGCGCAGCACGGGAGCAGGGGATTCACGACGCGGAGGGCCTCGATGCCCTGCTTGCCAATCGCGGCATCCTGGCGCGGCTGCTTGGCCCGATGTTCCGCCTGGTGACAAAACCCTGGCACATGTATCCACTCGGCTTCCTGTTCGGGCTCGGCTTCGACACCGCAACCGAGATCGGCCTGCTCAGCATCTCCGCCAGCGAAGCCGCGCGCGGCGCGTCGCTCGCCGATGTCCTGGTCTTCCCCGCGCTGTTCGCATCGGGCATGGCGCTGGTCGATACCGCCGACTCGGCACTGATGGTGAGCGCCTATCGCTGGGCCTTTGTCGATCCGCTGCGAAAGCTCTGGTACAACCTCACGATGACAGGGGCTTCCGTGGCGGTGGCGCTGTTGATCGGCGGCATCGAGGCGCTCGGGCTGATAGCGGACCGGCTCAGCCTGTCCGGCGGCGTGTGGGCGCTGGTCGACGGCCTCAACGACTCGCTCGCCAATGTCGGCTTCGCCGTGATCGCGCTGTTCGCGATCGCGTGGCTCGTCTCGGTCGTGCTCTATCGGCGCATGTTTGCGTTCAACCGCGGCGCCGCGCCAAAAGTGATGCAATGCGCCGATGCCACCGAGGCGGTCTGAGCCCGGCCGACGCTGCGGCGCGCTGACGGCATTTTCGATCCTGGTGCTGCTCGCAGATGGCGGTGACGCCTTCGCGCAGAACGCAGCCACCTCGCGTGAGCTGCCGCCGGTCCAGGTCAGCGGCGGCGAGACGAAACCTCACAGGAGGCCGGCCGTAGCGCGACGCGCCAGCAAACCGGTCCAGTCCAATGGCCGTATCGTTGTTGATCCGACAGCGATGCAAGCGGCGGATGCGCGCAGCGTCGCCTCCGGCGCCAAGGGCCCGCCCAGCATGGCAAGCGAGATCACCGTCTCCGGCGAGGAGATCAACGCGCGTCCTTTCACACGGCCGGGCGAGGCGCTCGAAGCCGTGCCGGGGCTGATCGTGACCCAGCATTCAGGCGAAGGCAAAGCCAACCAGTATTTTCTGCGCGGCTATAATCTCGACCACGGCACCGATCTCGCCATCACCGTCGACGGCGTGCCCGTCAACATGCGCACCCATGCGCATGGCCAGGGCTATGCGGACCTGAACTGGCTGATCCCGGAAACCATTGCCGCGATGGACGTGCGCAAGGGGCCGTATTTCGCCGATGAGGGCGATTTCGCCTCGGTCGGCAGCGTTCACATCGGCCTGATCGACCGTACCAGGGGTCTCGCGCAGGTGACCGCCGGCAGCTTTGGTTATCGCCGACTGCTCGGCATGGACTCAGCGAAGGTCGGGGACGGCTCGCTGCTCGTCGCCGGCGAGCTCGGCGCCTACAACGGCCCGTGGGACAATCCGGACAATGTGCGCAAGCTCAACGGGCTCGTGCGCTACAGCCAGGGCACCGCGACGGACGGCGTGTCCGTCACCGGCATGGCCTATGCAAACAAATGGAATTCGACCGACCAGGTGCCGCAGCGCGCGATCGCGAGTGGCCTGCTCGACCGGTTCGGCTCGGAAGATCCAAGCGACGGCGGCAACACCAACCGCTTCGCCCTCTCGGCCCGCGTGGCGCAGAGTGACGATGTCGGGTCGTGGAAAGCCAACGCCTATATCGTGAAGAGCCAGCTCGACCTCTTCAACAACTTCACCTATTTCCTTGGCGATCCCGTGCTTGGCGACCAGTTCCACCAGCACGACGACCGCCTGATGGCCGGCGCCAACATCTCGCGCACGCTGAACGGCTCGTTCGCAGGGCTGCCGATGCAGACCACGATCGGCCTGCAATCGCGCTATGATTCGATCGATCTGGCGCTGACCAACAATTTTCGGCGCGGCTTCGTCTCCAACGTCCGCAGCGACAAGGTCGGCGAGGGTAGTGTCGGTGTCTTCGCCGAGAACACCGTGCGCTGGACCGACTGGCTGAGGACCACTGTGGGCTTGCGCGGCGACTACTATGCCGCCGATGTCACATCCCAGTTCAATCAAAACAACTCCGGGCGGGCCGATGCCGCGCTCGGCAGCCCGAAGTTCAGGATGGTGCTTGGTCCTTTCAACCAGACCGAATTCTTCCTCGGCGCCGGCTACGGCATGCACTCGAACGACGCCCGCGGCGCGACCACGACCGAAGACCCCGGTGATCCCGCCACGAGGCTCACGCCGTCGCCGCTGCTGGTGCGCACCAAAGGCGCAGAGGTCGGCGTTCGCAGCAGGATCGTTCCCGGCCTCGACACCTCGCTCAGCCTCTTCATCCTCGACCAGGATTCCGAGATCTTGTTTTCCGGCGATGCCGGCGACACCTCGGCGACCCGCGCCAGCCGTCGCTACGGCTTCGAGTGGACCAACCATTACCGCCCGAGATCGTGGATCGACATCGACGCCGATCTTGCGATGACGCATGCGCGCTTCCGCGGCTATGACAGCGATCAGGCAGAGGTTTACGCCTCGCTCGCCGGCTATCCCGAGGCGCAGATCGGCAACGCACCCGGCAATGACATCCCGAACGCGCCGGCGATGGTGGCATCAGCCGGCATCACGCTCGGCGAGAAGACCGGCTGGTTCGGGGCCGTGCGCTGGCGCTATCTGGCGTCGAGCCCGCTGACGGAAGACAATGCGTTCCGCTCGTCTGCGACCAGCATCTTCAACGGACGCCTCGGTTATCGCATCGACAATGGCTGGCGCCTCCAGCTCGACGTGCTCAATCTCTTCAACACGCAGGCGAACCAGATCACCTATGCCTATGGTTCGCTGCTCAAGACCGACACGCTGTACAATCTCTGCACGTCGGGCTCCGCGCCGACGGCGGTCTGCCAGAACGGCGTGATGGACACCGTGCTGCACCCGGTCGAGCCGCTTACGGTTCGTGTGACGGTGGCGGGGACGTTCTAGAACGGCGTCAAGCCGAAGCCGCGCTCGGAGCCTGCTCCGCGGGCAAATCATCAGCATTGGGATCGCCGGGCGCCGTGGCCCAGGCGAGCTCCACCAGCGTCACGAACCTACGTCCGGCGCCGTCGAGCTGGCAGACGATCAGGCCTTGCTCCTCCATGTAGCCGAGCAGGCGCTGCGCCCGGCGCAGCGAATGCGAGCCATAGGCGCGGGCGATCGCGGCGTCGCCGGGGCAGGGCCAGCCTTCTTTCGCGGCGCGCGCGATCATCATGAACACGCCCTGCATGTCGTCGGGCAGGATCGAGGCGCGCAGGGAGACTTCCTGCCAGGCGGCGTCCTCGGTCAAATCAGTGCCGAGGCCGGCGCGCGCATGCGTCAGCATGCGGCGAAATTCGTTGAGGTCGGGCACGGCCGAGCCAAGCCCCTCGATGCGGCAGCGGACGACGAACTCCTGGTAGAGCACGCCGATCGCGCGGAAACCGGCATCGGGCGCAGCGAGCACGGCACGAAGGGTCCGATCCACGCGCTCGCGCCGCTCTGCGAGCTCCTCGGCACTGACCGGTACCTCGATCAGCTCGGGGCCGATCTCCGGTGCCGCAGCCTTCGCGGCGCGGAGCTGCTCGAGCAGATCAGGCGCGGGCCGGCGCTGCGGCCGGCTTGCATCGGGCGGCGGCGCGGCCAGGATCACGGCGCGCATATTCTCGAGTGCGGCTTCAGGCATCGGCATCAGCCGCGGCGTGGAATTGCGCGGCTGGGTTTCGGTCGCGCCGATATTCAAACGCAGGGGGCGGCGCGACAGCGCCGGGCCGAGTGCCATGAATTGTCCGCGTTCGAGATCGCGAAAGGATTCAGCCTGCCGCCGCTCCATGCCGAGCAGGTCGGCGGCGCGCGCCATGTCGATGTCGAGGAAGGTGCGGCCCATCAGGAAGTTGGACGCTTCCGCCGCGACGTTCTTGGCGAGCTTTGCCAGCCGCTGGGTCGCGATAATCCCGGCAAGCCCGCGCTTGCGGCCGCGGCACATCAGATTGGTCATCGCGCCGAGCGAAAGTTTTCGCGCTTCGTCCGAGACTTCGCCCGCGACCGCAGGCGCAAACAGCTGCGCCTCGTCGACAACCACCAGCATCGGGTACCAATGGTCCCGGTCCACGTCGAAGAGCCCGCCGAGGAAGGCCGCGGCGCGGCGCATCTGGTTTTCTGCGTCGAGCCCTTCGAGATTGAGCACGGTGGAGACGCGGTGCAGCCGCGCGCGCTCGCCGGCGACCTGAAGGCCGCGCTCGGTGTGATCCTCGGCCTCGATCACGAGATGGCCGAAATGCTCCGCCAGCGTGACAAAATCGCCTTCGGGATCGATGATGGCCTGTTGCACCCAGGGCGCGCTCTGCTCCAGCAGCCGCCGCAGCAGATGTGATTTTCCGGAACCCGAATTGCCCTGCACCAGGAGGCGGGTTGCCAGCAGTTCCTCGAGGTCCATGGCCGCCGCGGCGCCCGCCGTGGTCTGCCCCATCTCGATCGCAACCGTCATGCCCGACTCAAGTCCCCATCATTCGCGGACAGGGGCTTATCAACCCGGCCGGGGCGCGTCGAGCGCCACGGCGCGAATCACGACCCGTTGCCCACGGCGCAGTTCAGGCGTGATGCGACAGCCGTAGAAGTGCGGGCCGATAGGGGGCCTGCGGATCGTCGTCCTCATTCGAGGGAATGGCGCAGGAGCCGAATTCCTGCCTGATCCGCTCGATCTCGGCGATGCGCTCGTGCAGCCGCTGCAGATGCTCCGGCGATTTCGCCCGCCAGAATCGGAACGTGTCGGCGGTGAGTGGCAGGAAAGCGGTGCCGAACAGCGTCGGCTCGGGAACGACGGTGCGCCCGAGCAGCAGGAACCGGTCGGCGCTGGAGACGACGAGGGTCGCGTAGCCGCGGTTTCCGATACGCCTGATGCCATTCAGCGACCATTCGGCGAGCTTGCTGAAATAGGGCTCCTCGCGCCAGCGATCGGGGCAATCGTCGTCGACCGTCACATTCACGGCGTCCTGACTGAAATGCACGATGATGCCCGAGTTCGCGGGAAACCACTCGTCGTCGAGATGGCCTTGCAGCCAGGCGCAGACGAAGGACCGGCACATCTGGGGACGGCGCTCGTAGATGGTGCAACCCGTGCCGGTCTGCCAATGCATGCATAGTTGGTTCACCGGCTTGTCGACTCCGGCCACCTCGAGGATGTCGCAGCAAGCGTTGCACGATCCGCATTGCCGGGCGGGCCGGGCCGCCTTCGTCGGGCCGGTCCCGCGAAAACCCTGGCCGTCGCGGACCAGCAGCTTCTGCTTCTCCAGCGCAGTCAACGCACGTTCGATTTTGAGACGGGATAGTCCGGTGGCGTCGATCACGCCCTTCATCGTCGTCGCGCCTGCCTCTACTGCGCGGACGACGCTCAACATCGCCTGGTCCATGATTCTTATTCTTGGTTTTCTATTTTTTACTGGCTATCGAGCGGCACCTTGGGATCCATCGGCCGCGACTCCACGGGATGACGTGAAGGCGTGACCTGACCGAAGAACTATCCGGCAATACATCTTGCGCGTGTGTATCTGCGAGGCAAGACAGCGAGCCTGACGCATACGCATGCAGCGTTTGCGCAAATGGAGGATCGCCGCGAAGCGTGCGACCTCGTTCGAGCGCGCAGCGGAGAAGAATCTGTGCGCTTTGGTTCAGTTCGAGCGGAAATATCGCCTTTTCACGCTGCGTCACGTCGAGACATGACGGGCAACAGGCTTTGCCTCACCCGCTCGTGATGTTTGCGGGTGAGAGCGGGAGCGAACTGGAAGCGACACGATCGCGTGATCAACGACTCGCGATCTCTCGTGTTGAGTTTGCGTCACACCGGGAACAGTGCCGCGCGAGATTATTTGCGGGTAGGGCTTGGTGACAGCGGGCGCGACGCTCAGCCCTGGTGTCCTGAGCGCGTGAGCGCCGACGCGTTCGTTAGCGATGGAACCGACCCGTTACTGCGCGCCCGATCCTCCCTGCACGATCTTCTCGTTGAGCTTCAGGTCCACGGTCTCGACCGTGCGGTCGATCTCTGCATTGGGCACGCCGAGCTGATGCGAGATCAGCTTCACCAGCAGGTCGACGCGCTCGATGAAGGGCGCGCCGCTCGCCACGGCGCGCGCGGCCGATGACGGCTTGAGCAGGCTTTCGGCGGCCTTGGCGTATTTCGCGAACGGCACCTGGTCCTGCGGATCGGCGCCGAGACGGCGGGCGATCGCATCGACATGGTCGTAGATCGTCTGCGAGCGCGCGAGATCGCCGTGCACGGCGTCACGGATCGACTGCGGCTCGTGCGGCGTGATGCAGCGGTAGTTGCCGGTCAGCAGCATCGACCATTTCGCCAGCGGCACGAACAGCGAAGAGAACACTTTCAGCTTCACCGGCACGTCGTGGCCGTCGAGGGTCACCGCATCGATGTCGGCTTCGAGCTCGCGCAGCACCTTGTTGTGCTTGTCGTCGGCGAAGGCCGACGCCTTGAAGTTCGTGGGCAGTCCGACGTGAAGCACGTTCGCAGCCTCTTCCGGCGGGCGGAAGGCCTGCGGGTCGGGAGAGCACAGCGTCACCAGCCCCGGCTCGAAGCGCTCCCACACCTGCGCATTGGTGTAGGCCTCCTCGAGATCCATGTCTGCGAGCGAGGGGATCCGCTTCAGGTAAGGCAGCGGCGGCATGTTCATGATCGACAGGCACGGTAGCTTCGCCGCGGCGATCCTGACCATGAGAACGCGCACCGTGTGGTTGGTGTATTGCGGCTCCTGCATCGCAAGGCCGACCATGTCGTAACGAGACAAATCCACATTGGCCGGCGTCACGGCGTCGAGCTTGCCGGGCAGGTCGCGCGAGAAGAGGGCGCGGTGCACCGCCTCGTCACGCAACTTGATGCGCACCTCGGTACCCTCGCGGTTGATCAGCTCCGCGGTCTTGGCGCGGCAGACCAGGGTCACGTTGTGCCCCGCCATCAGCAGCTTCGTGCCCAGCAGGGAGCCGTAGGAAGCCCCGAGAATCAGGATGTTGCGCGCCATGTTCCGTCCCTTTGACAGATTGTGTGATTTTTTGAGCCCCGGCGGTCATCCGCGGGCGAGTTTGGCGGCATGTAAGGCAAACTGCGTCGGGATGGCAACTGGGATAATGCATACAAGGCTCGGGCTGCTATCCCGTAGCCCGGCTGGAGCCAACGGGTCGGCGCGAGGCGCCGCCCGATGACAGGCTCCGCGCAATCCGGGATCGCTCCCGGTGGCGGCGCTTTCCCGGATTACGCTTGCGCTCCATCCTGGCTACGCGTCCTCGCCTGTGTCGCCCCTCTGTCAATCCGCCCATGCAAATATATTCCGCTTTACCGAAATTCGGAAACGGCGTATGTGTCGCCCATCCCGGCTCATCCTTGAGGGGCGATCTTGTGGTCGTCACGTTCGCGAGCCGGGCTTGCGGTGGACGCGGCAGCGTCGGGTGCGAAAGGTCTGGGGCAGGGCGGATTGCTCTCCGTGAGCCCAAAGGTTCGTGCCGACGAGCGGCGCTGTCAGGTTCGTCTCGTCTGTAAGTTTCCGGCTCCGTCGACAGGGCTGGAAAAACTGCGGCGAAATGGCGAGCCGTGCGTACGGCAAAACCGTGTGGTCCTGGCCGTCGTTGCTACGGTCAAGCTCTTGCGGATGCGGCATTCGCGTCAACCGGCGCGATGTCGGTGACTTCTGCGAAGGCGAGGGAGGCCAGAACGAACTCGGCTCCCGGGAGAGCACGGCATAAGCCGTCCAACCACTGCGCAGGGAAGGCCGAGTGATTGGCTACACCTGTATGCTGCTGTGCGGTTTTTCTGCGTGTACTTTCGCGCAGCGGACCGCGGGTGCCAGCCGGCACCCGGCCTTCCCTGTGCCCTCTTGGACAAGAGGGTGGAGCGACCAAGCAAAGCTCGGGCGAAATGCGCCGCGAGGACGCGAAGGTGTGTCTGCGTTTTGAAAGCGAAAGTTAAGCGGGATTCCGCTCTCGTGCCCCGGACGCCGCGCAGCGCTATCCCGGCGATGCGAAGCATCGTCCGGTTCAGCGGTGCGCTGCAGAGCCGGGGCCCATGTCGCCCCACTGTACCGTGTCGCTGCTGGGTCCCGGCTCTGCGCAGCAGCGCAAGAGCGTTGCAGCTTGTCCGGGACACGAGAGGCACCGCGTGCGCCTTCAAACAACACCGCCGCTGCGAAATCTTCGGCAAGCTCTGCTCGGGATATGCGCCCGGAAATTACGCGCGCCTCAGCCCTGGCTCGCAACGCGCGCGCGGTCGAGATGGGCCTCGATCTTCGGGCGGTCGCGGGTGCGCTCGAAACTGGTGCAGAGCAGTTCGGTCTCCTCAAGCGAGACCGGGGCGCGATACAGCCGGCACATGAATTCGGCCGTTGCGCGCCCTTTGCCGGTAGCCGGGCCGCGTTCGGCGAGAAACATGCAGTCCCGGCAGACGCTGGCATCGAGCCGCTGATGTGCCGCGTCGAGGTGATTGAGGATCTCCCGCAGCGAATCGCGCAGCCTGGCGCACTCGTCGGTTCCAAGCGCCGTGACCGCGTTCAGCACGTGATTGATCGGATCGTGCTGGTTCAGGCACTTTTCGCCCTGCGCGGTGACGTGGAGCACGACGGAACGCTTGTCCTCGTGCGACGGCTTTCGCACCAGGAAGGACTTGCCCTCCAGCGTCTTCACGATCTGCGATGCAGTCGCCCTTGTGGCTCCGATGAAGCCGGCGAGTGCGGACGGAGTGCGCGAAAACCTGTTGGCGCGGCCGAGAAAGCGCAGCGCCATCCATTCCCGATCGCGCAATCCATGCTGATTGCCTTCGAAATACCAAGCCCTCGCCGCCTGAACCAGCAGCTCGACGGCTTCTCTTGCCAATGGCATGAATTCCTACCTTGCCCGGGGGATCACGTCTGCGGCGCCCCGGAGCCGCCTTCCGTCGTCGCGCACGATCCCTTTGCGAGAAGCCGTACCACCCGCAATGTCCGACATATGCACCGTGCTCTTCTCTCGCGCGAAGGCACGGACTGCCCCGCGCCCGACCTGGACCGATCGGCACTGCAAGCTATGGCGCGGGAAGCGGTGTTGCTGATGGTATGCCAATCGCGGCGTCGTCGCACTGGAGCCCGAGTAGCCGTCGCCAGCAGACGATGGATCGGAGTAGTTCAACCGAAGCCCCTAAAGTTCAAGTCACAAGCAGACGTTTCTTAATCTTCCAACGAAACGATGAATGAGCTTCTCAACAAAATCAAGTAGAGACCCTCTCGGAGACAGGATGTCGTCGCAGGGGAATGTAACGTTCAAGACAATCTCGCTCTTCGGGACACATGATGGTGAACGCAATACGCTGTTCCACGAGCAACATGCACTCAACTATGCGACGGTTTGATTGCACGGCACGTTGCTGGCTGTCGTTGATGCAAGTTGATCGAAGCTTGTGCATGAGGACGATGCGGATCGGGATGTCATCCACAACTTGTGCGCTCTACCGGAGAATCGCCAAGGGAACTCACAGGAATTACACGTGGCAGTTGTCCAGGCCGGGATCGCGGAATCGCCGGTTCGGTCGCTTTCGGCGCGGCTGCGCGATTTCCTCACCCCAACGGGGGGAGGCGATCACGGTGGAAACCGGAGACGGCCGTGCATGCGCATGCGCTGGAAGCGTGGCGGCATGCGCAATCGCCTGTCGAAAACAATGGTGCGATCGCGGGGCGGCTCGCGCGCCGTCTCAGCCTGAGACTTGCTAGTCGCCCTTGAGCATGTCCCGCAGCTCGCGGAATGGATCGGCGCTTGGTGGAGCCGAGGCGTCCTGCCGCATCGCGCTGTAGATTCTCGGGACCATGTCGACCGCCTGGTCGAGACCCGAATCACGTCCCGGCTGGTATCCGCCCATCAGGCGAAGGTCGCGCGTGTCCTCGTATTTGGCCATCATGGCGCGCAGCTTGCTCACCAGTTCGCGTTCTTCGGGGTCCCAGACGTTATGGGCGAGGCGGGAGACCGAACCCAGAACGTCCACGGCTGGATAGCGTGCCTGGTCGGCAATGTGCCTGGAGAGCACGATGTGCCCATCGAGTGTGCTGCGGATGGTGTCGGCGATCGGCTCGTTGTGATCGTCGCCGTCCACCAGCACGGAGAAAATCCCGGTGATCGTCCCGGATCCCTCCTCGCCGGGTCCGGCGCGCTCCAGAAGGCGCGGCAGATCGGTGAAGACGGTGGGTGCGTAGCCGCGCGCGACCGCCGGCTCACCGGCGGCGAGCGCGACCTCGCGGGCCGCGTGGGCGAAGCGGGTGATCGAATCGACCATGAGCAGGACCGATTCGCCCCGGTCGCGGAAATATTCGGCGACCGCCATGGCCGTCTTCGGCGCCAGCCGGCGCATCATCGGGCTTTCGTCTCCCGTCGACACGATTGTGACGGCGCGGTGACGATCGGCGCCCAGCACGTCCTCGATGAACTCGCGCACCTCGCGGCCGCGCTCGCCGACCAGGGCCAGCACGACGGTGTCAAAACCCTGACTGCGGGCGAGCATCGCAAGCAGCGTCGATTTGCCGACGCCGGAACCGGCAAAGATGCCGACGCGCTGGCCGGCGCAGATCGGGGCGAACAGGTCGATGACGCGTACGCCGGTGCGCAGCGGCTTGTGGACGCGTGCGCGCTTCATGGCCGAAGGCGCGTCCGCCTCCGCCGAGACCGCACGCGATCCCGGGGTGAGCGGGCCCTGTCCGTCCAGCGGCGCCCCGAGCGCGTTGATGACGCGGCCCTTCCAGCTCTGATCGGGCGCGAAGGACAGTGGCGGCATCCGGTAGGCGACCGAGCCGAGGCCGCCGGCGAACTGCCGATCGAACGGCTTGGCAATGATGCCCTCGCTGTCGATCCGCACCACCTCGCCGATCTGGGGCTTGCCGCCTGAGTTGACGCCGATCAGTTCGCCGAGCCTGACGAAGCGCGACAGGCCGGAGACGCGGAAATGCGTCGGCGCGATCTCGGAGATCGCGCCGCTGACGCTTGCCAGGGGAGTGCTCTGCTGAAGCTCCAGCAGCGCCCACTCAAGTTGACGAAGAGCGTTCAAGGAAACCGTCCAACCTCATTGCGCGTGGGGCGCCGTCTACTTGCCGGGTTCGCCCAGCGTCCGGATTGCGTTCTGGAGCGAGCTCTCGGTGCCCTCGATCATCGAATTGGTGCCGTCGAAGGCGCGCGAGGCCGCGATCAGCTTGGTCAATTCCATCATCGGATTGGCGCCGGAGCCCTCGACATAGCCCTGCTTGAAGCCGTCGCGGGAGAAATCGGCGATGGCAGTCGCAGGCCGGTCGGGCGTGACGCCCGAATTGCCGTAGCGGTCGAGACTGGCGTCGGCGGGAATGTTGAACAGACCGATGGTGCCGATCTCGTTGTTGTCCTGGGTGATCGCGCCGCTGCGCGCGATCGAGACCGGTCCGCCGTTCGGATCGAGCGTGATCTGCGCGCCGCCGGAATCGATGACGGGGAAGCCGGACACGGTCTGAAGGTCGCCGTTGGGGGCGATCTGGAGGCGGCCGTCGCGCGTATAGACCGTGCCGTTCGGACCGGCGAAGGCGATCCAGCCCTGTCCAACCACGGCGACGTCGAGCGGGTTGCCGCTCTCGGTGATGCTGCCCTGCTCGCGCGAGATGATGTTGTCGCCGGGCGAGGAGAAGGCGACCGGGTTCGCGCCCGCCTTGGACAGCACGGTCTCGAACTTCACCACGTCGGTGCGGAACGCCGCCGTGTTGACGTTGGCGACGTTGTTGGCGATCGTCTGGAGGCGCTTTTCGAGGGCGACCTGCGCCGACAATCCCACATAGAGAGCAGATTGCATGACTTACCTGTTGAACCGGATGTTCTGAAGCGTCGTGAGCATGTTCGTATCCAGGCTGGCCGACGTCGACGCGCCGCCGATCAGGACCAGCGCCGGGTTGGTCGAGGTGTCGCTCTGGGCCTGGGTCGCATCCCACATTGCCGCAAAGCGCTGCACGAATTTGGTGACCTTGGCCGGGTCCTGGAAGTCGGTGAGCTTGACCTTGTCCGTTATCATCTTGGCCTGGGCATCGATGTCGGACGAGCTGATCATCGACGACCAGCCCATGGCGGTCTGAACCACCTGGGTCAACGCCTTGTCGGCGAGGATCTGGTAGGCATTCGTGATCGTGGAGGCCTTGCGGGTGAAATAGAGCGCCAGCCGCAGGCCCTCGTTCTGGTCGCCGGCCTTCTGCTCCATCGTCTGCGTGACATATTGGGTCGCCGTGCCGGTCGTGGCCGCCGTGGTCTGGGTCGCCTTGTCGCCGAGGGCGGCGAAATTGAAGGCGGTGGCGAATTCCCGGTAACGGGTGTCGGAGAGCTTGTTGGCGAAAGCGTCCTTGGTCGCGACGCCCTCGGTCAGCACCTTGCGCATGAACGCCTTGGCATAGGTCATGTCGCTGAGGCCATAGGCCTTCATCGCGTAGGAGTAGAGGCGATAGTCCTTCAGGAAGTCGTCGACGGTCTTCACGTTGCCGATGTGGCTGAGGAAATAGTCGGTGTCGCGGCTGACATCCGGCTGCGTCGCGACCTGCGTCAGCGACTTGCCCATGTCCTTGGTCAGTCTGGTGTAGTCCGCGATGGTGGATAGCATGACACGCGCCCCTCTGGCCGCTCTTGCGACATCGTCCCAAGCTGCCGTGAATTGCTTGCGCGAGGCTGACGAGGGGGAAGCCAGCCTCGCGCAAGGCTCGCCAACTAGATATTCCCGCTGGGATCGGTGATGGAGCGGCGCGTTGGGCAGTTTCGTGGGGATCGTCATCACGGTAGCGGCGCTGCTGGGCGGATTTGCCGCCATGGGCGGGCATCTGGCCGTGCTCATGCAGCCGTGGGAGTTCGTGATCATCATGGGCACCGCGGCCGGCACCTTCATCATGGCCAATCCGTGGAAGACGGTCGCGGATACCGGGCTTGCCTGCATGCAGGCAGTGACGGGGGCGGTGCCCGGTCAGCGCTACTATCTCGACCTGCTCGGCGCGCTGCACGCGCTGATGCGGGAGCTGCGGGGCAAGGGCCGCAACGAGGTCGAGGCGCATATCGACGATCCCGCGTCCTCCGAGATCTTCAAGGCCTTCCCGAGCGTGCTCGGAGATCCGTCGCTGCTCCAGTTCATCTGCGACTATGTCCGCCTCATCATCATGGGTAACGCGCGAACGCACGAGATCGAAGCGCTGATGGACGAGGAGATCCACACCATCGTGAAGAGCAAGCTGGCGCCCTACCACGCGCTGGTGGTGGTCTCGGAAGCGCTGCCTGCGCTCGGCATCGTCGCCGCGGTACTCGGCGTCATCAAGGCCATGGGCGCGCTCGACCAGTCGCCGAAGCTGCTGGGCGGCTTCATCGGCGCCGCCCTCGTCGGCACCTTCGCCGGTATCTTCCTGTCCTACGGCATCATTTCGCCCTTCGCGATGAAGGTGAAGATGACGCGCGAGAAGCGTTGCCGGCCCTATATCATCGTCAAGCAGACGCTGCTGGCGTTCATGAACGGTGCCATGCCGCAGATCGCCGTCGAGCACGGCCGCAAGATGATCGCGAGCCCCGAGCGGCCCTCGATCGACGTTGTCGAGAACGAGACGATCGCGGGCCCCAAGGCGGTCGTGACCGAGGCTGAACCGAAGGCTGCGCGCGCATCATGATGGAAGCCCTCGACGTCGATCAACGCAAGCAGCTGCCGAACTATCTGCTGGACGCCGCCGGCATATCGATCGAGCGGATGCCGATGCTCAATGTGATCTTCGATCGCATGGCGGCGTCGTGCACGGACAGCCTGCAGCCGATGGCCGGAACGCCGTGCTATTTCTCGGTCAACGGCATCACCAACGACCGCGTCGGCGACATCGTCAAGGATTACGAGGCCAACGCGGTTGCGGCCGTGCTCTATGCCGAGCAGTGGGATTCCCGCATCATCATCATGCTCGACCGCGACTTCGTGTTCACCATGGTCGAGGCGATGTTCGGCTCCGACGGCGCCGAACCGCCGCTCGACGTCGAACGCTCCTTCTCGAACATCGAGATCCGCCTGGTCCAGGCGCTGTTCGAGCGGTTCGCCAAGGCGCTGCAATCCGCCTTCGCCGGCACCTCCAACGTCACCTTCCGCGTGGAGCGGGTCGAGACCGCCATGGCGTCGCTGGCAATCGGGCGGAGCGGCAACATGTCGATCTGCGCGAACATCATGCTGCAGGCACTCTACCGCGGCGGCCAGATGTTCCTCATCATTCCGCACTCCGCGCTCAACCCGCTCAGGCAGAAGCTCGCGACCGTCGTCGTCAGCGACGGCCGCGCGGCCGATCCGCGCTGGCGCGAGCAGATGGAGACCGAGGTTCACCGCACCGAGGTGACGCTGAGCGCGGTGCTGGACGAGAAGATGATTTCGCTCGGCGACGTGGTGAAGTTCCAGGTCGGGCAGGTGCTCGAGCTCGAAGCCACGCCACGCACGCTGGCTCGGCTCGAGAGCAACAACCAGGTGCTGTTCTGGTGTCAGATCGGCCAGCTTGATGGCTATTACGCCATGCAGGTGGCAGATCCCGTCGATCAGAAACGGGAGTTCGTCGATGATATCCTATCTCGTTGATGCCGTGCTGCTGATTGCGCTCGCTTTCACCAGCATGCGGGTGACCCGGATGCATAGCGAGCTGGCGCGGTTGCGCAGCTACCAGGGCGAATTCTCGACCATCGTCCACGAGACGGCGGGTGCCTTCGACACGGTCATCACCGCGGCGCATGATTCCACCGCAAATCTGGGCCGGCTCGCCAACGTGCTGAGCACGAAGATCGATCAGGCGCACGAGGCGATTGCGGCGCTCGATGCGAGGAGCGGGCTCGCATCGGCGGCGACCGCAGGCGGCGCCGACGTGAACAAGCATTGAAACCGAAGCCGGCTGAACAAATACGATCGGATCGTTGCGGCGCTCCGGGAGCGGAAATACCAAGAGGCAATACCAAATGGCGCAGTCCTTCGACTATGAGTCAGCATCGGCGTCCGAAGAGGGGCATACCGAGACATCTCCGCTGGAGCGGCTGGCGGAGATCGCCGCGCGCACTGCGGAGGAGAGTGGCAAGTTCGCCAATGTCGATGCCATCCTGCGCATTCCCGTGACCATGCAGGTGGTGCTGGGATCGGCGACCATTCCGGTGGCAAACCTGATGAAGCTCGGCCGCGGCGCGGTGGTTCCGCTAGACCACCGGGTCGGCGAACCCGTCGACGTCGTCGTCAACGGCCGCGTCGTCGCCCGCGGCGAGGTGGTCGTGGTCGAAGAAGACAATTCCCGCTTCGGCGTCTCGCTCACCGAGATTGTCGGGCCGTTGGGGCAGGGTGATACCTGACCATGGCGGCACAGGTCGGCATGGCTCCCATCAAGCAGCGAGGCGTTGCCACGCTGGGCGGAACGGATAAGGTCGCGGCACTCCTGCTCGCCATGGGCCGGCAGGCGGCCGCGAGCGTGCTCGCGCAGTTCGAGCCGCAGGATATCCGCATCGTTACCAAGGCCGCGGCCGAGCTGCGGCCGATCACCGCGCAGGAACTCGAGTCGATCGTCGAGGAGTTCGCCCAGCAATTCTCGATGGGCGCCAACATTCTCGGCACCCTCGGTGGCCTGGAAGCCGTGCTCGGCGACGTGCTTCCGGCCGACCAGGTCTCGGCCATTATGTCGGACCTGCTCGGCAATTCGAGCCGGTCGGTGTGGGACCGCGTCTCGTCGGTGTCGGAAAACTCGCTGGCAAGCTACCTCTCCAAGGAGCACCCGCAGACCGCGGCGCTGATCCTGTCCAAGGTCAAGCCGTCTTGCGCCGCCAAGGTCATGAGCCAGCTGCCGTCGAGCCTGCGCAACGAGCTGATGCGGCGCGTGCTCAGCCTCAAGCCGATCGTCGATGACGCCCTGAGGGTGCTCGAAAAGACGCTGCACGAGGATTTGACGCTGAACTTCGCCCGCAACCTCGGCGCGGATACCTACGCCCGCGTCGCCGACATCATCAACAAGATGGAGCGCGGCCATATCGAGGATATGCTGAAGAGCCTGTCGGAGAAGCGGCCGAAGTCGGCCGAAGTGCTGAAGGAGCTGCTGTTCACCTTCGACGACGTGACCAACCTGACGCCGAAGGCGCGCACCATGATCTTCGACCAGGTGCCGACCGATCGCATCGTCATCGCGCTGAAGGGCACCGACAAGCATTTCCGCGAGATGATCCTGTCCTCGGTCGCCTCGCGCGTCCGCCGCGTCGTCGAGCACGAACTCGCCATCGGCGAGCCGTCGAACCAGCGCGACGTGCTGGAGGCGCGGCGCGTGATTACCGACCTCGCGCTCGACCTCGCGGAAAAGGGCGAAATCGAGCTCAACCCCGAGCAGGAGGATGAGCTGGTCTTCCGCTGACCGCTGAACCGGCATGGCAGAAACAACCGATCAGGAGAGCAAGACCGAAGAGCCGACCGAGAAGAAAGTCCGCGATGCGCTCGAACAGGGCAAAATCCCGGTCTCTCGGGAGGCGTCGATCTTCGCCTCGATGGCCGCGCTGATGGTGATCCAGGCGTTCCTGATCGGCCAGGGCGTGCAGCAATTGACGCCGATGCTGACGAGCTTTCTCGACGATCCCGACGGCTTCCCTCTCAGCACCGGGGCGGACGCCCTGAATCTCCTCACCGTGGTAGGGCTTCAGGCATTGCGGTTCCTGGTGCCGCTGGTGGTCATCCTGGCGGTGTTCGGGCTCGCGGCCTCGCTGTTGCAAAACGCGCCCAGCCTGGTGCTCCAGCGCATCATGCCGGACCTTTCGCGAATTTCTCCGCTCAAAGGCTGGAGCCGGCTGTTTGGATCGCAGGGTCTCGTCGAGTTCGCCAAGTCGCTGTTCAAGCTCGCCGCGGTGACCGTCGTCGTCGCGTTCGTGCTGCGCTCGTCGGAAGCGAGGGCGTTCGAGGCGATGTACACCGATCCGGTCGCACTGCCGGAGATGATTCTGAACATCGCCATGCGGATCGTCTCGGCGATCTGCATCGCGACCATCGTCCTGGTCGCGATCGATCTCGCCTGGGCGCGCTTCCATTGGCGGCGCGAGCTGCGCATGACGCGGCAGGAGATCAAGGACGAGCACAAGCAGGCCGAAGGCGATCCGTTGATCAAGGCGCGCCTGCGCTCGCTGGCGCGCGACCGCTCGCGCCAGCGCATGATTTCCTCCGCGTCGCGCGCGACGCTGGTGATCGCGAACCCGACGCACTTCGCGATCGCACTGCGCTACGAGCGCGAGGAAAATCCGGCGCCGATCGTCGTGGCCAAGGGCATGGACGTGATCGCGCTGAAGATCCGCGAAGTCGCCGAGCAGAACCGGATTCCGGTGATCGAGAACAAGGCGCTGGCACGCGCGCTCTACGAGGCGGTTCAGGTCGACCAGGTGATTCCGGCGGAGTTCTTCCGGCCGGTCGCCGAGATCATCTACTTCCTGCAGTCCAAGCAGACGCCGCGGACCGAGAAGGTTCAGTAGAATTCCGAGGACGACGTCTCGCGCATCAGCCTGACGAAAGCTTGCGATCCTAAGTTTACCCTGTCTGAACCAGAATGGTGCTGCCGTGGGACCGCTCTATCT
Source organism: Bradyrhizobium nivariense (assembly GCF_029846695.2). Lineage (NCBI taxonomy): Bacteria > Pseudomonadati > Pseudomonadota > Alphaproteobacteria > Hyphomicrobiales > Nitrobacteraceae > Bradyrhizobium > Bradyrhizobium nivariense. The sequence continues at coordinate 30,673 of NZ_JARWCR020000043.1, read as the reverse complement.
CTTCGAACTCGCATCGTCGCAGGCGCGGTACCTCGAGCTCCGCCAGTCGACGATCGCCACCAACGTCGCCAACGCCAATACGCCGGGCTTCAAGGCGCGCGACGTCGAGCCGTTCAACAAGGTGCTCGACGGCATGCCGGTGAGGCTCGCGACGACGTCGCCATCGCACATGCAGCTCTCCGCGGCCGAGAGCGACACGCGGGCGACCGCGAAGAAGGACAGCTGGGACGTGGTTCACTCCGGCAACTCCGTCAGCCTCGAGCAGGAAATGATCAAGGGCAGCGACGTCAGCCGCGACTACTCGATGAACTCGGCGGTCGTGCGGTCGTTTCACCGCATGCTGCTGTCGAGCGCGAAGACCTGAGGTGAACTGACATGCTGGACGCACTGCAATCTTCATTGACGGTCGCGAGCTCCGGGCTCGAAGCGCAGTCGACGCGCATGCGCATCGTCTCGGAGAACCTCGCGAACGCGACGTCGACGGGGCGCGCCGCCGGCGCCGATCCCTATCAGCGCAAGACCATCACCTTCGATGCAGCGATGGACCGCGCCTCGGGCGCGCAGCTGGCGAAGGTCAAGGAGATCGGGGTCGACACCACGCCGTACCGCGTGGAGTACGAGCCGGGGCATCCCGCCGCCGACAAGGCCGGCTACGTCAAGCTGCCGAACGTCAACATGATGATCGAGATGGCGGACATGCGGGAAGTCAACCGGTCCTATGAAGCCAATCTACAGGTAGTGAAACAGGTGAGGTCGATGCTGGGCATGACCATCGACCTGCTGAGGAGCTGACAATGCTTGAGGCAATTTCATCCACCGCGATTTCCGCCGGGCAAGCGGCGAGCCGCGCGACCGAGGCGCAGGCCATCTCGCCGGCGGCGACGCCCGCGATCCAGCCCGGCGGCGAGGTCGGATTCGAATCGGTGATGAAGCAGGTGACGACGGACGCGATCGGCACGCTGAAGGCGGGTGAAGCGGCGTCGATCTCGGCGATGCAGGGCAAGGAATCGACGCGGCGCGTCGTGGAGGCGCTGATGTCGGCCGAGCAGGCCCTGCAGACGGCCGTCGCGGTTCGCGACAAGGTCGTGCAGGCCTACCAAGAAGTCGTTCGGATGTCGATCTGATCAAGGAGTGACGCTGTGAAATCGCTTGCCATCGCGGCTACGGGCATGAACGCCCAGCAGACCAACATCGAAGTCATCGCGAACAACATCGCCAACATCAACTCGACGTCGTACAAGCGGGCGCGCGCGGAATTCACCGATCTGTTCTACCAGATGGACCGCATGCAGGGTGTTGCGAACACCAACGGCTCGTCACCGATCCCGGAAGGCGCCAATCTCGGCCTCGGCGTCAAGTCGGCGGCGATCCGCAAGCTGCACATCCAGGGCGCGCTCACGCAGACCGGAAATCCCTACGACATGGCGATCAACGGTCGCGGCTGGTTTCAGGTGCTCGGCCCGAACAACGAGGTGCAATACACCCGCGCGGGTTCGTTCAACACCAATGCCAACAGCCAGCTCGTCACGACCGACGGCTACCTGCTGGATCCCTCCATCACGGTGCCGCAGGGAACGGTGCAGGTCACCGTCAACCAGACCGGTCAGGTGTTTGCCAAGCTGGATACGGCCGTCAACCCGCAGCAGATCGGCCAGCTCAACCTTGCCAATTTCGCCAACGAAGCGGGCCTTGAGCCGCTTGGCAGCAATCTCTATCGCGAGACCACGGCGTCCGGCACGCCGGTCGTCGGGCTGCCGGGCGATTCCGGCTACGGCAAGATCAACCAGCAATATCTCGAAGCCTCGAACGTCGACCCGGTCAAGGAAATCACCGAGTTGATCTCGGCGCAGCGCGCCTACGAAATGAATGCCAAGGTCATCCAGGCCTCGGATGAAATGGCCCAGACAGTCTCGAAGGGCATGCGCTAGTTCCGGTGTCTCGATGTTGAACAGGGTAGGCTTGATGGCGCGCGGGTTGGCCGCTGTGCTGCTGGTTCTCGTCTCGGCGCAGGTCGCCGCGGCCGAAGAGAAGCGGCTTCCCGTGCCGGCTGTCTCGATCCGCGCCGGGGATCTGATCCGGGACGACATGATCACCGAGCGCGCCTTCGCGCCGAACGTGCTCGGCGTCGCCATGTTCATCGAAGGACGCCAGGTCCTCGTCGGGCGAATGGCACGGCGCACGTTGCTGCCCGGTCAGCCGATCCCGACCAATTCGGTGGAGGATCCCTGGACCGTCGCCCGCGGCGCGATGGTCAAGGTCGTGGTCGAAGACAGCGGCCTGTCGATCGTGACCTACGGCGCAGCGATGCAGTCGGGCGCGCCCGGCGCGCTCATCCCGATCCGAAACACCGATACCGGTGTGATCATCAGGGGCATCGTCCAGCCCGACGGCACCGTCAAGGTCGTGGACGGGTCATGACCAGAGTCCTGCTTGCGCTCGTCCTGCTCGTTTCCGCCGTCAGCGCCCAGGCCGCCGTCCGCATCAAGGACATCGCGGACATCAAGGGATTGCGCGAAAACCAGATCGTGGGCTATGGCCTCGTCATCGGCCTGAACGGCACCGGCGACACGCTCCGCAATGCGCCGTTCACGGAGCAGTCCTTGCAATCGATGCTCGAGAACATGGGCATCAATGTCAGGAACGAGACCACGAGCACGACCAATCCGCCGCGTCCGACGACGCTGCGCACGCGCAACGTCGCGGCCGTGATGGTGACCGCGGACCTGCAGCCTTCGATCGGTGCGGGCGAGCGCATGGACGTGACCGTGTCGTCGCTCGGCGATGCGACCTCGCTGCTCGGCGGCACCCTGGTGATGACGTCGCTGCGCGCGGCGGACGGCGCAGTCTACGCGGTGGCGCAAGGCGCGGTCACGGTCGCCGGCTACAGTGTCGGAGGCCAGGCCCAGAACGTCAGCCAGGGCACGCCGACTGCAGGCCGCATTCCGAACGGCGCGCTGGTCGAGCGCGAGGTGCAGGGTAGTCTCCATGAAATGGAATACCTGGTGCTGGAGCTGAAGAACCCCGACTTCGTCACCGCAACGCGAATCCTCGACGCCATCAACCGCTACGCGGGCGGACGCTACCGCGCGCAGATCGCCTTCGAACGCGACTACCGGACCATCGTGCTTTCGAAGCCGCGCCACATCGGCCCGGTGCGCTTTCTGGCCGAAATCGGCGAGCTGACCGTCGAGCCGGACACGCCGGCGCGGGTGGTGATCAACGAGCGCACCGGCACGGTGGTGATCGGACGCGACGTACGGATTTCGACCGTTGCCGTCACGCACGGCAATCTGACGGTCCGCGTCACCGAGCTTCCCGTGGTGTCGCAGCCGGCGCCGTTCTCGCAAGGGAAGACGGTGGTCGTGCCCCAGACCGTGGTCGAGGCCAACGAGGCCGGATCGCAGGTGGCGATCCTGAGCGGCGTCGATCTCCAGCGCCTGGTGCGCGGGCTGAACCAGATCGGCCTGAAGCCATCAGGCATCATCGCGATCCTCCAGGCGATCAAGACGGCCGGCGCCCTCCAGGCCGATGTCATCGTCCAATGATGCGTAAGCGTCGTGCAAGCTTGGTCGCTCAATGCTCAGGTCTCGACCGAGAATCGCACGCGGCCCGATGTTGAAGCTGGATCACAAAGCTATACTCCTCCTCCTGATCGCGGCCTCCGCCCTCGCGAGCGCTTCGCCCGTGCTGGCGCTGGATGAGGCCAAGCCGTCGAAGCCGCTCAACCTGCTGTCCTTCGCGCGCGCCCGCGCCCCGGGACCGCAGAAGCCGATCTCGTCGATCCCAAGCGACAATGCGGCGATCCGGGCGACGGCATGGACGGCCGAAGATTCGGGGCCCGCGACCACAGGTGCCGTGCCAGCTTCCGAGAAGCCGGCGCCGGCGCCGGCAGTCGCGCCGGTGCGCCCCGCCAAGCCCGGCAGCGTCACGGCGCCGCCGAAGCCTGCGCCGCCCCAGGCGGCTGCAACGGCCGACAACGAAGTCGCTCTGTTCTGCAGCAATGTCGCCGACCCCGCCGTCGATGCCAGGCTGGCCTGGCAGCTCAAGGAGCTGGAGAAGGCCGAGAACCAGCTCCGCGAGCGGATCGCCGAGGTCGAGGCCAAGCGCGCCGAATACGAGAAGTGGATGGCTTTGCGCGACGACTTCCTGAAGAAGGCCGAAGCGAGCGTCGTCGAGATCTACTCGCGCATGAAGCCGGACGCTGCCGCGACGCAGATCGCCGGCATGGCGGACGAGACGGCCGCGGCCGTGCTCGCAAAGCTGAGCCCGAGGAGCTCGAGCGCAATCTTCAACGAGATGGAGACGGGGCGCGCAGCGCACCTTGCCGATCTGCTCGGCGGAATGCGTCGCGTGGATGACGGAAAGACCAAATAAATGAAGCTGCCAATCCTCATCCTGTCGCTGTTGTTGCTTGCCGGCTGTTCCCATGACTCGGCCGAAATCCTGACCGGCCCGAAACTGTCGCCCGTGGGCAGCGGCCTGAGGACGCAGGCTGACCCGATCCCGGTGACGCCCCGCATGCGCACGCCCGTCAGCTACCGCTCGACCTGGGACGACGGCACCGATCTCTACCGCGATCCGCGCGCCCGGCGTACCGGCGATGTGGTCACGATCATCATCTCGATGCAGGACAAGGCCAAGCTCGACAACAAGACCGACCGTTCACGCGATTCGCAGATCAAGTTCGGCCTCGACTGGCTGATGGATGTCGCCGGATGGCAGGACAAGGGCCAGACCACCGCCAACCTCAGCACCAACACCCAGATCAAGGGCAACGGCCAGATCGATCGCACAGAGGACATCAAGCTGTCTATCGCAGCTATCGTCACCGACGTGTTGCCGAACGGCAATATGATGATCAGCGGCTCGCAGGAATTCAAGGTCAATACGGAGATGCGCGTGCTCAACGTCGGCGGCATCGTGCGTCCACGCGATATCTCGCGAACCAACACGATCTCATACGAGAAGATCGCCGAGGCGCGCGTCGCCTATGGCGGTCGCGGAAATCTGTCTGACGTGCAGCAGCCTGGATGGGGACATCGGATCTATGACGCCGTGGCACCATTCTGAGATTGGCGACCCTCGGGCCGCGTCGCGAGGGCAGAGGACGTCATGCGCCTGATTGCGGCCATCGTGGTGCTGACCCTGATCGCGATCGGCGCGGGCGCGCTTGCCGGCCTGCATCTGTTTGCGGCCGCCGAGCGCGTCGCCGACGCGAAGAAAACCGCCACGCCACCGCCGATGGCGTCGAGCTACGCCGGCAGCGCGCGGCTCAGGAAACTGTCCCCGATCGTGACCAATCTCGCCGCGCCGGCCAACAACTGGGCTCGTATCGAAGCCTCCATGGTGACCGAGAGCATGAGCGACGAGGATGCCGGCATCCTGGCCGCCCACATCAGCGAGGACATCGTCACCTATCTGCGGTCGGCGACGGTTGCGCAGTTCGAGGGATCGCGCGGGCTTCAACATCTGCGCGACGACCTGACCGAGCGCGCCAATATCCGCTCCTCGGGCAAGATCCGCGAATTGATCATTGAGACGTTGGTGATCCAGTGAAACTGAGAGTCCTGCTGCTTGCGTTGCTCCTGGTCGTGCTGCCCGAGGTGGCACTGGCCCAGATTCCGGACCTCAATTCGCTGCTGCCGCCAGGCAACGGCTCGACCAGCGGCCGGATCATCCAGCTGATGGCGGTGATCACGGTGCTGTCGGTGGCGCCGGGACTGCTCATCATGGTGACGAGCTTCACGCGATTTGCGGTGGCGCTGTCGTTCCTGCGCTCCGGTCTCGGTCTCCAGACCACGCCCGCCAATCTGGTGCTGATCAGCCTCGCGCTGTTCATGACCTTCTACGTGATGGCGCCGACCTTCGACCGCGCCTGGGAGACCGGCGTCCAGCCGCTGATGAAAAACGAGATCTCGGAGGAAGAGGCCTATTTGAAGATCACCGATCCGTTCCGCGAATTCATGCTGGCCCATGTTCGCGACAAGGATCTGCAGACCTTCGAATCGCTCGCCGCGGAGAGCTTCCGCAGGAAGTTCGATGACAAGCGCGTCGACATGCGCGTCATCATTCCGGCCTTCATGATTTCCGAGCTCAGGCGTTCGTTCGAGATCGGATTCCTCATCATCCTGCCGTTCCTCGTCATCGACATGATCGTGGCGACGCTGACCATGTCGATGGGCATGATGATGATGCCGCCGACGATCCTCGCGCTGCCGTTCAAGATGCTGTTCTTCGTGCTGATCGACGGCTGGAATCTGCTCGCCTCCGGACTGGTGCGGTCGTTCTCGTAAGAGCCGCGATCGTTGGCCGAACGGCTGGTTATGGTTAGCGAGAAGTAATATTAACCATATGATATTGCTGCGAAATTCAAGGCCATCTTAATCTGCGTGCAAGATTCAGCGTGCTAGCAATGCGGCACGGCGGGTTGGACCCCACCCACATTGGTCCAAAGGCATGATGCCGCCCCTCCGTACCGGTGAAAGCCCGGTATGTCCCCAGTGAAAATGTAACGCGTACATAAAGGGACATTCGCAATGTCAAGCCTTCTCACGAACTCGACCGCCATGACCGCACTCCAGACCTTGCGGTCTGTGAGCTCGCAACTCTCCACCACCCAGACCCGCATCTCCACCGGCCAGCGCGTCGCGACCGCCTCGGACAACGCTGCCTACTGGTCGATCGCGACGTCGATGCGCGCCGACAACGCCGCACTCTCGGCAGTCTCCGACTCGCTCGGCCTGTCGGCCGCGACCGTCGACACCGAGTATACCGCTCTGACCACGGTCATCGGCGACAAGGACTCCGGCCTGACCAAGCTCCAGTCCCTGCTGGTCGAAGCCAAGACCGCCGGTATCGACCGCAGCAAGATCCAGGCCGACGTCACCCAGATCCAGCAGCAGATGAAGGCGACAGCCAACGCGGCGACCTTCAACGGCATCAACTGGCTGAGCACGACCGCAACGACGCCGACGACCTTCAGCCTGGTGTCGTCGTACTCGCGTGTCGGCAGCACGCCCACCACCGGCTCCATCACCGTGACGACCGCGAACTACTCGCTCTACACCTCGGCGCAGGCCGGTATTCTGGACACGGCCGGTTCGACCGCTCCGTCGATCGACACGATGAGCATCTCCGCGCTGACCGACTCGGCAGCTGACCAGACCACGCTCGATGGCTACATCGCGCAGGTCACTGCCGGGATCAACTCGGTGGCCTCGGCCGCCGCCAATCTCGGTGCCGTCAAGAACCGACTCTCCACCAACACGGACTTCGTGAAGTCGCTGATGGACTCCGTGGACCGCGGTATCGGCCAGCTCGTCGACGCCGACATGAACCAGGAGTCCACCCGCCTGTCGGCCCTCCAGGTCCAGCAGCAGCTCGGTGTGCAGGCGCTCTCGATCGCCAACAACAGCAGCCAGAGCATCCTGTCGCTGTTCCGCTAAGCCTCGAACCATCCTGGGAGGGCCGCGCTTCTCGCGAAGCGCGGCCCTTTCGTTTTGGCGTGACGTCCCGTGCACGCCGTAATTTCGGCTGTCCTGTTGCGGCCGGGACACAGAGCCACAAGCCTCGCACAAGCTTCGCGGGCTATCGTCACCGTTACGACAGGTTGGGCCCGCTTTTCGCCGCCCAAAGGCATGATGCCGCCCTGCCGTACCGGTGCAAGTCCGGTATGTCCCCAAACTCAATTCAATCTTCAAAGGGACATCAAAATGGGTTCTAGCCTCCTCACCAACTCCTCCGCAATGACCGCGCTGCAGACGCTTCGGAACGTCAGCGCGCAACTTGCTACCACGCAGAACCGGATCTCGACCGGCCAGCGCGTGTCGACCGCCTCGGACAACGCCGCCTACTGGTCGATCGCGACGTCGATGCGCTCCGACAATGCGGCGCTTTCCGCCGTGTCCGACTCGCTCGGTCTGTCGGCCGCGACCGTCGACACCGAATATACCGCTCTGACCTCGGTCATCGGCGACAAGGACTCCGGCCTGACCAAGCTGCAGGCGCTGCTGGTCGAAGCCAAGACTGCCGGTATTGACCGCACCAAGATCCAGGCGGACGTCACCCAGATCCAGCAGGATATGAAGCTCAAGGCCAACTCGGCGACCTTCAACGGCATCAACTGGCTGAGCACGACCGCCACCACACCGACCAGCTTCAACCTGGTGTCGTCGTACTCGCGCGTCGGCGGTACGCCCACCATCGGTTCCATCACCGTGACGACCGCCAACTACTCGCTCTACACCTCGACGCAGACCGGCATTCTGGACACGGCCGGTTCGACCGCTCCGTCGATCGACACGATGAGCATCTCCGCGCTGACCGACTCGGCGGTTGACCAGACCACGCTCGATGGCTACATCGCGCAGGTCACCGCTGGGATCAACTCGGTGGCCTCGGCCGCCGCCAATCTCGGTGCCGTCAAGAACCGCATCGCGACCAACACAGAGTTCGTCAAGACGCTGATGGACTCCGTGGACCGCGGTATCGGCCAGCTCGTCGACGCCGACATGAATGCGGAATCGACCCGCCTTCAGGCGCTGCAGACCCAGCAGCAGCTCGGTGTTCAGGCGCTCTCGATCGCCAACCAGAACAGCCAGAGCATCCTGTCGCTGTTCCGCTAAGCCTCAGAACCAGCTGGGAAGGGCCGCGCTTCTCGCGAAGCGCGGCCCTTTTCATTTTGGCGTGCGTTGGTCGCGCGCCATGACCTTGGCACATCGACTTTGCACGTCAATTTGGCTCACCCTGTCGCGGTCCGGTCACGGAGCCACAAGCCTCGCACAAACTTCGCGTGCTATCGCCGCTGTCACGTCAGGTTGAGCGCGCTTTTCCGCAGCTCAAAGGCATGATGCCGCCCTGTCGTACCGGTGCAAGCCCGGTATGTCCCCAAAAATTCAATCCGTTTCAAGGGACGTCAAAAAATGAGCTCTAGTCTTCTTACCAACTCTTCTGCAATGACTGCGCTGCAGACCCTCCGGAACGTCAGCTCGCAACTCGCCACCACACAGAACCGGATCTCGACCGGCCAGCGCGTGTCGACTGCTTCGGACAACGCCGCCTACTGGTCGATCGCAACGTCGATGCGCTCCGACAACGCGGCGCTCTCCGCCGTGTCCGACTCGCTCGGTCTGTCGGCCGCGACCGTCGACACCGAATATACCGCTCTGGGCTCGGTCATCGGCGACAAGGACTCCGGCCTGACCAAGCTGCAGGCGCTGCTGGTCGAAGCCAAGACTGCCGGTATTGACCGCACCAAGATCCAGGCGGATATCACCCAGATCCAGCAGGATATGAAGCTCAAGGCCAACTCGGCGACCTTCAACGGTATCAACTGGCTGAGCACGACGACCGGCACCACACCGACCAGCTTCAACCTGGTGTCGTCGTACTCGCGCGTCGGCGGTACGCCCACCATCGGTTCCATCACCGTGACGACCGCCAATTATTCGCTCTACACCTCGACGCAGACCGGCATTCTGGACACGGCCGGTTCAACCGCTCCGTCGATCAACACGATGAGCATCTCGGCGCTGACCGACTCGGCGGTTGACCAGACCACGCTCGATGGCTACATCGCGCAGGTTACCGCTGGGATCAACTCGGTGGCCTCGGCCGCCGCCAATCTCGGTGCCATCAAGAACCGCATCGCGACCAACACAGAGTTCGTCAAGACGCTGATGGACTCCGTGGACCGCGGTATCGGCCAGCTCGTCGACGCCGACATGAACGCGGAATCGACCCGCCTTCAGGCGCTGCAGACCCAGCAGCAGCTCGGCGTTCAGGCGCTCTCGATCGCCAACCAGAACAGCCAGAGCATCCTGTCGCTGTTCAAGTAAGCTTCAGTTTTTGAAAACGACCGTGCTCCCTCGGGAGCACGGTCTCCGCTATGAACGGCGGACGTGACGGCACATGACGTGCCCGCAATCGACCTTTCGACGCCAGATTTCAAGCAATACGCCGTAGCCGATCGCGCCGCGATGCGCCCGGCTGTCCGCCTGTTGCCGATGCGCGCGATTGCGTCACCCGAGACTCTTGTAAAATTGCAACGCCTCGCCTGCGAACTGACACATTCGTGTTCCCGCGCAACCTTCAGGCAAGGTTGGCAGCGGAGTGTCCTCTACGTTCGCATTGGTACGAGGTCATATGCTGTTCAGTCGTGCGCAATTACAGCAACTGCTCAACAATCTGCTGGAGCTTGGGCCGCGACGCCTGATGGCCTTGGGATTGATCGGCTTTGCCGTTCTCGTCACCGTCGTCGGCGGCGCCTATTATCTGAGCCGGCCTGAATTCGAAACGCTCTATACGGGTCTTAGCCGCGAAGACGTGACACGCATGGGCTCCGCGCTGCGCGAGCAAAACATCGCCTTCGACGTCAATACAGCCGGTGACGCAGTTTCGGTGCGCCCGAGCCAGACCATGCAGGCGCGGATGCTGCTCGCCGAGAAGGGGCTGCCGACCAGCGCCAATTCCGGCTACGAGCTGTTCGACAAGATCGGCTCGCTCGGCCTGACCTCGTTCATGCAGGAGGTGACCAAGCTCAGAGCGCTTGAAGGCGAGATCGCGCGCACGGTTCAGTTGATGAAGGGCGTGAAGGCGGCGCGGGTGCATATCGTGCTGCCGGTGCGCGGCTCGTTCCGCGCGACGCAGCAGCCGCCTTCGGCATCGGTCGTGCTGCGCACCGACGGCGCGCTCGAGGCGCGCACGGCGCAGTCGATCCGCCATCTCGTCGCCGCCGCCATTCCAGGCATGAGCCGCGACAAGGTGACGGTGCTGGATGCCGATGGTTCGATGCTGCTGGCCGAAGAGGACGAGGGCACTGCGGCGCCGACCAAGATGGCAAGCCTGCAGAAGACCGTCGGCGGGATGGTGCAGGAGAACATCCGCAAGGCGCTGACGCCGTATCTCGGGATCGATAATTTCGAGGTGAGCGTATCCCCGCAACTCTCCACCGACAAGCGGCAGATCAACGAAACCGTCTACGATCCTGAGAACCGCGCCGAGCGCTCCGTCCGAAACGTGCGTGAGAAGGAGGCGTCGCAGAACGCGGACCGATCGACGCCGACCACGGTGCAGCAAAATCTTCCCGACCAGCAGGTGAACGCCGGCGGCACCAAGAATTCCAGCGAGGACAAGACGCGCCGCGAGGACGTCACCAATTTCGAGGTCTCGTCCAAGACCACGACGACGGTGAGCGACGGCTATTCGGTGAAGAAGCTGTTCATTGCCGTGCTGGTCAACCGCGGGCGGCTCGTCGCCGACCTCGGCGACAAGACCAACCAGGCCATCGTCGACAGCAAGCTCGCCGAGATCAGCCAGCTCGCGGCCACGGCCGGTGGGCTGGACAAGGCGCGCGGCGACCAGATCCAGGTGACGGCCGTCGATTTCATCGAAGGCTCGCGCGAACTGGCGCCGGTGCCGCCGATCAGCTTCGTCGAGATGATCAACAAGCAGCTCGGCACCGTCATCAACGCGGTCACGATCCTGGCCGTAGCTTCGATGCTGGTGTGGTTCGGACTTCGGCCCGCGGTCAACGGCATCCTGACCCATCGCGCGGCGCAGGAGCAGACCGAGGCGGCGGAAGCTGCCCAGCTCGAGGCGGCCGCCGCCGGAAACCTTGCATTGGCCGATAACGAGGAGGCCGAGCTCAATCTGGTCGAAGACCTCGAAGGCAAGATGCAGCGAACGCCGCAGAAGCGGCTGGAGCAGATCGTCCGTCTCGATCAGATGCAGGCGGCTGCGATCCTTAAAGACTGGATGCGACGCGAGGAGGCGGCATGAACGCGGCAATCGGAAAGCTCCTGACGCAGTTCGACGCGAACGGGCGGGTCAAATCGCCTCCGCCTCCGCCGCCGCCCAAGATCCAGGACGTGCTGACAAGGCCGAAGGAGGCCCGGCGCGAGCCGCAGCCCCAGACTCATTCGCAGGCGCAGTCGCAGCTTCAGTCGCCGCTTCCGGCGCCGAAGGCGGAAGCGCCGCCGGCCAATGTTCTGGACGATGCCTATCGGCGCGGGCACGCGGCCGGCGTAGCAGAGGGCGACGCCAGGATCGCCGAGGAGCGGGTGCGCAGCGCGATCCGGCTCGGTGAGGAGCGGGCCAAGTGGTCCGACCAGCAGGCGGTCGCGGTTGTCAGCGGCTTCGAGACGGCTTGCCGCGAGATCGAGACCAACATCGCGAGCTCTGTTGCGCGGATATTGCTGCCGTTTCTCGCCGATGCGGTCCGCGACAAGGCGATCGGGTCGCTGGTCGAGCAGATTGCGGCGCTGACCGGCAATTCGCCGGTGCCGGTGTTCAAGGTCACCGGCCCGAGCGAACTGCTTGACCTCGTGAAGACGCAGCTCGAGACGGCCCGGCGAACGGGCATCGAGTACGAGGCCGCCGATACTTTCGAGGTCCGCGTCGTGGCCGACCAGACCGTGATCGAGACGCAGATCACGGCCTGGAGCGAACGCCTGAAAGAGGCACGCCGGTAGTCCGTCATGAATGAGGTCAAGTCAGAGCTCGTCATCATCCGTCGGCGGAGCGCCTTCGACGACGAGAAGCCGCACGGCGGCGTCTGGAAGATCGCCTATGCGGACTTCATGACCGCGATGATGGCATTCTTCCTGGTCATGTGGCTGATCAATGCGCTCAACCAGGATCAGAAGCAGGTGGTCGCGAGCTATTTCAATCCGATCAAGCTCGCGGAGAACGCACCTGCCCCGAAGGGGCTGAAGGATCTCTCGAAGAAGGAGCCGTCGTCGTTCGAAGGCCAGGATGGCAGGCGTCAGCCGGCAGGACCGAGCGAGGAACGTCGCGGTGACTCTCCGACGGCCGAGAAGCCGCCCTTCTACGAGGAGAAGGTCCTGTTCCGCGATCCCTATACGACGCTCGCCGAGATCGCCAGCAACGCGAACCAGGCCTCGGGCCAGCGGCGCGCCGGCGCTCTGACGTCCGCCGAAGAGGAGGGCCTCAAGGGAGGCGACGCCTACCGCGATCCCTTCGATCCCGGCTATTGGAAGCTTGCGCCGCAGGCATCCAAGGATGCCGATCGCATCATGGAGAGCGAGCCCAAGCCGAATGCGTCCGCGCGCGACGCCGCGTCCGGCACAGCTCAGGGCGAGCCGCAGGCGCGCCGTGCCAAGCTGGACGACGCCGGCGGAAGCGTGGCTCCGAACACCGATGCGTCGTCCGCAAGCCTGTCGCCCCTGCTGCCGCCGGGGCCCGCGCCGTCGCAGTCTTCTCGCGAAGGGAGCGCGCAGCCGGGCGCCCAGGCTGGCGTTCAAGCCAATACGACGAAGGAATCCGAGCCGCGCGATGCGGCCCAGGCCCAGCAACCGACGGTCAAGCAGCTTCAGTCGGCGATCGCGGAGGCGCTGTCGGACATCAAGCCCGGCGCGAGACCGGTGGCTGAGGTGCGTCAGGTCGAGGAAGGCCTGCTGATCAGCCTGACCGACGACGCGAACTTCGGCATGTTCGCGGTCGGCTCGGCTGAGCCTCGGCCCGAGCTCATCCGCGTGATCGACAAGATCGGCCCGCTGCTGACGAAGCGCCCCGGCATGATCATCGTCCGCGGCCACACCGACAATCGGCCGTACCGATCGGAGACCTATGACAATTGGCGGCTGTCGACGGCCCGTGCGCAGATGGCCTATTACATGCTGGTCCGCTCCGGCGTCGATGCGCAGCGCATCGAGCATGTCGAGGGGTACGCCGATCGGCGGCCAAAGCTTCAAAACGATCCGGCGGCGGCGCAGAATCGCCGGATCGAGATCATGGTCCGGGAGAAGCGTCCTTGATCAGGCCTCTTCTCCGCGCCGCGCTGCTGATGCTGCCGTTCGCGGCGGCAGGCGCATTTGCCGAGCCGGCACCTGCACCGGCCCCGGCGGCATCGGCATCGAGCGAGCCATATGAGCTCGTTCGCGCATTGCAGGCCGTGCAGGACGGCATCGCCAACGGCGATAACGCGGCGCATGGCAACCACATCGCATTGCTCCGGCAAATCGGCCAAAAATTTCTCGCCGCCGATCCAGGCGTGTGGAGCAATCCTCAGAACGGCCAGGCCGTCGTCATCTACCTGCTCAGCGGCGGCGCGCCGCAACTCGTCCGCAAGCTGCCGCGCGACAAGCTGAACGTCGACGGACGGCTGTTCGATGGCGCGCTCGCCTATGTCGAGGGCCGTCAGGACGAAGCGCGCGAGCTGCTCAAGGACGTCAAGCCGCGGACGATTCCGTCGGGCCTCGGCGGACAGGTCGCGCTGGTCCAGGGCGCACTGTTCGCGCGCGTCGAAGCATCGCTCGCGATCGAGCGGCTGGATGACGCGCGCCTGCTCTTGCCGGGCACATTGGTGGAGGAGGCGGCGCTGCGGCGCGAGATCCTGCTGGTCGGGCAGGCCGAGGATTTCGACAAGTTCGAGTTCCTGACGCTGGCCTATATCCGCCACTACCGCAACTCGGTCTATGCCGGCGACTTCTGGCAGCGCTTTTCCACGGGCCTGACGCAATCGAGCCTCGCGCTCGACGAGCGCCGGTTTGCGCGGATCACCACTTTGCTGGAGCAGATCGACCGCGCGAGCCGCCTCAAGCTCTATCTCGTGATCGCGCGCACCGCGATGGTGCGCGGAGGGCTGGCCGTGACCCGGCTTGCCGGCGAGCGCGCGCTCACGCTCAGCGCCGATGCCTCGGCGGATCGCGAACGGGCGCACTTGTTCCGCGGCGTGTCGCGGGCGCTCACCGACGAATATGACGGCGGTCTCGCCGAGTTGAAGGCGCTCGACCGCTCGAAGCTGCCCGAGCGCGATATTCCGCTTCTGAATGCAACGGTGCAGCTCGCACTCGACGTCCGCAAGCCGTTCGCGGGCGGATCCGCCGCCACAGCCGACAAGCCTCCGGTCACGCCGGCGCGTCTCGATCTCGCGTCGTCGACCGCGACGCTTGCGCGCGCGCAGAAGCAGCTAGGCGAACTCGAACTCCTCACCAGGGATCGCCGTCCATGACGAAGCTCAGTGGAACCTCCGGACAGGTCTTTTCGGGTCTCGCCGAAAGCCTCAACATGCGGGGCACAACGCGCGCCGGCAAGAGCGCCGGGGCGAAAGCGCAGGCGGACTCGTCGTTCAACGATCTGCTCCACACCGTCTCGAACCTCGCGAAGCGGGCGCTCAACGACGAGGGCAGCGATACGGCCGTAAAGGCCGGAACGCTGCGGACGCGCCTGGCGCACCAGAGCGAGAAGGACAACGCGAAGGACGAGACGGTGCGCGAAGGCACCGCGGCGGTCGAGGAGCCCGGATCCAGCGAGAAGTTCACCGAGAAATCTTCCGACAAAAAAACCGACAAATCGTCGGGGAAACATGGTCCGGTCGACCATGCCGAGAAGGCCGACGTCCAGAACCGATCCAGCATTGCCGTGATCGTCGGACAGCAGATCGCCGCCGGGCCGGTCGTGCAGCCGCAGATGCAAGCACCGGCCAGCGACAAGAAGGATGCGTCCGGGCGCGACGAGCGGTCTTCCACGACCAAGCGCGAAGTTCAGGCCATGGGCATGGCGAAGGCGGCGACAGCCGACTCCCCATCTCCTGTGGCTCCGACCGCCGCGCACGCGTCGGCCGCGGCTTCGCAGGCGACGGCCACCGCCCAGGCGGCATCGACGCAAGGCAGCGAGCCATCGCCGAAGCCAACGGCGCCCGGCTTCGAGGCCGTCGCGGCCAATGTCGAACGCGCTGCCAAGGCTTCGGCGCGGGACACGCTGCCCGAGGTCACCAAGGTCACCGTGGTCCAGCAGGAGACCCATCTGCCCCCGGCGCAGTTCAACGCTTCCCAACAGGTCGCCAATGCCGTCGTCGCCGAGCTGAAGGAATCTCCGGCACCGGCGGCGTCCGCGGCTCCCGATCTTGCGGCGTCCCAGACCAACGCACCGGATCAGCCGCTCAAGATTCTGACCATCAATCTCGAACCGCCTGCGCTCGGCAACGTCACCGTGCGTCTTCGTCTCGTCGGCACCGAGGTGTCCGTCCACCTTGCCGCCGAGCGCAAGGACACGAGCCAGATGCTGGACCAGCAGCGCGACTCGATCCGCGAGCTCATGCAGTCGGCGGGCTACGTCGCCGACGTTGCGCCGGTCCAGCACGGCTCGCTCGACGGATTCCAGAGCGGCTCCGGCCAGTCGCAGCCGCAGCTCTCGGGCCAGCAACAGCCATCGTCGCAGCCGCAAGGCCCGTTCGACGGCACGAGCAATTCGTCGGGGCAATCGGACGGCGGCGCGAAGCAGGCCCGACAGGAGCGCCAGTCCAACCAGGAGACGCGTCATGACCAGGACGTGGCGCCGCAGATTCGTCGCGGCCCTGTTTATCTGTAACGCCGGCGCCGCGGCAGCGGCGACCGACAACGCGCGCCCCTGCGAGCGCGAGATGGCGCGTGCGTCCCGGCAGCACGGAATTCCGCTCGGCATTCTCTACGCGGTCGGCCTGACCGAGACCGGGCGGCGCGGCGCGCTTTATCCTTACGCGCTCGGCGCCGAAGGACAGACCGTGTTCGCCAAGGACATGAACGACGCGATCGCGAGCTTCGAAGCGATGCGAGCTAAGGGGATCAAGCTGATCGACCTCGGCTGCATGCAGATCAACCACTACTACCATGGCGACAAGTTCGCTTCGGTGCGGGCGATGTTCGATCCTGCCAGAAATGTCGATTACGCGGCGCGCTTCCTCAAGGAACTGAAGCAGCGCGAGGGCAGCTGGACCATGGCGGTCGCCCGCTACAATGCAGGCCCCAACAACCAGCCGGCGCAGAAGCGTTACGTCTGCCACATCGTCGCGCATCTCGTCTCCAGCGGCTTCGGCGCGTGGACCGACAAGGCGCGCACGTTCTGTCAGCCCAAGACGACCTGAAGGGACGACATCAAGTTGTGCATCGTTCCCCATCATCAGCCCCGCGCAAGCAACAACCCCCATTGTAACTGCAACCTACCAAAGGAGCCCAATTCATGAGCCTGTATGGTGTTATGCGCACCGGCGTTTCCGGGATGAGCGCGCAGTCCAACAAGCTGTCGACGGTTTCGGACAACATCGCGAACGTCAACACCACCGGCTACAAGCGGGCTTCGACCGAGTTCTCCTCGCTGATCCTGAAGAGCGGCTCGGGTAATTACGATTCCGGCGCGGTCGAGACCACGGTGCGTTACGCCATCTCCGATGCCGGCAACTACCAGTTCACGACCTCGGCGACGGACCTCGCGGTCCAGGGCAACGGTTTCTTCGTGGTGCAGGACCCGAACGGCAACAACTTCCTGACGCGCGCCGGCGCGTTCGTGCCCGACAGCACGGGCAATCTCGTCAACGCGGCCGGCTTCCAGCTGATGGGCTACAACATTGCCAACGGTGCCACGCCCACCGTCGCCGCCAACGGGTTCGGCGGCCTCCAGGTCGTCAACGTCAACCAGATGGCGCTCCAGGCCGCGCCCTCGACCAAGGCTACCGTGGCCGCCAACCTCGATCCGAGCGCAACCGCGATCGCGGCGCCGGCCGGTCCGGCCAACTACACTTCGAAGACCTCGATGGTGACCTACGACAACATCGGCAATGCCGTGACGCTCGACGTCTACGCCGCAAAGACGGGCGCGAATACCTGGGACATCGCGGTCTACAACGGCGCAACCGCGCTGACGACGAGCGGCCCCGCGACCACGTTCACCTTCAACGTTTCCGCGGCCGGCAAGGGCGCACTGGCCGCCGCGAGTCCGAAGGCGCTCTCGGTGGCGATCCCCGGCGGTTCGGCTGCCTTCAACATCGACCTCTCGGCCATGACCCAGGTCGCCTCCAGCTTCGGCTTCAAGGCGACCGTGGATGGCAACGCTCCGTCCGCAGTGGACAAGGTGAACATCGACGACAAGGGCGTCGTCACCGCCGTCCTCAAGAACGGCACCACGCTGCCGAGCTTTCAGATCGCGCTCGCGACCGTTCCGAGCCCGGACCATCTGACGCCCGAAGTCGGCAACGTCTACTCGCCGAACCTGGATTCCGGAAACGTCCAGGTCGGCCTCGCCGGCCAGGGCGGGCTCGGCACCATCCAGTCGGGTGCTCTGGAAGATTCCAACGTCGATCTCGCCGACGAGTTGACCTCGATGATCGAGGCGCAGCGCGGCTTCACCGCGAACTCGAAATCGTTCCAGACCGGCGCCGACTTGCTGGACGTGGTCGTCAACCTGAAGCGCTGATTTCTTCAGCGCTCGTCCCCGGCAAGAGCAGATCATGAACCTTACCGCCGCTCTCGAATCCGCCCGCTCCTCGCTGATGGCGTCGGGCATCCAGTCGTCGGTCATCTCGCGCAACATCGCCGGGGCCAGCGCCACCGGCTATTCGCGCAAAATTGCCGTGCTGGACAACCTCCCCGGGACCGGCGTCTACGTGGCGGCGATCCAGCGCGCCGCGAGCTCGGGTCTCTACGACAACGTCTTGACCGCGACCTCGTCGTCGGCCAAGCAGAGCGCGATCTCCGACGGTCTCCAGAAGATCTCATCTGCCACGGTGGACGATCCGGAGCTCGACCAGTCGCCGACGGCGCAGCTCAATGCGCTGAAGAAGGCACTCCAGCAATACGCCAACGCCCCGGACAACACCACGCTGGCGCAGGCGGCGGTGACGTCCGCCAAGGACATGGCGATCGCGCTCAACCAGGCGACCCAGACCGTGCAGTCGGTCCGCGAGGGCGCGGATGCCGACATGAACACGTCGGTTCAAAACATCAATCGGTTGCTCTCCCAGTTCCAGACCGTGAACACCGCGATCGTGAAGGGTACGATCTCCGGCGACGACATCACCGACTACCTCGACCAGCGCGACAGCATCGTCTCGCAGCTGTCGCAGGAGCTCGGCGTCACCATGTCGACCCGTCCCAACGGCGACGCGGCGCTCTACGCCGACAGCGGCGTGGTGCTGTTCGACAAGACGGCGCGGACGGTGAGCTTTGCGCCGACCAACGCTTATACGGCCGGGACCACCGGCAATGCGGTCTATATCGACGGTGTGCCGGTGACCGGCGCCAATTCAGTGATGCCGCTGAAGTCGGGCAAGCTCGCGGGCCTCGCCCAGCTGCGTGACCAGGACACGGTCACCTACCAGAGCCAGCTCGACGAAATCGCGCGCGGCCTGATCGATACCTTCAAGGAAAGTGACCAGTCGCCTGTTCCGACGCTGCCCGACGTTCCCGGTCTCTTCACCTATCCCGGCGCGCCGGCGATGCTGGCGAGCGCCACCGTCTCGGTGGGCCTCGCTGGCACGATCTCGGTTGCTGCATCGGTCGATCCGGCCCAGGGCGGCAATCCAA
Source organism: Bradyrhizobium nivariense (assembly GCF_029846695.2). Lineage (NCBI taxonomy): Bacteria > Pseudomonadati > Pseudomonadota > Alphaproteobacteria > Hyphomicrobiales > Nitrobacteraceae > Bradyrhizobium > Bradyrhizobium nivariense. The sequence continues at coordinate 11,378 of NZ_JARWCR020000043.1, read as the reverse complement.
ACCTGTTGCGCGACGGCGCGATCAGCGGCAACGTCGCATACCAATACAACACCACCGGCTACGGCGGCTACTCGGCCCGGCTGCAGCAGCTCATCGGCGGCATGGATGCGTCGCAGCCGTTCGATGCAACCACGCAAGGCAAGCCGAGCGGCAGCTTGATCGACTTCGCGTCGTCGTCGACGAGCTGGATCGAAAACCAGCGCAAGACCGCGGACTCCAACGTCACCTACCAGAAAACGCTGCTCGACCGCAGCACCGCGGCGCTGTCGAACGTCAGCGGCGTCAACATGGACGACGAGATGTCGTTGATGCTTCAGGTCGAGCGCACCTATTCGGCCTCGTCGAAGATCATCTCGACCGTCGACGAAATGTTGCAGAGCTTGCTGGCTGCCGTGGGGAATTAAGTCATGATGAGCGCGAACTACATCTCGACGTTGATGCTGTCTTCTTCGTTGAGGTCCTCGATCACGAACAATCAGGCCGCGCTGGCCAAGGCCTCGAAGGAAGCCACCACCGGCCGCTTCGCCGATGTCGGCCTCGAGCTTGGTGCCACGACGGGAGGCGACGTCACCCTGCGCGCGGACCTGAGCTTCGCCGATCAGCTCGTCGATACCAACGGGCTGGTCTCGGGACGCCTGGACATAACGCAGAGCCGGATCACCCAGCTTGGTTCCACCGCAACGGACTTCCTCAAGGACCTGATCGCGGCCCGCAGCACCGACGGCGGCGGGCGGATCATCCTGCCGCCTGCGTCCTCCAACCTCCAGGATCTGATTGGCGCGCTGAACGTCTCCTATAACGGCTCGTATCTCTTTTCGGGCATCAACACGCAGAACACGCCGATCACGGCCTACACTGCCGGCTCGGCCAGCAAGAACCAGGTCGATGCCGATTTCTCCGCCTTCTTCGGCTTCACGCAATCCTCTCCCAGCGTGAGCGGCATCACCGCGGCTCAAATGCAGACGTTCCTCAACACCAGCTTCGATGCCGAGTTCGCGAGCCCGGCCTGGAACACCAACTGGTCAACGGCCACCGACCAGGTCATGCAAAGCCGAATCTCCACGACCGAGATCGCCGATACCTCCGTGAGCGCCAACCAGACCGGCTTCCGCAAGCTCGCCGAGGCCTACACCATGATGGCGGATCTCGGGAACACGAACCTGGACCAAACGACGTTCCAGGTCGTCGTGGACAAGGCCATCGGCCTTGTCGGAAACGCCATCACTGACCTTGCTACCCTCGGCGGCAACATCGGCACGGTCCAGCAGCGGATTACCTCCGCAACCGATAAGCTCAAGACGCAGCAGGACATACTGAACAATCAGATCGTCGGTATCGAGCGGGTCGATCCGACGGAAGCGTCGGTTCGGGTCAACACCTTGCAGACCCAGATTCAGACCGCGCTCGCGCTGACGTCGCAGCTCCAGAAGATCAGCCTCATCAACTATCTCTGAGCCAAGGCTCGTTTAGAAGGCAGAGTTGTCCCGATGACGTTTGAAGCCTACGAAGCGGTCGTCGACGAGAGCGGCTATGAGGCGCGGGGCCGCGAGCGGCAGGCGCTCAGCCTCGGCATCGACCGGCTCGAGCGGATCCAGAAGGGCCGCTTCAGCCTCGAGGATCTGGTCGAGAGCCTGCTCTATGTGCGGCGGCTGTGGACGATCTTCATCGAGGATCTCGCGCATCCGGAAAACGGACTTCCGGAAAAGCTGCGCGCCGACATCATCTCGATCGGGTTGTGGGTCGTCAAGGAAGCCGACCGCCTTCGCGAAGAAAGATCGAACGACGTGATGCAGCTCATCGAAATCAACCGCCTGATCCGAGACGCTCTTTGATGAAGATATCCTTGCGTGCGGGCGAACGAGTCTACATCAACGGCGCGGTGCTGCGCGTGGACCGCAAGGTCTCCGTCGAACTCGTCAATGACGTGATGTTCTTGCTCGAAGGGCAGATCATGCAGGCCTCCGACGCCACCACGGCGCTGCGGCAGCTCTATTTCATCGTCCAGCTCATGCTGATGAACCCGACCGACGTCCGGGATGCATCGGCTCTCTACGGGCAGCATCACGCGGCCCTGATCGCGGTGTGCGAGAGCCACGAGATGCTGGTCGGGCTTGGCGCCATCAACGACCTGGTCGAGGCGACCCGTTACTTCGAAGCGCTCAAGCGGATCCGGGCGCTGTTCCCGGTGGAGCAGGCCATCCTGGCCGGCGCCACGATCGATTCCCCATTCGAGGCTGCCTGACAGCGGAGAAGCACATGAACGTCACCAGCGCGACCGATAGCACCAGCAAGTCATCCAGTTCGACCGGCTCGACGACGTCGACGTCGAGCACCGGCGTCGACTACAACACGTTTCTTCAGCTCCTCATCGCGGAGATGAAGAATCAGGATCCGACCAATCCGATGGATACCTCGCAGTATATGAGCCAGTTTGCGCAGCTCTCGTCGGTCGAGCAGGCGATGCAGACCAATACGAAGCTCGACGCTCTGCTGTCTTCGCAGTCGCTGTCGCAGGCCGACGGGCTGATCGGAAAGACCGTCAGCTTCACGGACTCGACCGGAGCGAGCTTCAGCGGCAAGGTCGCTTCGATTTCCATCAACAGCGACGGCTCCGTCGCGACGCTCGAGAACGGCACGAAAGTCGCGATCGGCCCTGGTCTCACGATCAGCCAGTCATGAACGAACGGGACGCTCTCGACATCGTCCAGGCGGCGATCTGGACCATCATCGTCGCCTCCGGGCCTGCCGTCGGCGCCGCGATGCTGGTCGGCACCATCATCGCGCTGATCCAGGCGCTGACCCAGATCCAGGAGATGACGCTGACCTTCGTTCCGAAGATCATCGTCATTCTCGTGGTCGTTGCCGTCTCCGGCTCCTTCATCGGGGCCCATCTCTCCACCTTCACCGAGATGGTCTATTCGCACATCGAGCGCGGCTTCTGATCCGGGCGGCCCGGGCCACGCCCGCCACCACCCCCGCGTAAGCTTTGCACGGCAGATTACGGGCCGGATCCTCTGCCGGTGACCCATGTCCGATACGTTAGCTGCTAGCCTGCCGACCCCGCGACGATTGGGCGCCGACGCCTTTTTCGCAGGCGGCATCGTGGCCATGCTCACGATCCTGTTCCTGCCCATACCGCCGATCCTGATCGATCTCGGCCTCGCCTTTTCGATCGCGCTGTCGGCGCTGATCCTGATGGTCGCGCTGTGGATCCAGCGGCCGCTCGATTTCTCGGCTTTCCCGACCGTGCTCCTGATCGCGACGATCCTGCGGCTTGCGCTGAACGTCGCAACGACTCGTCTGATCCTGTCGCGCGGCGGGGAGGGGGAAAACGCCGCGGGCCATGTCGTTGCCGGCTTCTCGAAGTTCGTCATGGGCGGTGACTTCGTCATCGGCCTGATCATCTTCGCGATTCTGGTCACGGTGAACTTCGTCGTGATCACCAAGGGTGCAACGCGTATCGCCGAAGTCGGCGCCCGCTTCACCCTGGATGCCATCCCCGGCAAGCAGATGGCGATCGACGCGGACCTGTCCGCAGGCCTGATCGACGACAAGGAAGCCCAGCGCCGGCGCCGCGAGCTGGAAGAGGAGAGCGCGTTCTTCGGCGCCATGGACGGTGCCTCGAAATTCGTCCGCGGCGACGCCATCGCGGGCCTGATCATCACCGCGATCAACATTTTCGGCGGTATCATTATTGGCGTGACGCATCACGGGTTGACGCTGGCACGCGCCGCCGACGTCTACACCAAGCTGTCCGTGGGCGACGGTCTGGTAACGCAGATGCCGGCCCTGATCGTGTCGCTGTCGGCGGGCCTGCTCGTCTCCAAGGGCGGCACCAGGGGTTCGGCCGAGCAGGCGGTGTTGCGGCAGCTCGGCGGCTATCCGCGCGCGGTGTCGGCCGCGGCGCTGATGATGTTCGTGCTCGCCTTGATGCCGGGGTTGCCGATGGCGCCCTTCCTGCTGCTCGGCGGCGTCATGGCCTTCGTCGGATACTCGCTGCCGAGGCGGCAGGCGGCCCTGAAGCAGAAGGAAGACGCGCGCAAGGCCGACGAACGCGCCCAGGTCGAGGCCAAGGAATCCGTCAAGGAATCGCTCAAGACCGCGGAGATCGAGCTGGCGCTCGGCGGCCACCTTTCGGTCCATCTGCTGGGCTCGCGCACCGAGCTCGCGCACCGCGTGGCCAAGATCCGCAAGAAGTTCGCCAAGCAGTACGGCTTCGTGGTTCCCGAGATCAAGCTCACCGACAATCTGTCGATCGATCCCAAGGGCTACCAGATCCGGATCCACGACACGCGCGTCGCCCAGGGCGAGCTCAGGCTCGGCGAGGTGCTGGTGCTCGTCGACAAGGACGGCAAGCCGGACGTGCCCGGCGAAGAGGTGATCGAGCCGGCCTTCGGCATGAAAGCCCTGTGGGTGACGGACGCGTTCGCCGACGAGGTCAAGCGTCAGGGCTGCAAGCCGGTCGACAATCTGTCGGTGCTGCTCACGCATCTGAGCGAAGTGGTCAGGGCCAATCTCGCCCAGCTCCTGTCCTACAAGGACATGCGCGGCCTGCTCGACCGGCTCGATCCCGAATACAAGCGCCTGGTCGAGGATCTCTGCCCGTCGCAGATATCGTACTCAGGACTGCTGGCGATCCTGAAGATCCTCCTGGCCGAGCGCGTGTCGATCCGCAACCTCCATCTGATCCTCGAGGCCATCGCCGAGATCGCGCCCCATGTGCGGCGCTCCGAGCAGGTGGCAGAGCATGTGCGCACGCGTCTTGCCCAGCAGATCTGCGGCGATCTCTCCGACAACGGCGTGCTCAACGTGGTCCGTCTCGGCAACCGTTGGGACCTGGCGTTCCACCAGAGCCTGAAGCGCGACGCCAAGGGCGACGTCGTCGAATTCGACGCCGATCCGCGCCTGATCGAGCAGTTTGCGACCGAAGCCAGCGCCGCGATCCGAAAGTTCACCGAGAACGGCACCAGCGTGGTGATGGCGGTGACCCCCGAAGCCCGTCCCTACGTCCGGATGATCCTGGAACGGGTATTTCCGACACTGCCGATCCTGTCGCATGTCGAAGTCGCGCGCAGCACCGAGATCAGAGCGCTCGGAGCCATATCGTGATCAGCGGCCTCGCCGACAGCGTGCTGGTGACGTTCATCGTGTTCTGCCGCATCGGTGCCTGCCTGATGCTGGTGCCCGGCTATTCCAGCGTCAACGTTCCGGCCCAGGTCCGCTTGTTCGTCGCGCTCGTCACGACGTTTGCGCTGACGCCGATCCTGGTCGCTGTCCTGAAACCTCTCACGGACAACGCGGCGCCGCTGACGCTCGCGCTCCTGATCTGCTCCGAGCTCGTGGTCGGCAGCGTCATCGGGCTCGGCGGCCGGGTGTTCTTCCTCGCACTCCAGACCATGGCCACCGTGATGGCGAGTGCCATCGGGCTGAGCAACATCCCGGGGACGCCGATTGCCGACACTGATCCGGCGCCGGCCCTGGTGCCGCTGATCATGGCGTCCGTCACCACGCTGTTCTTCATGACCGACCAGCACTGGCAGGTTCTGCGCGGGCTGATGAACTCCTACGACGTCTGGCATCCCGGCGACAGGCTCGGCGGCAGCATGCCGCTCGACCAACTCGTCGGCCGGCTGTCGGAGGCATTCGTGCTGACGCTGCGGATCGCCAGCCCTTTCATCGTCTATTCGGTCGTCGTCAACTTCGCGGTCGGCCTGATCAACAAGCTGACGCCGGCAATTCCGGTCTACTTCATCTCGGTGCCGTTCGTGCTGTTCGGCGGTTTCCTGCTGCTCTATCTCACCAGCGACGAGCTCTTGACCCAATTCATGCTCGGCGTCTCGTCATGGCTGGCGGGGTGATCGGTCATGACGTCGCGCGCGGACAAGCTCGGCCGGATGGTCTCGCTCGTGAAGCTCCAGCTCCGGCTGTCCGAGTGGCAGCTCGCGCATCTGCGGCAGCAGGAGCGCAGCTTGCAGGACGAGCAGGAATGGCTGGTCGGAACTCTCAACGAGGGGAAGCCGCCGGCGGGATCATCGAGCGAATCGATCGCGCGGCGCCTGGCCAGAACCAGCGTCGGCGCGCGCGCGGTTCAGGCGCAGGCCTCGCAACAGCTCGACCAGGTTCGCACGGAGAGCCGCCGTGTGAAGCAGTTCGAGCAGGTCGCGAAGGCGGCGCTCGCGGACAAGCTTCGCGACGCCGAGAAGCGATCGCTCGAGGAGATGACGGGAACAAGCCTCACCGTGCGCGAGTGGACGCCACGGCCAGCCAGCCGGAACAAGACATGATCGTGACAGCGACACCCGACCTCGTTCTCGACGTCCTCGACGCGGCCGATCCCGTGGCGCAGCGCGCGGCCACCGCGAAGCTCGACGCGCTGAAATCATCGGACACGGATTTCGCCGCCACGATGAACGCGGAGGTCGGCAAGGCCAAGGCGGCGGCTGCCGATCAATCCGCTACGATGGTTTCGGAAGCGCAGTCGGGTGCGGTGAACGGGGCGCCGGTGCAGGTGATCAAGGCGCCGGCATCCGGCGAGGTGTACCGGAAGTTCGAAGCCTTCATCCTCCAGACCTTCGTCGAGACGATGTTGCCGAAGGAGTCCGAGGAGGTCTTTGGCAAGGGCACGGCCGGCGGCGTCTGGAAGTCGATGCTGGCGGAGCAACTTGGTGCTCAGCTGGCAAAGGGCAAGGGCATTGGCATTGCCAAGCAGCTCGCCGCCGCGCATCCGGCGGGGCCGGCCGCTACGGGCAAGGCCGGATGACGATCCGGAAATGGGTGACAGAAGTTGAAGGGTGAATTTCCTATGCAGGCACAAGAAGGCGCGGCGGCCCTGGTGATGGAACAGCCGGTCGTGGACACCGAGGCGATGACGACGGCGGCCGTGTTGGGCGATGCGCTGTTGCCCGTGCTGCTGCCGAATGTCGGTGGCGAGGTGGCGAGCGACGGCGCGGATGCGGCGAGATCGGACGAGGTGCGCGGCCTGCTGGCTGCAATCCGCCGGCTCGAAAGCATCGTCGAGGAGGAGACGGTCGCGCTCGCTACGGGTCAGAAGATCGACTTCGACGAGTTCAGCGCCCGGAAGAGCCGGAGCATGCTGGAATTCGTCCGCCTGATGCGGGCACGAATGCATCTCGGCAGCGAGGTCGAGATCACCGAGGAGATCCAGCGATTGCGCGAGAAGCTCGAGCGAAACCGTTCCATCCTCGAAATGCACTACGACGCGGTGCGCGAGGTCGCAACTATCATCGTCAAGGCCATCAAGGATGCCGAGTCGGACGGCACCTATACCGGTCGTGCAGCACAGGACGGAAGATGATCAGACTCGTGCTGGCCGGGCTCTGGGTATGCATCCTCACCGCGGGCACGAGCTATGCCGTGGCCTATTGGAAGGAAAACGGCAGCCTGCTGCCGGCGAAGGACGAATATCTCGACGGGCTGCAGTATCAGAAGACGCGGGCGCTGAGCGTGCCCATGGTCGAGGGTGGCAACGTGCAGGGCTACATCGTCGCGCGCTTCGTCTACACCGTGGAAGCGCGGACCATGCATCAGCTCAACGTTCCGCCGGAGCCGTTCGTCGTCGATGAAGCCTTCCGCAGGATCTATGCCGACGACCGCCTCGATTTCAGGAAACTCGCCCGTTACGACCTCTCCATCCTCACGACGGCCATCAAGCAGCGCGTCAACGAGCGGATGCAGGCCGATGTCGTCCAGGACGTCCTGGTCGAGGACTTCAACTACGTGTCGAAGGAAGAATTCCAGCAGAAGCCCTAGAAGCATTATCGGTTCCGATTGAATCAGAACCGAAGCTCTGGATTCCGGGTTTGAGGCGTTTTATTTCACGCGAACCGGTATCCACTTCGTCCGAAAACGCTCGAGAGCAAACAGCGGGGCCCGAGGCGCCGCAGCGCCGGTACCGCCGCGCCGGGGTTCGCCGGTTACGTCGCTGAAAGTACAACGGCCTCTGCGAAGGTAATTCGCAGAGGCCGTTGTCGGTTTCGTGGCAGCGCCCTGCCGTATCAGTTTCCGGCCGGATACGCCGCCGGGGCGGCATGCGCCCTGTTCAGGAGGATGCCGACCTCGTCGAGCTCCTGCATCGGTACGTCGATGGTCTCGCCGGCCGGGATGTCGAGGCGGTACCCGACGTAGCGGCGGGCCACGATCGCATCGAAGCCGAGGCGGTCGCGGAGTTTCTTGCGCAGCTTGCTGACGTGGCTCTCGATCACGCTCTCGTCGAAGGTCGCCTCGAAGATGCCGTAGACCGCGTTGAAGATCTGCGTCTTGGTGATCCACTTGCCGTGGTTGCTGACCATATATTCGAGAATGCGCAGTTCGCGGCGGGGCAGGGTGAGGGCGTGGCCCGCGATCTCGGGGTCACGTCCGTTGAAGAAGACCTGGATCCTGGTCTCGCAGGGCCTTGGCAGTTCCCCGACCCGGCGGCGCGCGATTGCGGCCGTTCGGGCGAGGATCTCGCGGAGATGAATCGGCACGTGCACGACGTCATCGACGCCCGATTCGAACAGCTCCAGCGTGTTCTTGAGCATCTTCTGGCCGCTCATGGCGATGATGGGAGCCGAGGAGCGCTTGCGCATCGCCCGCGGCAGGCTTCCACGAGCGTCGCAATCCCCGAGGAGGAAGGCGTCCACCGCAGCCAGATCCGATTCACTCGCAGATTGCAGCCAGTCCCAGAACTCTCCGGAGGAGAAGCCGATCGACGAAACACCTTCGCGAACGAGCCCTCCGACGTAGCTGTTCGTGACGCTCTCGCGATCATCAACGATAATATACATCAGTCTTTCGCCCCTGTTTCGCACTTGTTGCGGCCGGTTCGTTGTTGTGATGCCCGGCTCGGCAACGGTGCTGTTTGACGACATTCCTTCCCGCGAACCGTTGTTATGGTTTCGATATTCGCGGGCAGCCCTACGCATTCAGTGCCTGCGTTTCGCAGGCCTGCTACTTCGACTCGATACTGAACGCTTACTGCGTGAGGCCCGGCGGGTGTCTTGCGGACCACCTCGCGGAGCGGATTGAGAAAGCGACCTAGAACATTTGCGCCAAGTTGCTCATCGCGTCCGAACGCTACCGTACTGTGTCGATCCCCCCGCCAACTGGCGAGAATCACTTGAGTAGGACCGTAACAATTGCCGATTTCCGATCAAGCGTGCGCAACAAAGCGATTGCTACACGTGCTTGATGTTGTTGGTTTGTTTCGAGTTGTTTCTTTGTATATCTAACCGCATCAGTTGATTTGGAATCTGAACTAGTTTTGCATCATCGCAGGTATAAAGTTCCGCATCTCCGTATGATTGCAGCTATTTTGGGTGGTGCTGCGCTTCATGCACATTGAGGGGTTTTCAACCCGGGATTGACTCTCCTCATCGCGTTTCCACATGCGACAATTCGACTCATGTATAGCGAGGCGACTCCAGCTTGGCGAAATCTTGGCGAGTGTGTGTCTTTCGAGTCGCACTCTCGCCACGTGTATGACGCGTTGGACTCATGTGACGTCGTCTCGCGCGGGATGAAAATTTTTCGATGCGCACGTTTCAGGCAAGCTTCGGCAAATAACCTCACCGATCGATAGATCGAACCGAACGGAGCATTCTCACATGTTGTCCGATGGACAAGCTCGTCCGAACGCGACTGCCGATGTTTCAGCGGCGGCGAAGCCGGCTGCGGAGGCGCGCGATGCCAGGGACAATGCGGCGCGAGGCGCCAAGCCTGCTGCGAACACCAAGCGTGTGTCGGCAGTAGCGAGTGATGAAACTCTGGCGAAAGAGGCACTCGAGGGTCTGAAGCGTATTCGCGCCAAGGCGCGGCTCGATAAGATGGCGATACCCAAGCCTACGTCGACCGTGATCAAGCCGGCCGTGATCGTGGCCAAGCCGCCGCCGCCGCGTCCGACATGGGTCGCGCCGCTCGCAACATTGGCGGTCGCTGCGATCCTGGTGGTCTGCGCCTGTACCGGCGTGATCGCCTATCTCACCACGCAGCCCGCCCAGAGCAATGTCGCGACCAATACGGAGATCAGGAACCTGCGCGAGACGGTGGCTCAACTGCGCAAGCAGGTTTCGGGCGTGTCCGACAATCTCGACGGCCTGCGCACCGCGGTCGATCAATCGAGCAAGGCGACCAATGACCGTTTTGGCCGTTTCGGCGAGAACCTGGATCGGATCGAACGGGTGAGCTCGTCCTCGACGGTGAAGCTCGACAAGCTTGCCCAGGCGCAGGCCCAGGCTCCGACGCCCGTCGCCTCCCAATCGCAGCAGCCAATGCCGATGATGGCTTCGGCCACCGCGCCCGAGATCACGGGATCGGTGTCTCCGTCCGAGCGCACGTCGGCGCCGCGGAAGACGGTCAAGGGCTGGTCGGTCCGCCAGGCCTATGAGGGGATTGCGATCCTGCAAGGCCCGAACGGCGTCATCGAGGCCGTGCTGGGACAGCAGGTGCCCGGCCTTGGCCGCATCGAGGAGATCAAAAACGAGAACGGACGTCTGGTGGTGGAGTCCAGCGGGGGCGTCATCTATTCGTCACGCAAGGCAACGCCCTGATCGAGGGCCGCCTTCTATTGGCGGTGATGCTCGAAGCTGGTGCATAGCAGATCGACCTCCGCCTCCGCGATCGGCGCGCGAAACAGGCGGCAGCTGAACTCGGCCGTCGTCTTGCTGTCCGCGGTGGTGCGATCTTCGCGGAGGAAGATGCATCGCTTGCAGACGTCGGTATGATGCCGCTGTTCGGCTGCGTCCGACTGATCCAGCACGTGGCGGAGCCCGTCGCGGAAGCTGGCCTTGGCCTCGTCCTCGAGGACGGCGATGGCCTCGACGAGGACGTTGACGGGGTCGCGCACCAGGAACTTCTTGCCCTGCTGTGTCACACTCAGCATCACCGACCGCTTGTCCTGGGCCGAGCGCTTTCGCTCGAGATAGCCGAGCCGCTCCAGCTCGCCGATGATGAACGAGGCGGTGCCGCGCGTGGTGCCGACGTAACTCGCGAGCGCCGACGGCGTCCGGGAAAACCGGTTGGCGCGGGAAAGGAAGCGCAGAGCCATCCACTCGCGGTCGCGCAAGCCGTGCTTGGTGCCTTCGAACCACAGCATCCTTGCGACCTGCTCCAACAGTTCAATCGATTCACGAGCTAAATTCATTTCAATTCCGGGTCGGATAAATCTTTATTCAATTGAGCTTTTGGTAGCGCAATCTGGGTGGACGAGAATGAAGCTCCCGGGCGGTCCTTCGAGGGAACTTCCGGACGTGGAACTAGGGTCTGTTGAGATTCACTTGGAATGGATGACAGCGGTGGCGAGGTAGATCATCGCTTCGAAGCTGCCGTCTGTCTTGTCACATCGCATCGCTATGCGTTTGAATTCCTTCAGCTTGCCGAAG
>NZ_JARWCR020000042.1:0-75337 GCF_029846695.2 Bradyrhizobium nivariense | reverse complement strand
GTCGTCAAGGTTTTGGGGCGGGTTTCGTGCTCCAAGGTAGGTGTCATCGCCCGGCTCGACCGGGCGATCCAGTATTCCGAGAAGGAGCGGCTGGAGTCGAGGGGCTGCGGCGTACTGGATGCCCCGCCTTCGCGGGGCATGACGGCGGAATGGGCGGAAGGAGGTGCGCGCTTCTGACCCGCCCCGATCACCAAAACGGCAATGTTTAAAACGCCTTACCATCACATAAAGGGCGTATTCGCGCCCGAAGTATCAGGTGCGGTTCCGCGTCCTGATACGCCCGGACACATTGCTTGCCGCGGTTTTTGGCTTAAGTAACAGCCGTTCGCGCCCCGATTGGATTGTTTCGTGCTCACAACGCCTCATCTCGCGCCCGGCCTGCGCTCGACGGAGCCGCGCGCGGCCGCTCCGCGCTTTGCCGGCCGGCTGGTCCTGGCGGCCCTTGGCGGGCTGGCCTTGGCGTGGGCGGCGGAGCCTGCGGCGGCGCAAGGCAAGCTCGAGGCGCAATATGAGGCGACGCTGGCGGGCATTCCGGTCGGCAAGGGCGCTTGGAATATCGAGATCCAGGACGATGTGTTCGCGGCCGCGGCCTCCGGCGGCACCTCGGGGCTGCTGAAATCGTTCGCGGGCGGGTCCGGCACCGGCGCCTCGCAGGGCCGCGTGGTCAACGGCGCGCTGGTCGCGACCGGCTACCAGGCCTCCACCACCACCTCGAAGAAGACCGAAGAGATCCGCATCACGCTCGACAAGGGCAATGTGAAGGAGTTTGGCATCGTGCCGGAGCCGCCGGTCGATCCCGACCGCATCGTCGTCACCGACGCGCACCGCCGCGGCGTCTGGGACCCGATGACGGCCTCGCTGCTGCGCGTGCCCGGCACCGGCGACCCCGTGACGCCGGACGCCTGCCACAACTCGGCGCCGGTGTTCGACGGCCGCATGCGCTACGAGCTCAAGCTCGATTTCAAGCGCATGGAAACCGTGAAGGCGGAGAAGGGCTATCACGGCCCGGTCGTGGTCTGCTCGCTGTTTTTCGTGCCCGTGGCCGGCTACATCCCCGACCGCCCCGTGATCAAATACCTCGCCGCCCAGCGCAACATCGAGGTCGCTTTCGCGCCGGTGGCTGGCACGCGCATCCTGGTCCCGTTCTGGCTGAAAGTGCCGACGCCGCTCGGGCCGGCCATGCTGGAAGCAACCTCCTTCATCACTGCCGCAGCGCCGCCGCGGGTCGCGAAGACGCAGTAAGCCTGGCGCCCCGCGCCGCGCTGACCCTCCCTTTTTGCAAAAAAGAACACAAGCGATTTCAAATACTTACCTACTGTGCATGGGGTTGTTTTCGCGCTTTTTGTTTGAAAAGGGTCGAGGGCCGGGAATCCATTTGACTCCTCCCCGATTCTGATTCGACTCCGCGCCGTCCCCAGCTTTAAGGAATCTGGCACCGAAACGTCGCTTGTGCGGCGGGGCAAAACTCCATCTAGTGCGCAGACAATAAGTCTCCCGCGACATGTTGCGTGAACGGAACAGGACTCATCGGGGAGTCAGCGATTCGGCCGCGATTCGTTCTCAACTCGTTCCGAAACTTAAAGCCAACGGGAAAAGCGTCGCAAAGTGAGACAGTTGCGCGAGGTTTGGGGAGTGCCGCCTTCTCCGCCGTCATGCCCCGGCCTGACCGGGGCATCCAGTACGCCGCGCCATCTCGGTTTGATCTGCGCCGCCTCTGGAATACTGGATCGCCCGGTCGAGCCGGGCGATGACAGCAGTGTGTGAGGTCGGCGCTTCACGCCGCCGCCCCAAAACAGCACTGACATTCGCCCCAATCGCCACTACCTAATCCCCCAGATGCCCTTTTCCTCCTCCCCCTTCGCTTCCGAGCGGCTTCCCGGCGCCGGCGTCACTGCGGTGCTCGGACCGACCAACACCGGCAAGACCCATCTCGCCATCGAGCGGATGCTCGCGCATCCCTCCGGCATGATCGGGCTGCCGCTGCGCCTGCTCGCGCGCGAGGTCTACAACAAGATCGCCGCGCGGGTCGGCCCCGACGCCGTCGCGCTTGTTACCGGCGAGGAGAAGATCAAGCCGAAGAGCCCGCGCTACTGGGTCTCGACCGTCGAGGCGATGCCGCGGGATCTCGACGTCTCGTTCCTCGCCGTCGACGAGGTGCAGATCGCCTCCGATCTCGAACGCGGCCACGTCTTCACCGACCGCATCCTCAACCGCCGCGGCCGCGACGAGACGCTGCTGCTGGGCGCCGCGACAATGCGTCCGATCATCGAGCGGCTGCTGCCGGGCGTCTCCATGATCACGCGGCCGCGGCTGTCGCAGCTGGAATTCGCCGGCGACCGCAAGATCACGCGGCAGCCGCGCCGTACCGCCATCGTCGCTTTCTCGGCCGACGAGGTCTATGCCATCGCCGAGCTGATCCGCCGCCAGCATGGCGGCGCTGCCGTGGTGCTGGGATCGCTCAGCCCGCGCACGCGCAATGCGCAGGTGGCGATGTTCCAGAACGGCGAGGTCGACTACCTCGTCGCCACCGACGCTGTCGGCATGGGCCTCAATCTCGACGTCGACCACGTTGCCTTTGCCTCCGACCGCAAGTTCGACGGCTACCAGTTCCGCCGGCTGACGCCGTCCGAATTCGCCCAGATCGCCGGCCGCGCCGGCCGCGCCACCCGCAACGGCACCTTCGGCACCACCGGCCGCTGCGCGCCGTTCGAGCCCGAGCTCGTCAATGCGCTGCAGAACCACACCTTCGACCCCGTGAAGGTTTTGCAATGGCGCAATTCCAAGCTGGATTTCGCCTCCCTCGGCGCGCTCCAGGTGTCCCTGAACCTGGCCCCCGGCCATGAGGCGCTGACGCGCGCGCCGATCGCCGAGGACATGCGCGTGCTCGACCACGCCGCCCGCGACGTCGAGGTACGCGATGTCGCGCATGGCAAGGATGCGGTGGAACGGCTGTGGGAGGCCTGCCAGATCCCGGACTACCGAAAATTGTCGCCGGCCGCCCATGCCGAGCTGGTCACCACGCTGTACGGCTTCCTGATGCGGAAGGGATGCATCCCCGACGCCTGGTTCAGGACCCAGATCGACCAGGCCGACCGCGTCGACGGCGATATCGACACGCTGTCGGCCCGGATCGCGCAGATTCGCACCTGGACCTTCGTCGCCAACCGCCCCGACTGGCTGAAAGACCCCGAACGCTGGCAGGGGATCGCGCGGGAGATCGAAAATAAATTATCGGATGCGCTCCATGAACGCTTGACTGAGCGTTTCGTTGATCGCCGGACCAGTGTATTGATGCGCCGCCTGCGGGAGAACACGAGCTTGAATACGGAAATCGGCAAGACCGGCGAAGTCATCGTCGAAGGCCATGTCATCGGCCGCCTCGACGGCTTCACCTTTGCACCGGATGCGGCGGAAGCCGGCTCCGATGCGAAAGCGTTGCAGGCTGCAGCGCAGGCCGTGCTCGCCGGCGAGATCAACGCGCGCGCCGAAAAGCTCGGCAACGCGCCGGACGAGCAGTTCGTGCTGACCTCGGAAGGCATCATCCGCTGGACCGGCGACGCCGTGGCGCGGCTGTCTGCCGCAGAGGAGGCGCTGCATCCGCGCATCCGCATCATCTCCGACGAACGCCTGACGGGCGGCCCCCGCGACAAGGTGCAGGCCCGGCTCGACCTCTGGCTCAAGACGCATGTCGAAAAGCTGCTCGGGCCGATGTTCGAGCTCAGCAAGGCCGAGGACGTCACCGGCATCGCCCGCGGCATCGCCTATCAGCTCGTCGAGGCGCTCGGCGTGCTGGAGCGCCAGAAGATCGCCAACGAGCTGAAGGACCTCGACCAGCCCTCGCGCGCCGTCCTGCGCAAATACGGCGTCCGCTTCGGCGCCTATCACATCTATTTCCCCGGCCTGCTCAAGCCGGCCGGGCGTGCGCTGGCCGCGCTGCTCTGGGCGCTGAAGCAGGACAATGTCGATCCCTCCGCGCTGTCGGGCGCGCAGCATCTGGCAAGTTCCGGCCGCACCTCGTTCCCGGTCGACAAGCAGCTGCCGCGCGATGCCTATCGCGTGCTCGGCTACAAGCAGGCTGGCGAGCGCGCCGTGCGCGTCGACATCCTGGAACGTCTTGCCGATCTGATCCGTCCGGCGCTGGCCTGGCGCGAGAACGCATCCGGCGAAAAGCCCGCCGGCGCGTTCGACGGCCGCAGCTTTGTCGTGACGCAGGCGATGACGTCGCTCACCGGCTCGGCCGGCGAAGACTTCGCGTCCGTGCTGCGCGCGCTCGGCTATCGCATGGACAAGCGTCCGCCGCTGCCGGCGAAGCCGGTTGCGGCTGTTGCCGAGGCGCCTGTTGCTGAAGCCGGTGCTGAGGCTCCGGCCGAGGCGGCACCAACCGAAATGCAGGTCGAGGATGCCGCCGAGCCTGCGGATTCCGCGATCGAAGCCGCCGCCGAGCCTGTTACCGTCGAAGACGCGCCCGGGATGGAGCAGCACGACGAGCCCGCGCACGGCGAGCCCGCGCTCGAGGCTTCCCCGGAGGCGCCCGTCACGCCGGAAGACGCTCCCGGCATCGCGCCACCGGCCGAAGAAGCTGCGGTCTCCGCTGAAGCTGCCGAAGCCGCTCCCGCCGAAACCGCTCCCGCCGAAACCGCGCCTGCCGAAACCGCGCCTGCCGAAACCGCGTCTGCAGAGACTGCTGCAACCGAAGCCGCTGCGTCGGCCGACGCCGCTGCGCCCGTTGAGGCCGCGGCCACGCCCACTGAGCCCGAGCTCATCGAGGTCTGGCGTCCGGGCGGCCGTCACGACGATCGCAAGCCGCGCCACGAGCGCCATCGCAACCAGCGTCATCACCAGCCGCGTCCGCAGGCCGGTGCTGAAGCAGGCGCCGCGGCGCCTGCCGAAGGTGAAGCCGCGCAGGCCGCCGACGGCGAGAAGCGCGGCGAGCGTCATCGCCATGGCGGCGGTCATCGTCGGGATTCTGGTCGCGATGGCGGCAGAGACTTCCGCAAGCCGCGCGAAGGTGGCGGCGAAGGTGCGCCGCGTCCCGAGGGGCGCGACGACAAGAACCGCAGCTTCCAAGGTAGAGATCAAGGCAAGGACCGCGACAACAAGGATCGCGATCGCAACAAGGGCAAGTTCGGCGGCGATCGCGACAAGGGCCGCGACAACCGTGGCCGCGACCGCGACAAGGGCCGCGACCGCCAGGGCGGGCCGTCGCTGCGCCCCTACGCATCGAGCGCCAACCCCCGCGAGCGCGATCGTCCGGTCGATCCGAACTCGCCGTTCGCAAAGCTCGCTGCGCTGAAAGAGCAACTGTCCGGCCGTAAGGAGTGAGCCCACGACCGAGCGGCAGCGCATCGACAAATGGCTGTGGCACGCGCGGGTGGTGAAGGCGCGCACCTCCGCCGCCGAGCTTGTCGAGTCCGGCCATGTTCGCGTCAACGGCGCACGCGAGAAATCGCCGGGGCATGCGATCAAGATCGGCGACGTGCTCACCATCGCGCTCGATCGCACCGTGCGCGTCTTGAAAGTTGCAGCCTTCAACGAGCGCCGCGGCGATGCCGCCTCCGCCCGTCTGCTCTACGAAGAGCTGAGTGAAGGCACTCCAAATGCCCGGCGCAATTAATTGCGCTTTGAATTCATTTCTTGGTCGATCGAGCCCATAAAGCCGTCATGATCGGCCGTTCCTGAGCTTGCAGCGCCGGGCCATCCGCGCTACGCAAGCCGCGACTTTTAAAAGAGCTTTTCGGAGCGTTGGATGACTTACGTCGTCACTGAAGCCTGCATCAAGTGCAAGTACACCGACTGCGTCGAGGTCTGCCCGGTCGACTGTTTCTACGAGGGCGAGAACATGCTCGTCATCCATCCTGACGAGTGCATCGACTGCGGCGTGTGCGAGCCGGAATGCCCCGCCGACGCCATCAAGCCGGACACGGAACCGGGCCTGGAAAAGTGGCTCACCGTCAACGCCGATTACGCCAAGAGCTGGCCGAACATCACCCAGAAGAAAGAATCACCCGCCGACGCCAAGGAGTTCGACGGCGTGGAGGGCAAGTTCGACAAATATTTCTCTTCGAACCCCGGCTCCGGCGACTAATTTGGGCCTAAACTTAACCCTAATGGCGGCGTAACCGTCGAAAGCCAGCCCTCAAGACCCCTAAATCATTGATTTTTGCGGGAAATGTGCTATATTGGGCACATTAAGCCGAACCCTGGTCAGCCCCGTCGGCCCCGTTGGGTTCCCGTGAAACCAGATGTCGAACAGGGGCGTGGCAGTTTCCGCGCGCAGGCTGTGTCACAGAAAACGCGTAAAAAGAGTACTTCAGCGAAGGCTTCCCGTAAGGAGCCCAAGAAAGTCGCCGCGGCCAGCCGTAGCGCATCCAAGGGTCGGACCGCGACGAAGGCGCCGGCTGCAAAGTCCTCGAAGAACAAAAGAAGCGCAATGCCTAACAAGACTGCCAAGCCGGCCGCGAAAGCGACCGTTGCCAAGCCTGTTGCTAAGCCTGCTGTTGCCAAGGCGCCCGCTGCCAAGGCTCCCGCTGTCAAGGCTCCCGCTGCCAAGCCCGCCGCGCCGAAGGCTGCTGTTGTTGCTGCTGCTCCTGCCAAGGCCCCTGTCGCTGCCGCCAAACCGGCCGTGAAGCCCGCGGCTGCTGCGCCGAAGGTCGAGGAAAAGAAGGTTGTGACCCAGCGTCAGGGCTTCAAGGCCAACGAATTCGTCGTCTATCCCGCTCATGGCGTCGGCCAGATCCTGGCCATCGAGGAGCAGGAGATCGCCGGCGCGAAGCTCGAGCTGTTCGTCATCAACTTCATCAAGGACAAGATGACGCTGCGCGTGCCGACCGCCAAGGTCGCCAATGTCGGCATGCGCAAGCTGTCCGAGCCCGCGCTGGTGAAGCGTGCGCTCGAGACACTCAAGGGCCGTGCCCGCGTCAAGCGCACCATGTGGTCGCGCCGCGCCCAGGAATACGAAGCGAAGATCAATTCGGGCGACATCGTCGCGATCGCGGAAGTCGTGCGCGACCTCTACCGTTCCGAGTCGCAGCCCGAGCAGTCCTACAGCGAACGCCAGCTCTATGAAGCAGCGCTCGACCGTCTCTCTCGCGAGATCGCGGTGGTGCAGCACTCGACCGAGACCGAAGCGGTCAAGGAGATCGAGGCCCAGCTCGCCAAGAGCCCGCGCCGCACCGGCGCCAAGTCGGAAGCCGCCGAAGGCGAGGCCGATACGGATGCCGAGGGCGATAGCGACGAGACCGATGGCGGCACTACGGTCGCCGACGAGGCGGCGTAAGCGTCTCGCCCGTTCATCGCAACAGATCAAAGCCCGGCCGTTTGGCCGGGCTTTTTGTTTGGGGCGCTCCGTCGGGGATACGCTGTGCTGACACACCCTATAGGACCGCCACAATATCAGCGCGCTCGCTCAATCTCGCTCCGGGCGATAGCCTTGGGCTGCGACGGGGGCGGCTGCCGGCACTCCACGCGAGGCTACGATGGCGCCGCCCGCGTTCTGCTGCAGGATCAAGACGTCGATGCCGCCGGGTGTGACCGCGATGACGAAATCATAGCCGTCGAGCAGCCGCGCAACAACGCGATTCAGCGGTGCATTGAGCTTCAGTGTTCTCGCGGCGTCGAGCGTCCCCTTGCTGTGGTAGCGCAGAGCAAACTTCGCCTGTAACGCGTCGAGCACGTCGCGCAGCGGAGCATCCGCGACGTCGATGCGGACCGTGTCTGTGCGCCCTTCGATGCTGATCTGCGTCCGTGCCGCCACGCTGTGGCCCGCAATCAGCGCGAGCGCCAGGCCGCCGGCCAGCGGCACGGCCAGGCGCAAGCTGAAGGGCGGCATCATTCCCCCGAAGACGAGACAAACGCCCGCCGGCGGTGCCGGCGGGCGCGATGGGATAGCAGGATCGGATCTGCAGGGAAATCCCCAGCAGCGCAACTAATCGTCGCCGCGCTTGGGCGGAGCGGGAACGGCGGTGCGATTACCCGGCACGATCTGCGGCTGGAACGCAAACACCTCACGGCTGCGGTCGTCCACGAACACCTTCAGCCAGTGCGCGTCGTTGTTGCCGTTTTCCTGATGGTCGCCGAAGGTCTCGACCCGAACGAAGTTTTCGAGGCGCTGGCCCTTGGCATCAAGGAAGGGTCGGTCGATCCGGAAGTAATGGGAGTCGCCATGGACATAGGCGACCGGCTTCCTGAAGCCGACGACTTCGTCGCGCAGCGCAACCAGGAAAGCCTGGAAGCCGTCGGGCTGACCGTCGGTTTCCGCGAGTGTCTGCGGGTCGCGCAACGGTGCGCGCGTCCCATCCGTCAGATCCCAGCCCGGATCGGCCTGCGATATGAACATGACGGCCGAGGCGCGATAGGTCCTCGCCATTTCGAAGGTCTGCTGCATCCACACGATGTTGGCGCTGTTTCGTGCGGCCCATTCGGCATTGTCGGGGGCGGTATCGCAAAGATTGTTGCACGATCCCTGGATGTTGAGCGTGGCGTAGACCACGCCCTTCATGATCCAGCGGCGGTTTTCGACACAGCCCGTGAGCTGATTGTTGTGATCGAGACAGAGCTTGTCGTGCTGGACCTGCTGCTTGATCGGTCGCTGTCCGAGGGAATAGTCGGTGCTGAAGAACAGCTTGCGCTCGTAGTCGAGCCGATCGCGCGACGAATATGAGCCGTTCTTTGCCCGATCGCAGTCCGTCCAGTCGTTATCGCCGGGCGTGACCATCGCGGCGGTGTTCAGCGCGTTGAAATACCCAAGCCCCTGCTGGTAGAGCGCATCGCTGCACACGGTGGGCGTCACGGATCCCGGCGTGCCGTTACCGGCCTTCAGATCGCCGTCGTTGACTACAAAGGCGAGTTTCTGCGCGTTCATGTCGGCAACCAGGTTCGGCACCCCGACCTGTGCCTGGAGGTCGGAATAGGGCAGATCGCCCCACAGGCCGATGGCGTAAGCGCGGCTCTCGCTTCGTCCGTCCCGGTCGTCATCGTCGGCATGCGCGCTGAAGGTCGGGCAAATCGCGAGAAGCGCTGCAAACAGAAAGCTGATCCTCCTTCGATAGTCGAAAGCGCGGCTTGCGCGCGTGCCATTCAGTTTCGTCATGGTCGCTCCCGAAAATGTTTGGATAAACAGAGGCTGCCGCCGGGCAACGTTGCGTTGTCCTGCGTCAGTCGGTTGACAGAAAATAAGAGTTGGTCGCCCCGCCCCTTAGCCTTTGAAGGCGAAACTCAGCGTACGCTTTCGCTATGACGCCTGCGTGAAACGGTCGCACTTGCGCGCGGGACTGCCGACGAAATAGCGCCGACAAGTGCGGGGGCAGCATCTCGACGCAGGCGTACCTGACGACGGATCAAAGCTCACTAAATTCACCTGCCGTATTACGTGCCGATTCACTTCACCGGTCGTTTCTCGAGCTTCCTTGCCAGCGTGCGCCGGTGCATCCCCAGCCTTCTCGCCGCTTCCGAAATATTAAAGTCGGTCTCGATCAGGGTCTGGTGGATGCGTTCCCATTCCAGCGTCTTGATCGATGTCGGCCGGGTGTCGAGCGCGACCTCGGCATTGCCTTCGGCCTTGTTGAAGGCGGCTTCGATGTCGTCCGTGTTCGACGGCTTTGCCAGGTAATGGCATGCGCCGAGCTTGATGGCCTCGACGGCGGTGGAGATGCTGGCAAAGCCTGTCAGCACCACGATCAGCATCTCCGGATCGTGCGTGTGCAAAAGTTCGACGCAGGCGAGCCCAGAGGCGCCGCCGAGCTTGAGGTCGACGACGGCATAGCCGAAGGATCGCTCCTCCAGAACTTTCCGCACCTCCTCGATCGAGGCTGCGAGCACGACCTCGTAGCCGCGGCGCTCGAACGAACGCTTCAGCGTGCGCGCGAAGCCGGCATCGTCCTCGACGACGATGAGCGAGCGGTCAGGCGTCAAAGCTGCCTCCGATCGCGAGCGTTGCGAGTGGCAGCGTCAGGCGGACGGTGGCACCGCGCTTCCTGTGGTTCTCGGCGGTCACGCTGCCGCCGAGCTTGCGCACCACGTTCACCACCAGGAACAGGCCGAGCCCGCCGCCGGCGCGGCCCTTGCTCGACTGATAGGGTTTTCCGAGCTGCACCAGCATCTCCGGCGCAAAGCCCGGGCCGCGGTCGCTGATCGACAACACGAGATTGTCGCCCTCGCGCTCGGCAACGAGCTCGACCCAGTCGCGCGAGACCTCGTAGGCGTTGTCGAGCACGTTGAAGATGACCTGCTTCAGCGCGATGTCGGACACGATCGCGACGTCCTCGCCGAAGGTGTTGACGAAATAGAGCGTGCGCGCCGAGCGCGCGTCGCGCCACTCTTCCACCAGCGCGGTGACGAAAGCCGTCACAGTCGTTGGCGACGAGCCTTCGCCGCGCGCTTCACCGGCCGACACCAGGATGCCGGTCACGATGGTCTTGCAGCGCTGCAGCGACGTCTCCATCTCCGCGAGATCCTCGGTAAGCTCCTGATCGGCGGCGAGTTCGGGCATGCGGCGCCAGTCGCTGAGGATGACCGAGAGCGAGGCGAGCGGCGTGCCGAGCTCATGCGCAGCGCCGGAGGCGAGCAGGCCCATGCGCACGATGTGATCCTGCTCAGCGGCATGCTGGCGCAGCGCCGCCAGATGCGCGTCGCGCTGGCGCAGGTTCCTGTTGATCCGGGTGACGAACACCACCAGCAGCACGGCGTTGAGCACGAAGCCCAGCAGCATGCCGGTCACGGTGAGCGTGTAGGTCTCGCTCAGCGGGTTCGGCGGCAGGTCGAGCGGCCGGTATGCGACGGTCAGCCAGACGAAGCTCGCGCAAGTCAACGCGACCAGCGACCATGTCGAGCGGCCATCGAGCAGCACCGCGCCCAGCGTCACCTGGAGCAGGAACAACGAGGTGAAGGGATTGGTGGCGCCGCCGCTGAGATAGAGCTGCGCGGTCAGCGCGGCGACATCCAGCATCAAGGCGACCAGCAGCTCGTTGTTGG
Source organism: Bradyrhizobium nivariense (assembly GCF_029846695.2). Taxonomy (NCBI): domain Bacteria; kingdom Pseudomonadati; phylum Pseudomonadota; class Alphaproteobacteria; order Hyphomicrobiales; family Nitrobacteraceae; genus Bradyrhizobium; species Bradyrhizobium nivariense. Next base: position 64,369 of record NZ_JARWCR020000042.1, on the reverse strand, counting down.
TGATCGCGGCGCGATGGCGCACCCAGACGAGGCTGGAGACGTTGAGAAATACCAGTGCGCCGATCACCGCGCCCATGCGGGTGAGGGGCAGGGGGATGCCGAGCCAGACATGCACGCCGCCGATGGTCACGATCTGGCCGACCACTGCAGTCCAGCGCAGCTGGATCAGCAGCGCCATGTTCTTACGGTTGGTCTCGTCGTCGGTCGGCGCAGTGCCAATCAGCTCGCTGCGCGCGTCCGCCTGCGATTGGAGCGTGACGGCGCCATGCGTTCTTCCGTCGTCAGGTTGGCTCGACGATCGTTCCAGCATCTGATCCCGTCCTGCGGGCGACAGCATCGGAGCCGCCGGCCGCTTCGTGGACGAAGCCGCTCCAGGGTTTGTTGCGGCGGAACAGCCCGCCGCCGAATGTGACGAAAAGTTTACCGGCCAGCATGAAAGCCAGGGCAAACCACGTCAGCGCATAGATCAGGTGGTTATTGGGAAAGCTGACCACGGTCAATCCGCCGATTGGACCGCCGGTGGCTGGTGATCCGGCGTCGGCATCGACGAAGAACGGCGCGAAATTGTGGAGGCCATGTGCCGCCGCAATCGCGGCCACGTCCCGCGAGTACCAGCGGTTGTGCTGGGGCACGTTGTTCCTGAGGAATCCGCCCTTCGGCTCCGTCATGCGCAACAGGCCGGTGATCTCGACCTGGCCGTCCGGATTGCCGTCCCGGCGCGTCGATGCGTCGCGCCGCTCGGACGGCACGAAGCCGCGGTTGATCAGGACCAGCGTGCCGTCGGTGCGCCGAAGCGGCGTCAGCACCCAATAGCCGGGACCTTCCTCGGTGACGGCCTGAACCAGCGTCTCGCGGTCATGCAGAAAGCGGCCGGCGACGCTGACATGCCTGTATTCGTCGTTTGCGGTGGACACCGCGGGCCATGAAGCGGGCGAGGGGATCGGCTGGGCGGGGGCATGAACGCGCTGCTCGACGCGGTCGATCAGCGCCAGCTTCCAGGCGCGGCGCTCGATCTGCCAGGCGCCGAGCGCGATCAGAAGTGCGAAGGCCGTGAGCAAGAGGATCGTGAGCCACGAGGACGGGCGCGCAGCGTTGCGGCGCGTCTCACTTGCCTCGTTTGTCACGATCCGGGTCTCGTTCACTTCATTCCAGTCATCTGGTGGATCGGCATCATGTTGCTGTTGAGGTGATTCATCACCCACAGCGAACCCGACAGCGCGATCACCACCATGACGATGGTGAAGATCAGTGCCATCATGCTCCAGCCGTTCTCGGACGTCGTGTTCATGTGCAGGAAGTAGATCATGTGCACGACGATCTGCACGACCGCGAAGGCCATGATGACGAGCGCGGTGATCTGCTTGCTCGGAAGCGCGCCGCTCATCACCAGCCAGAATGGGATCGCGGTGAGCACGACCGAGAGCACGAAGCCGAGCATGTAGGTCGAGAACGAGCCGTGGGCGTGGCTATCGCCGTGGTGATGATCGTCCGCGTGGGCGGCGTGAGTATCGGTGTTCATCGCAGAACTCCCAGGAGATAGACGAAGGTGAAGACGCCGATCCAGACCACGTCCAGGAAGTGCCAGAACATCGACAGGCACATCAGGCGGCGGCGGTTGGCCTCGATCAGGCCGAACTTCCAGACCTGCACCATCAGGGTCACCAGCCAGATCAGACCGCAGGTGACGTGCAGGCCGTGGGTGCCGACCAGCGTGAAGAAGGCGGACAGGAAGGCGCTGCGCTGCGGGGTCGCGCCTTCATGGATCATGTGGGCGAACTCGGACAGCTCGATGCCGATGAAGGCAGCGCCGAACAGGCCGGTGATCGCCAGCCACATCTGGGTCTGGCCGATCTTGTTCTGCTGCATCGTCAGCATGGCAAAGCCATAGGTGATCGACGACAGCAGCAGCATCGAGGTGTTGACCGCGACCAGCGGCAGCTCGAACAGGTCCTTCGGCGCGGGACCGGCGGCGTAGTTGCCGCCGAGCACGCCGAAGGTGGCGAACAGGATCGCAAAGATGAGGCAGTCGCTCATCAGATAGATCCAGAAGCCGAGCGAAGTGCTGTACCCTTCCGGATGCGGGTGTTCGTCGGCGAGGTAGAAGACCGGTTCGCCCGATTGGGCGGGATTGACAGCGACAGTCATTTACTTGGCTCCGGCGAGCAGTTTGGTGCGCGCGTCCTCGGCCCGGACGACGTCGTCGGCCGGAATGTCGAAGTCGCGGTGATAGTTGAAGGTGTGACCGATCCCGACGGCGAGCATCGCGATGAAGCTCACGGCTGCCAGCCACCAGATGTACCAGATCAGACCGAATCCCATCGCGGTGGCAAAGCCGGCGAGGATGATGCCGGTGCCTGTGTTGCTGGGCATGTGGATCGGCTTGAACCCGGTGAGCGGGCGCTGATAGCCGTGCTTCTTCATGTCCCACCACGCGTCATTGTCGTGAACGACGGGAGTGAAAGCGAAGTTGTAGGCCGGCGGCGGCGAGGAGGTCGCCCATTCCAGCGTGCGCGCATCCCAGGGATCGCCGGTGACGTCCTTGAGCTGCTCGCGCCTGAGGAAGCTGACTGCGAACTGCATCAGCATCGAGAGGATGCCGAGGAAGACCAGGAAGGCGCCAATGCCGGCGACGATGAACCAGATCTGCAGGCTCGGGTCGTCGAACACACGGAGCCGGCGGGTCACGCCCATCAGGCCGAGCACATAGAGCGGCATGAAGGCGAGGTAGAAGCCGGTGACCCAGAACCAGAACGACAGCTTGCCCCAGAACGGATCGAGCTTGAAGCCGAACGCCTTTGGGAACCAGTAGCCGATACCGGCGAACGCGCCGAACACGACGCCGCCGATGATCACGTTGTGGAAGTGCGCGATCAGGAACAGGCTGTTGTGCAGGACGAAGTCGGCCGGGGGCACCGCGAGCAGCACGCCGGTCATGCCGCCGAGCACGAAGGTCAGCATGAACGCGATCGTCCACATCATCGGCAATTCGAAGCGGATGCGGCCTCGATACATCGTGAACAGCCAGTTGAACATCTTCGCGCCCGTCGGGATCGAGATGATCATCGTGGTGATGCCGAAGAAGGAGTTGACGCTGGCGCCCGAGCCCATCGTGAAGAAGTGGTGCAGCCAGACCAGGTACGACAGGATGGTGATGACCACCGTGGCGTAGACCATCGATGTGTAGCCGAACAGCCGCTTGCCCGAGAAGGTCGAGGTCACTTCCGAGAAGATGCCGAAGGCGGGGAGAACCAGGATGTAGACCTCGGGATGACCCCAGATCCAGATCAGGTTCACGTACATCATCGGGCTGCCGCCGAAATCGTTCGTGAAGAAGTTGGTGCCGACGTAGCGGTCGAGCGAAAGCAGCGCGAGCACGACGGTCAGAACCGGGAAGGAGGCGACGATCAGGACGTTGGTGCAGAGCGCGGTCCAGGTGAACACCGGCATCCGCATCATGGTCATGCCGGGGCACCGCAGCTTGACGATGGTACAGATCAGGTTGATGCCGGACAGCGTCGTTCCGACGCCTGCGACCTGCAATCCCCATATGTAATAGTCGACGCCGACATCAGGACTGTAGCCGATGTTCGACAGCGGCGGATAAGCGAGCCAGCCGGTGCGGGCGAATTCGCCGATGAACAGCGAGGCCATCACCAGCACCGCGCCGCCGACCGTCATCCAGAAGCTGAAATTGTTCAGGAACGGGAACGACACGTCGCGCGCACCGATCTGGAGCGGCACGACGAAGTTCATCAGGCCGGTGACCAGCGGCATCGCCACGAAGAAGATCATGATCACGCCGTGGGCGGTGAAGACCTGGTCGTAGTGATGGGAGTTGAGATAGCCCTCCGAGCCGCCGAAGGCGAGCGCCTGCTGCAACCGCATCATCAGCGCGTCGGCGAAGCCGCGCAGCAGCATCACGATGCCGAGGATCATGTACATGATGCCGATGCGCTTGTGGTCGACGCTGGTGAACCACTCGCTCCAGAGATAGCCCCAGACGCGGAAATAGGTCAGGCCGGCGAGCATGACGAGGCCGCCGGTCGCCACCACCGCAAAGGTGCCGACGACGATCGGCTCGTGCAGCGGCAGCGATTCGAGGCCGAGCCGGCCGAAGATGAGCTTGAGAAGATCAGGAGACATGCGGGATCTCTTTACGAATCTGACTTCGGACGTTGTCCGAGGAAGAAGGACGAGGACTTCAGCGGCGTGAAGGTCGGCCGCTTCAGGCCGGCGCCGAGGAGCGGCGCGGTGTCGACAGGTGCCGTGATGGAGGCGGTGGTCCTGCCCTGCGGCGCATCGGGCGTGCAGGTGCCGGCGACGAAGGTCGGCTCCGGCCCAAGCGCCGTGCCGCGGCGGGCGTATTTGTCGTAGGCCAGCGGCAGCGTGTTGTTCAGGCCCTCATGGCCGAGGCCGCCCTTGGCGTCGATCGCCATCATCTCGCTCTGGCACATCTTGCCGGTCTCGACGCACATGTTGAGGATCAGGCGGTAGAGATCGGAATCGACGGTGCCGTAGCGCCGCACCGGCTCGTTCTGGCTGGGTTTTTCCAGCTGGAGATATTCGGAGCGGCCGAGCGAGCCGCCGCCGGATTTGGCGCTGGCGATCCAGGCGTCAAAGCCCTTGTCGTCGAGGCCCTGGAAGTTGAAGTGCATGCCGGAGAAGCCGGCGCCGCTGTAGTTCGCCGAAAAACCCCGGTACGTGCCGGCCTGGTTCACGACGGCGTGGAGCTTGGTCTCCATGCCCGGCATTGCGTAGATCTGGCCGGCCAGCGCGGGGATGTAGAACGAGTTCATCACCGAGGAGGCGGTGATGCGGAAGTTGATCGGACGATCAACCGGAGCTGCAAGGTCGTTGACGGTGGCGATGCCGTAGTCCGGATAGATAAAGAGCCACTTCCAGTCGAGCGCGACGACGTCGACCTCGAGCGGGGCCTTGGACCGGTCCACGGCGCGGTCGGCATGGATGCGGCCAAGCGTGCGATAGGGATCGAGCAGATGCGTGCCCATCCAGGTCAGCGCGCCCAGGCAAACGATGATCAAAAGCGGCGCCGACCAGATCACCAGCTCGAGGCTGGTCGAATGGTCCCATTCCGGCTCGTAGCGGGCCTCGGTGTTGGACTGGCGGTAGCGCCAGGCGAACAGCACCGTCAGCGCCATCACGGGGACGACAATCAGGAGCATCAGGACGGTGGAGATGATGACGAGGTCGCGCTGCTGCGCTGCGATATCGCCGGCCGGCGCCAGCACGATGTAGTTGCAGCCGCTGAGCGCAACTGCCAGGGGTAGCAGTGCCAGAATCTTGAAACGGGACACGGGCCGAGCCTTATGAGAATGAGTTTCCTTTGCGGGGCCAAGGGGTAGCTGCGGCGCAGCAATCCGGACATTGGACAATTTGTCCAATGTTGCAGTGCGGAATGATGCGTCAGACAGGGCTAGATTGCCTGGCGCCTCGCCGGGCGGTCGGCTTTGGTTTTCAGGACGTTAAGGGCGCTACGCATGGCGACGGCACAGACCCCCGCAATGGCAGACCTCCACTCGGGCGAGCACGGCCACGACCAGGCCAGTCCCGGCGAGATCGCCATCGGCGTCATCATCGGCCGCACCTCGGAATTCTTCGACTTCTTCGTCTTCGCGATCGCCTCGGTGATCGTCTTCCCGCGCCTGGTGTTTCCGTTCACGAGCGAACTGACCGGCACCCTTTATTCCTTCATGATCTTCGCGCTGGCCTTCGTGGCCCGGCCGATCGGCACCGTCATTTTCATGACGGTCGACCGCGAGTACGGCAAGACGGCCAAGCTGATCTCGGCGCTGTTCCTGCTCGGCACCGCCACCGTCGCGATCGCGTTCCTGCCCGGCTATCACGAGATCGGCGTTGCGGCGATCTGGCTGCTGGCGCTGGCGCGCATCGCACAGGGTCTGGCCTGGGGCGGCGCCTGGGACGGGATGGCCTCGCTGCTGGCGCTGAACGCGCCGCCTTCAAAGCGCGGCTGGTACGCGATGGTGCCGCAGCTCGGCGCGCCTCTCGGTCTGATCGTGGCGAGCGCGCTGTTCGCCTATTTCGCCGGAAATCTCTCGGCCGACGATTTCTTCGACTGGGGCTGGCGCTATCCGTTCTTCGTCGCCTTTGCCATCAACGTCGTGGCGCTGTTCGCGCGCCTGCGCATGGTGACGACGGAAGAATATGCCTCGCTGTTCGAGACCCGCGAATTGCAGCCCTCGCGCATCTCCGAGACGGTGGCGCGCGAAGGCCAAAACATCATGCTCGGTGCGTTTGCGCCGCTGGCAAGCTTCGCGCTGTTCCACATGGTCACGGTGTTTCCGCTGTCCTGGGTGTTCCTGTTCACCCGTGAAAGCCCGGTGCGCTTCTTGATCATCGAGATCGTCGCCGCCGTGTTCGGCGTCGGCGCGATCGTGCTCTCCGGCGTCATCGCCGACCGCGTCGGCCGCAAGTCGCTGCTGATGGGATCGGCGATCGCGATCGCGATCTATAGCGGCTTCGCCCCGCAGTTGCTCGATGCCGGCGCGTTCGGCGAGACCATCTACATGGTGATCGGCTTCATCCTGCTCGGCCTGTCATTCGGCCAGTCGTCGGGCGCAATCGCCTCGAACTTCAAGCAGGCGTATCGCTACACGGCCTCGGCGCTGACCTCCGACATGGCCTGGCTGTTCGGCGCCGGTTTTGCACCCCTCGTCGCTCTGTTGCTTGCGACCAATCTCGGCGTCATCGCCTCGGGGGCGTATCTGCTGTCAGGCGCGTTCTGGACCCTGCTCGCGCTCTGGCTCAGCGGCCAGCGCGAGGCGGGCGATATGGACGCGGGCGGTTAGGGCTCACCCCCAACGTCGTCCTGGCGAAAGCCAGGACCCATTACCCCGACGGGTTATTGTTGAAGCCACCCTGGAGCTACCAGCGTGCCCATTCCAGTATCCCGGGGTTATGGATCCCGGATCTGCGCTTACGCTTGTCCGGGACGACAGCGGAGTTTGAGGCCGCGTCTCAATCCGCCACGACCTTCACACGATCGCGCACCTTCACCTGTGCGTTGCGATCGAGCCCGTTGAGCACGCGAAAACGCTCGGCGGGATGATCGACGCCTGCCATGCGGTGGGAGAGCGATTCCACGGTGTCGCCCGGCTGCACGGTGATGACCTTGATGCGCAGCGGGCGGGCGGCCTGGATCTCGTCGAGCGTCAGGCGGCGAAATGAACTGACGGTCTCGCGCGCATTGCGCTCGCTCTCGGTCGACTTCTGTCGTGTCGCGAAGATGAAGCGATAGACGTCGCTACCGAAGCGCAGTGCATAGACCTTGAACTGCCACTGGTCGCCCTTGGCGGTGGCGGACGCGGCCGGGAAACCGTTGATGGTGATGTCCTCGGTGGACGCCTTCTCGACGCCCTCCATCCAGCCCGAATTCAGGTAATCGCCGAGCGACTGTTCGGCCGGCACCCGCACGACGTCGAAGCGCATCGCCTGCGAGCCGCCGTCGCGCACGCCGATCACGGCCTGCGCGGTGTTGTCGAGCGTAAAATTGTCCGGCGCCTGGAAGGTGAAGCCGAGCTTTGGATGCAGGAAGCGCCGGCCGCGGACAAAACCCTCGCTGGGGTCCTCGCCATAGACGAGATTGTCGATCGCGGCGAGATAGGTCTCGCGGTCGCGCTCGGCGCCCTCTGGCGCAGCATATTGTCGCGCGATGGTCTGCGCGTTCTGCACGCGCTCGGGCGTTGCCGGATGCGACGAGGTGAAATCCTGCGCGCGCGGATCCAGCGAAGTCTTGCCGGCCTTCAGCTCGGCATTGCGCTCCATCGCCGAAAGGAACCGTGCCGCACCATAAGGGTCGAAATGCGCGCGGGCGGAAATGCCGACGCCGATGCCGTCGGCCTCGAACTCCTGGTTGCGCGAGAAGCTCGCCATGGTCAGCTTGGTCTTGGCGAGCGCGAGCGCCGTGAGATCGGGGTCGTTGCTCATGTCGGTGACGACGCGGGTGACGATCGCGGCCTGGCGGGCCTGGTCCTCGCGCATCGCAGCGTGCTTGGACAGCACATGCGCCATCTCGTGGCTGAGCACGGAGGATAATTCCGACGTATCGCTCGCAAGCGCAAGAAGGCCGCGCGTGACATAGAGCTGGCCGTTCGGCAGCGCGAAGGCGTTCACCGCGCCGGAATTGAGGATGGTGACCCTGTAGCCCTGGTCGGGACGGTCGGACGCCGCGACGAGCCGGTCGACGGTTTTGGTGACCAGTGATTCGAGCCGGGGATCGTCATAGGTGCCGCCATAGCTCGCCAGGATGCGCTCGTGCTCCTTCTCGGTGGCGGGGGTCTGGGCGACGGCCGGCTTCGGCTTGGGCATCGCAACAGTCGGCGGGGCCGCCGCGGTCTGGAACCGGCCCATGTCGCCACACCCGGCAAGGGTCGAACCCAGCACGAGGCATAGCGCGGCCGGCGCAGCCCGCAGGCGGCGGCGTTCACCTCGTCCGTGCCGTTCTAGCACCCCATTCACGTCGCTTAACCCGTGCCTGGCCCCTTTTAGGGCCTTACCCCTGTCGGCTCGTTTGCGCCCAGCAACTCGACCTGTCCCACGAGGCGCACATCGATACGCGGCCCCGTATTCCCCTCGACCCAGCCCCTGACGCGAATACGTCTATTTTCCAAAGACTTAGGGACCATGCCGGCGCTTTCGAAGGCCGGTACTATGCGCTTTGAAATAGTCACGGCAAAGCCGCGTGTCCAGTTCCGTCCGAAGTTGAGGTAGGTCATTGCCCCAGCTTGCCGGACCGACAGGACTTTGCCCTCGACCACCACAAAACGCCCGATCCCCGCCAAAATATCGTCCGGACTTTCCGCGTTTTTTATGGCCGACGCGTCAGCCCAATTGCCCTTTTTTTCGCGCCGCGCCTCGGCCTCCGCCGCCATCAGGGCCGCCGCGCAGTCCTTGTCGGCGATCTCGGCCGAGACGATTGCGTCGCCTTGGGCGAGGAGGGCGGCCTGCACCGAGGTGCCGTTTTCGCCGACGAAGACCAGCGCGGCTTGCCGGCCGTAGCGGTCGGGCGTGTCGTTAGCGCTCCGCAGAATCACGTCGCGCCCGACGAGCAGCGAGGTCAGCGCCTGCTTCGTCGTCGCGCTCGGCTCGATCCCGGTCAGGCGGAGTTCGCGGCTGTCGTCGAGGCGAATACTGCGCGCGTCGACGACAGCCGCGACGCGGCCTTCGCCCAGGGACTCGAACTGGCACGGGCTCGCGAATGCGCTGTGCCCCGCGACGAGAAGAAATGCGGCAATGAGGTGAAGCCGTTGCGTCACGTGTCCCGGAGAGGTTGCGTTGGCCGTCAACTTTAACTCAAGCGCGGCGTGTCGCGAAGAGGCTTCCTCACATGCAGTGACGTGGAAACACCATCGGCACTCCGCCATTCCGCTTTGCGGAAAACGTGCGCGCCAATCGTGTCCTCGTGGCGCACCTTCGCTTGCTGCGCTCTCGGGCATGCGGCATGATTGCGGCAACAGCTTTAGCCAAGAGCAATAACCAAGCCGCCATCAGAGTACGGCGCGATAAGGGAGATCTTTTCGATGAAGCATATTTTGTCGGGCATTTTTGCTGCCGCGTTTGCGCTGAGTGCGAGCGCCGTGCAGGCCCAGGACAAGCCGCCACTCAAGATCGGTGGCATCCTCGACATGTCGAGCCTCTATGCCGACATCACCGGTCCGGGCAGCGAGACTGCGGCCAAGATGGCCGTGGAGGACTTTGGCGGTGAGGTGCTGGGGCGCAAGATCCAGGTGCTGGCGGCCGATCATCTCAACAAGGCCGACCTCTCCGCCAGCATCGCCCGCGACATGCTCGACAACCAGGGCGTCGAGATGATCTACGACGTCGCGGCCTCCGCGACCGCGCTTGCCGCCGGCGAGATCGCGAAAGCGCGCAACAAGATCATCATGTTCAACGGCCCGGGCTCGATCCGTCTCACCAACGAGGCCTGCGGTCCCTACACCATCCACTACGTGTTCGACACTTACGGTCAGGCCAATGTGACCGGTCTTGCGGCTGTGAAGTCCGGCCTCGACACCTGGTTCTTCCTCACTGCCGACTACGCATTCGGTCAGGATCTGGAGAAGGACACCAGTGCCGTCGTCACCAAGACCGGCGGCAAGGTGCTCGGCAGCGTGCGCCATCCGCTCAACACGTCGGATTTCTCGTCGTTCCTGCTCCAGGCGCAGGCCTCGAAAGCCAAGGTGATCGGGCTCGCGAACGCCGGCGGCGATACCGTCAACGCCATCAAGCAGGCGGCCGAGTTCGGCATTACCAAGGGCGGCCAGAAAGTCTCGCCGCTGCTCGCCTTCGTCTCCGACATCGACTCGATCGGGCTGGAAACCGCGCAGGGGCTGTTGCTGGCCGAAGCCTTCTACTGGGACCTCAACGACGATACGCGCGCGTTCTCGAAGCGCTTCATGGAACGCACCAAGCGCGTGCCGACCTCGGCGCAGGCCGGCGTCTACTCCTCCGTCACGCATTACCTGAAGGCCGTGAAAGCGGCCGGCACGACGGACTCCGCAGCCGTCATGAAGGTGATGAAGGAGACGCCAATCAACGACTTCTTCGCCAAGGACGGCAAGATCCGCGAGGACGGCCGCATGATCCACGACATGTACCTGTTCGAGGTGAAGAAGCCGTCGGAGTCCAAGGGCCGCTCCGACGACTACAAGCTGCTCGCCACCGTGCCCGGCAGCGAGGCGTTCCAGTCTCTGGAGCAGTCGCGCTGCCCGCTGGTGAAGAAGTGACGCGGAGCGTCATCCCGCGGCGGGCGTGAGCGACGGAGCAAGACAACAACGAGGGAGACCACCATGAGCAACGACATGGTCCTGCAAAAGCTCGAAGGCGGGCTGCTCACCATCACCATGAATCGGCCCGAGCGGAAGAACGCGCTCAACCCAGACATGGTGCGCGGGCTGGTCGAGGCGGCGCGGCGCGCGGCGGACGATCCGGAGGTGCGCGCGGTATTGTTCAAGGGCGCGGGCGGCTCCTTCTGCGTCGGCGGCGACGTCAAGTCGATGGCGGAGGGGCGGGCGCCGCTGCCGTTCGAGCAAAAACTTGCGAACCTGCGCCGCGGCATGGAGGTGTCGCGCATCCTGCACCAGATGCCAAAACCCGTGGTGGCCCAGCTCGATGGCGCTGCCGCCGGTGCGGGTCTGTCGATGGCGCTGTCGTGCGACCTCCGCATCGCCTCCGAGTCCTGCAAGATCACGACCGCCTTCGCAAAAGTCGGCTTCTCCGGCGATTACGGCGGCACCTATTTCCTCACCCAACTCCTCGGCAGCGCGCGGGCGCGCGAGCTCTATCTGACCTCGCCGGTGCTGACCGCGAAGGAGGCTCATGCGATCGGCATGGTGACGAAGGTCGTGCCCGACGCCGAGGTCGATGCCGCCGCGCACGAGCTCGCGCTGTCGCTGGCGCAGGGGCCTTCGATCGCGCTCGGCTTCATCAAGCGCAACATCAACAACGCCGAGCATCTCGCGCTGGAAGATTGCTTCGACGGCGAGGCGATCCACCACACCCGCTGCGGCGACACCGAGGATCACAAGGAGGCCGCAAAGGCGTTCGTCGAAAAGCGCAAGCCGACCTTCAAGGGCGCATGACCATGGCGCCCTACATGCGGTTGCGGCAGATCTGCCTGGTCGCGCCGCACCTCGCCGCCGTGATTACGGATATCGCGGAAATCATGGGCCTCGCGGTCTGCTATCGCGACGGCAATGTTGCGAAATACGGCCTGGAGAATGCGCTGCTGCCGGTCGACACGATCTTGCTGGAGGTGGTCGCGCCGTTCAAGGACGGTACCACCGCCGGCCGTTTCATCGAGAAGAGCGGCGGGCGCAGCGGCTACATGGCGATCTTCTGCTGCAACGATCCCGATGAGCGCGGTCGCAACGCCAACGCGCTCGGCGTGCGCACGGCCAACGTCATCGACCACGCGCCCTATCACGGCGTGCAGCTCCATCCCCGCGACTGCCGCGCCGCCTTCATCGAGTTCAACCACACCGACGGCAGCGACGACATCCTGGGCGCGTATCCGCCGGCGGGGCCGGACTGGCAAAAATTCATCCACAAGGACGTGACGCAGGCACTGACCGGCGTGGAGATGCAGAGCCCGGATCCGATAGGGCTGGCCGAGCATTGGGGGAAGATCATTGGTGTTGCGCCGAGTGGCGCGAGTGGCGAGACCGAGCTGAGACTTCCCAATGCGAATTTTCGCTTCGTGAAGGGCAGTAGCGAGATCATGAGCGCGCTGGAGTTTCGGGTGGCCGATGTGGCGGGTGTGCTGCATGTCGCCAGGGCGAAAGGACTCGCGGTTGCCGGCAACGAGTTTTTGCTGGGCGGGGTAACGTTCCGGATTGCGGCTTGAGCTCTTGCCTTCGTAGCTCCCAACCCGTCATCCTGAGGTGCGAGCTGTACGGTGCACAGCACCGTGCAGGGAGCCTCGAAGGATGAGCGGCCCGGCCGGTGGCCGTTCATCCTTCGAGGCCTCCGCTGCGCTCCGGCACCTCAGGATGACGGATAAACATACGAGCAAGGATTCAACATGCCGCATCCGCTCGACAGCTTCTTTGCACCGGCAAGCATCGCGCTGATCGGCGCTTCGCGTGATCACGAGAAGATTCCGGGCCGGCTGCTGTCGATGTTGCGCAAGAACGAGTATCCCGGAAAGATCTATCCGGTGAACCCGAACTACGCCGAGATCGACGGGCTCATTTGCCACAAATCGATCACGGAGATCGGCGCGCCGATTGATCTCGCCGTCATTATCATTCCCGCACGCGTCGTGCTTGCCGCGCTCGAACAATGCGCCGCCGCCAGCGTCAGGAACGCCGTCATCATTTCCTCCGGATTTGCCGAGGAAGGCGGCGACAGCGCGGCGATGCAGGATGCGATCGCGGCGCTGGCAAGGCGGACCGGCATGCGGATTTCCGGTCCGAACGCCGAGGGCTTTTTCAGCCAGATGCAGCGCGTGGCGGCGACGTTCAGCCCCGCCGTGGACGTCAAGCCGGGCGTGGTGCCGCTCGTGGCCACGACAAAGCGGATCGGCATCGTCGCGCAGAGCGGCGGCATCGGCTTTGCCTATTATCACCGGGCCAGGGCGCTCGGAATCGCCGTGAGCTATGTCGTCAGTACCGGAAACGAATCCGATCTCGGCGCCGGCGAGTTCCTGGACTATCTGGTGCAAGACGCTGCGACCGACGTGATCCTGCTGTTCATCGAAGGCATTCGCGACGTCGACAAGTTTCTCGCGGCGGCGGGGCGGGCAGCCGAGCTGAAGAAGCCTGTCATCGTCACGAAGGTTGGTCGCTCCGGCGCCGGGATGCGCGCCGCGGCGTCGCACACGGCGAGCATGGCCGGATGGTCGGCGGCCTATGACGCGGTGTTCGCCAAATATGGCTTCATCGTCTCCAACGATCTCGACGAGGCGCTGACGATCGCGGCGCTGCTCGCGAGCAACCCGCTGCCGAAAGGCGATCACGTCGCCGTGGTCACCGTCTCCGGCGGTGCCGGCATCTGGGGCGCCGATGCTGTGGCGCTGCAAGGCTTGCAGGTGCCGGAGCTCTCCGAAAAAGTCCAGGTGGAGATCAGGGCGCTGATGCCTTCCTACGGCACCGCGCGCAACCCGATCGATGTCACCGCGCAGGGCGTGACCTCGGGCGGTCTGCAGAAGAGCGTCGATTTGCTCACCGCTTCGGACGAGATCGACGCGATCCTGGTCGTGCTGTCGCTGTCGAGCGAGGTGCGCAAGCCCTTCAGGGAGGACGAGCTGAAGCCGGTGCTGGCAGCGCAGCACAAGCCGGTGGTGTTCTATTCCTACACGGTCCCGTCCGATTTTGCGCGACGCGAGCTTGCCAAATCCGGCGTCGTGGTGCTCTCGGGCCTCACCCATGTCGGCGTCGCGATGCGGCAACTCGTCGACTACGCCAACTTCAAGCTGCAGAAGCCCGCGGACGGGGCGCAAGTGCCCGCGCGGGACATCTCTGCGCACCTGAAATCGCCGGCCTTCTCGGAGGCCGACAGCAAGGCGTTGCTCCGCGCCGCCGGCATCATGCTGCCGGACGAAGTGCTGGTGAAGGACAAGGGCGAGCTCGACGAAGCCGTCGCCCGCGTCGGCTTTCCGCTGGTGATGAAGATCCAGTCGCCGGACATTGCGCACAAGAGCGAGGTCGGCGGCGTGCGCGTCAACATCACGGCAAAGGGCGAGGTGTTTCTGGCGTTCGAGGCGCTGCTCAACAATGCGCGCAAGCATCGGCCGGATGCTGTAGTTCAGGGCGTGCTGGTCGCACCGATGGCGAAGCCGGGCGTCGAGATCATCATCGGCACGATGACGGACAAGACCTTCGGGCCGATGGTGATGGTCGGCCTCGGCGGCATCGCCACGGAGCTGTTTCGCGACGTCGTCTACCGCCCGGCGCCGGTGAGTGCGGAGGAGGCGAAAGCGATGCTGGCGCGCTTGAAAGCCGCGCCGTTGTTGAACGGCTTTCGCGGGGCGGCGATGGCGGATGTTGCGGCGGTGTCGCGGTTGATCGCGGATATCTCGGTGCTCGCCGCGCGGCATGCAGAGGAAATCGCGGAGATCGAGTTCAACCCGGTGCTGGTGCACGCCGAAGGCCAGGGCGTGACGATCGTGGATGCGCTGGTGGTGGGGCGGAAGTAGCGCGCCACAAACACCGCTGTCGTCCTGGACAAGCGAGCGGAGCGAGCGCTGATCCGGGACCCATAACCACAGGGAGTGGTTTGGCGAAGACTCGTGGTTACCAGCTTCGCGCCACAACTTCTCCCTGGGGTAATGGGTCCTGGCTTTCGCCAGGACGACCATGGAGTGTCTGGCAACGCCGCCCCAATGCGGCGACGTAAGGCGGTGGCTACCGCCCCCTGAAATTCGCCGCGCGCCGTTCCTCCGTGGCCTTCACGCCTTCCTTGAAGTCTTCCGTGGCACGTAGTCGCGTCTGCTCCTCGAGCTCGTGATTGGTCGCAGCCATGACGCGATCGGCGAGGCCGGCGCGCATCGTGGCGCGGGTGGAGGCGAGCCCGAGCGGGGAGCATTCGGCGATTTCGCCGGCGAGCTTCAGTGCGGCCGCCTTGACCTGGTCCTGCGGCACCAGCTCGTTGGCGAGGCCCCATTTGACGGCCTCTTCGCCGGTGACGCGGCGGCTGGTGTAGAACATCAGCTCGGCGTTGTTCTTGCCGATCAGCTCGGGCAGCGTCACGGTCAGGCCGAAGCCGGGATGGAAGCCGAGTTTTGTAAAGTTCGCGGAGAAGCGCGCTTCGGGGCAGGTGACCCGGAAGTCCGCCGAGACCGCGAGGCCCAATCCGCCACCGATGGCGGCGCCCTGCACGGCGGCGACGATCGGCTTCTTGGCGCGGAAGATGCGCACGGCCTGGATATAGAGGTGGTTGATCGCGCCGAGGCTGTCGGCCGGATCGCCCTTCGCCGTCTTCTCGGCCTCGCGCGCTTCCTGCGCCTGTCGCGCTGGGTCACCGAAATTGGCGCCGGCGCAAAACGCCTTGCCCTGCGCCGATAGCACCGAGGCGCGGATCTCGATGTCGCGATCGAACTCGTCGAGCGCGTCCGCGATCTGGTTGATCAGCGAAATGTCGAAGAAGTTCAGCGGCGGGCGGCGGATTTCGATGGTGCCGACGTGCCCGACCTTCTCGACGCCGATATCTTTATAAGTGCTCATGATGTCCTCGAAGAGTTAGCGCAAACCAAGCCCGCGGGCGATGATGCCGCGCAGCACCTCGGTGGTGCCGCCCTGGATGGTGAGTTTCGGTGCGGTCTTGATGGCGAAGTCGAGCTGCCGCTCCAGCGTCTCGCGGTTGGTGGCGGTCTCCTCGACGAAGGCGGCGAGATCGCGAACGCGGTGCGGAAGCTGCTGCTCCCACACCGTGCCGATGTCCTTGACGATGGACGCTTCGACGACCGGCTCCTTGCCGGCCTGCAACATGCCCGCGACCGAGACCGACATGCGCCGCATGGTGTGGAGCTGCGCCACAAGCCGGCCGATGCCTTCGGCGCTGCGCGTATCCGGATTGGGGCCGACCGCGCGCACCAGCTCGGTCAGCACGTAATAGGTCTCCAGAAAACGCTCGGGGCCCGAACGCTCATAAGCGAGTTCGCTCGTCGCCTGCTTCCAGGCGCCGTCGACTTCGCCGAGCACATGATCGTCAGGCACGAAGAAATCGGTGAAGACGACCTCGTTGAACTCGTACTGGCCGGTGATCTGGCCGATCGGGTTCACCTGGATGCCCGGCTGCTTCATCTTGACCAGGAACTGCGTCAGGCCGTGACGCCGGTTTTCCTTGGTCGGCTGCGACGTCCGGAAGATCGCGATCATGTAGTCGGCGATGTGTGCCGACGAGGTCCATATCTTGGTGCCGTTGATGAGATAGCCACCATCAGTTTTGGTCGCGCGCGTCTTCGCGGCGAACAGGTCCGAGCCGGAGTTCGGCTCGCTCATGCCGATCGCGAAGCAGATCTCGCCGCGGCAGATGCGCGGCAGGATGTCCATCTTGATATTTTCGGGGGCGTATTTCAGCAGCACCGGCCCGCTCTGGCGGTCGGCGACGAAGAAGCGCCGCGTCGGCGCGTTGGCGACGCGCATTTCCTCGGTCACCACGTAACGTTCGAGGAACGAGCGCTCCTGGCCGCCATATTTCTTCGGCCAGGTCATGCCGAGCCAACCCTTGGCGCCGACCCGGCGGGAGAATTCCGGCGCGTCGGTGTCTTCGCGGTTGGGCTTGTGCGGATCGAAGGTGCCGGCGGCGATCTCTTCCGCGAGGAAAGCGCGCACTTCCTTGCGCAATTGCTCGCATTTCTCGGGCAGGCGGATCGGATCGAAACGGAGGGCAGCGGTCATTGTTGTCTCGTCCCTGATCAGCGCGAAGCCACGAGCGGCCACAATTCGTCGGCGCCGCGGTTTGCGATGAGCTTGCCGAGCTCGACGGCCCAGTGGCTTTCCGAACCGAAATCGTCGCGCCAGGCCAGCGCCCGCAGCGAATAGCGATGCAGGATGTGCTCCAGGGTGAAGCCGATCGCGCCATGGACCTGATGCGCGATGGCGCCGCCCTTTTCCGCAGCTTCCGCGCAGCGGATTTTTGCCGAGGCGGCTTCGAGGTAGACCGCATCGTCGAACGATTTTGCATTGGCGATGGCATCGGCCGCAGAGGTCGCTGCGGCAAGGGCAGCAGCGGACTCGCCGGCGAGGCGGGCGAGATTGTGCTGCACCGCCTGGAATTTGGAGATCTTCTTCTCGAAGGCGACGCGCTCATTGGAATAGCGCACGGAGATGTCGAGCATCGCTTCCAGCGCGCCCGCAATCTGAAGGCTGCGTGCGACGCCGCCCATCAGCATCAGGGTGGTCTGGTCAAAACCCTTCGGCGCCGGCTTGATGGTGACCGGCTGGACCTTGTCGAGCGTGACGGTGTCGCTGTGGTCGTAACCGACATTGAGTCCGGTCTCGATCTGCCCCTTGCTCGCATCGACCAGCGCGATCGAGGCGCCGTCCTTGCCGTGTGCCAGCACTGCAAAGTGCTTTGCCGCCTTTGCGAAGGGCACGCCGCGGGCGCGGCCGGAGAGCGCGCCGTCGGCATCGCGCGTGATCCGATCCTTCGGCGAGGCCGGCAGCAGCGTCATCTCTCCCTCGGGGGACGCGATCTTCGCCTGCGCCAGCAGCCAGCCCGCCAGCATGGTCTCGGCCAGGGGAACCGCGACTGCGAAACGGCCGGCTGCGTTCAGCAGCGCAAAACCGTCGGCAAGGCTAGCGCCGGAGCCGCCGAGATCGTCCGGCACCCAGGACAACGGCAAGCCGGCTTCGCTCAGTGCCTGCCATAGCGGCGCCTGCCACGAATCCTTTTTGTCGTTGTTGACGGTTTGCGGATCGGCGAGGTCGGCGAAGATTTTCTCCGCGGTCTCGACGACGATATTGTCACTCTCCGCCACAGCGTTCCCCGTGTTTTGCCATTGGCGCATCCGGCCCCGTGGGGCGGGCGCGCAGGTTCTTCTTGCGCCCGATGATCCGAAAAAGCCATGGCCCTGACAAGCGTTGATCGCAGGTCAACCTGCGGCGCGGGCATGGGCGACAAGCTAATTCCGCTTAGCGGAGTTTGCTCGATTTGCAGGGCGCGGCAAACTCGCTAAACAAGGTCAGCTAGCCAAGGCTTGCGAGCCAAGGCTTGCTAGCCCAAGGCTTGCATCAAAGACAGGGGAAGGAAATCGGATGGCAAAGGACAGTTTGTGCGCAATCGTGACGGGGTCCGCCTCCGGCCTGGGTGCTGCGACCGCGGAAATTCTCGCACGGAGCGGGGCGCGGCTCGTCATCAACTATTCCTCGAGCCAGAAGGAAGCGGAGGCGACCGCGGACCTTTGCCGCAAGGCGGGCTCTCCGGAAGTTCTGGTCGCGCAGGGCGACGTTTCAAAGGATGAGGATTGCCGCAAGATCGTCGCGGCAGCTGGCGGCTGGGGCCGGCTCGATGTGCTGGTCAACAATGCCGGCATCACCAAGCATGTCGCCCATGCCGATCTCGATGGATTGTCGGCGGAAGATTTCCAGCGCCTATACGGCGTCAACACCATCGGCCCGTTCCAGATGGTGCGCGCGGCGCGCAGCCTGCTGGAGGCCGGCGCCAAGGCCTCAGAGCGGCCGTCCGCCGTGGTCAACGTGTCCTCGGTCGCCGGGATCAGCGGCGTCGGTTCATCGATCGCTTATGCCGCGAGCAAGGGGGCGCTCAACACGATGACGCTGTCGCTGTCGCGCGCGCTCGCGCCGCTGATCCGCGTCAACACGGTATGCCCGGGCTATATCGACACGCCCTGGTTCACCAAGGGCCGCGGCGAGGCCGGCGCCAAGCAGGTGCGCGACAGCGTTGTGGCGAAGGTGCCGCTGAAGGTCGCATCATCAGCGGAGGACATCGCGCAGCTCGTCTGCTTCCTGGCGATGCCGGCCTCCAGCAACATGACCGGCGAGGTCGTGCGCATGGATGCCGGGATGCATTTGACTACCTAAGGCCTCGCAACACACTCGGTGTCGTCCCGGCGAAGGCCGGGACCCATAACCACAGGGCGTATTGTGGCGCGAAGCCGGCAATGACTGATCTTCGCCAAATCGAATTCGGTGGCTATGGGTCCCGGCGTTCGCCGGGACGACACCGTTTTTGTAGATAGACCACAGCCCAAATTGACTGCGACTACCCCTTGATCACGCCGCTCGCGACCAGCCGGTGCCAGATGAACAGCACCACCACCGCGCCGATCGTGGCCATGATGAATCCGGCGCCCTGGTCGGGACTGTAGTGGCCGATCGCCTGGCCGACGAAGGTCGCGAGAAACGCGCCGGCGATGCCGAGGATGGTGGTGAGGATGAACCCGCTCGGGTTGTTCGGTCCCGGCGCCAGCCAGCGCGCGATGAGACCGGCGATGAAGCCGACGACGATGATCCACAACAAGCCACCCATGCTCATGACAGCGCTCCCCTCGTTTTGACTAAAATCAGATTCTGCCCGAAAGCTCGTTCTCGGTCGGCAGCCGTCCGTCCGGTGT
This sequence comes from Bradyrhizobium nivariense, assembly GCF_029846695.2. Classification (NCBI taxonomy): domain Bacteria; kingdom Pseudomonadati; phylum Pseudomonadota; class Alphaproteobacteria; order Hyphomicrobiales; family Nitrobacteraceae; genus Bradyrhizobium; species Bradyrhizobium nivariense. The sequence goes on along the minus strand of NZ_JARWCR020000042.1, from coordinate 44,814 downwards.
CAAATGATCGATCACCTGCGGCAGATACTGGCTGAGGCCCGAAAGCAGCTCGTCGCGCGACAGGCCGCTCTGGGCGGACAGGCTCTCGATCTGGTCGGCGCCGAGCGCGTTGGCGAGATCGCCCGGCGCGATCGCCTTGTTCTCGCCCTTGCCGACCCAGGTATTGGCGGCGTCGCCATGGCCGCCCTGCTGGAGCTGGTTGAGGAGATCGCCGAGACCGCCACTCAGCACCGTGCCGGCCGCACCGCCCGCGAGCAGGCCGCCAAGGCCGCCCTTGAGCAGATCGCCGAGACCGCCGCTGCCGCCGGGAAGAGCGTCGCCGCCCGTATTCACCGGCGTCGGAGGCGGCAGCGGTGACCGCTGCTGCGGCGCCGCGCCGGGCTGGCCTGCAGTCATGTGCTTGAACGCCTTCCAGGCGAGCAGGCCAAGGAGCGCCATGGTCATCGGCGACATGCCGCCCGAGGACTTCTCAGAGCTTGGCGTGCTCGGGCCGCGCGGGCCGTTCTGCATGCCGTTGAGGACGTCGAGTAGACCCATGGTGCTCTCCTTTGGCGTTCTCGTTGGCGAGTGCCCGCCGCTGATAGGCCCCCGGGGCAAAAACATATGGGGCTCTCATGACGGTTACAAGGCGGATGCGCCGCGATGGGCAGCCGGCCTCGCCTCTGCTATCGAAGGCCGGGCATTCAGGGAGCAAGGCGAGGTGATGACGGATCGACCGATCGTGGTGGCCGGCGCGGGCGCCATCGGATGTTTCGTCGGCGGCACCCTGGCGGCCACCGGCCGCCGCGTCGCATTCCTGGTGCGGCCGCGGGTGAAGGCCGAGATCGAGCGGTTCGGCCTGCGGCTGACCGATTTCGACGGCTCCGAGAAGAAGCTCAGCCCGGGCCAACTCGCGCTGTCGGAAGATCCCGCGATCCTCCACAGCGCCGGTATCGTGCTGGTCACGGTGAAGAGCGCGGACACGGCTGGTGTCGCGGACCAGATCGCGCAGCATGCGCCGCAGGATGCCGTCATCGTCTCGCTGCAAAACGGCGTCGGCAATGTCGCGGTGCTGCGCGAGCGCCTCGACGGCCGCCGCGTGCTCGCCGGCATGGTGCCTTTCAACGTGATCGGAATGGGCGAGGGCCGTTTCCACCGCTCGACCTCCGGCGACATTCATGTTGGCGAAGACGAAGCGAACACGGCCGCAGCGCTGTCGGTGCCGGGGCTCACCATGCGCGCGAGCCGCGACATCACGGGCGTGCAATGGGGCAAGCTGGTCATCAATTTGAACAATGCGCTCAGCGCCTTGTCCGACATGCCGCTCGCCGCGCAATTGGCGAACCGCGACTGGCGAAAACTGTTCGCCGACCAGATGGCGGAGGGGCTGGCTGCGATGAAGGCGGCCGGCATCACACCGGTTTCGGCGACGCCGATCCCGTCGTCCTGGACGCCCACCTTGCTGAGACTGCCTGACCCGATTTTCAACCTGATCCTGGGAAGGACCATGAAGATCGATCCCGAGGCGCGTTCCTCGATGTGGCAGGATTTGAAGCAGGGCCGCAAGACCGAGATCGACTATCTCCAGGGCGCGATCATCGCGCTTGCCGAGCGGAACAGCGTCGACGTGCCGCTGTCGCGCCGCATTGTTGCGCTGATCAACGAGGCTGAGGCCGCAGGCAAGGGTCCGCCGCGGCTGACGCCGCAACAGATCCACGGCGCTGCATGAGCTCACGCCGGTCGACGGGAGACGTGCGATGAAGCGCTATTTGACGATCGGGGTCGCACTGGCCGTCCTCTGCGGCGCCGTCACGTTTGCCCAAGCAAGGCCGCCGACGGTCACGAACTCTCCCGGCTATGACGCGCGATTGCGGGAGAGCCGGAAGGCGTTGAGCGGCTCGCCGACAACGGCGCCGGCCAGTGTGCCGGTGGTCGCACCCAAGCGCAGCAAGAAGAAGCACACGAACTGAGGCCGCATCCTCAGCCGTCGTCCTGGCGAAAGCCAGGACCCATACCGCGGAATCTATCAATAGTGAACGGTCGGAGTACCGAACTACAAGCCTGCCGCCAAACGGCCTCTTGGGATAATGGGTCCTGGCTTTCGCCAGGACGACGGCGGAGCTTGTGGCCGCAGCTCAGCCCTTCTTCGCGGGCTTGCTCGGCGTCGGGCTGAACAGCTTCTTCAGGTCGTTCAAGCTTTCCGACAGCCGCGGCCATTCGCAGGAGAACGAGCCCTTGGTGCAGGGCGCGCCCTTCGGCCGCGGTCGCGCGTCGCCGATGGCGGCCTGCTGGACTTTCGGCCGCTCGACCGGTACGGGCACGCGCTCGACCTCGGTTCGCAGCGCGACCTGCTGGAGCTGCTGCGCCTGTTGTTCCTGCTGCTCGCGCTGCAGGCGCATGGCGGCCTGGGCGGCTTCATTGCTGCGGCGCTGACTGGCGAGATAGGCGGTGTAGGATTCGTCGATCTTCTTCTGCTCCTCCGGCGTCGGATTGGGGCCGGCGATGTCGAAGGTGCGGTCCTGGAGGAAATCGTAATAGGCATAGCCGCCGCCTGCCTTGCGCCGGCCGGCGAATTTGGCGTTGCAGTCTGCAAGCGCAGCCGTCTTCTCGGATTTGGTCGCGGCTTTCTCGGCGGCGTCGGCGCAGGCCTCGAAGTCGACAGGGGCGCGCTTCCACCATTGTGCCTGGGCATGCGACGGCGTCAGCAGGAAAAATCCTGCTGTGGCGACGAGGAGCGCCGCACGACGCGATGCAACTGCGACCGACATTCTACGAGAGCATTCCTTGCAAAACTCAACCCGAACTGAGTCGAGCCGGATTTTTGCCCCTTTATTGCCGGCTTGTCACCCATGGAACCCGGGAATTTCATGGCTGTGATGCTGACATTTTTTGCTTGACGTGGTGCAGGAGTCACAGCGTCACTTCATCCTGCGCTCGCCTCGTCGGCGACGCCAAGAAGACGAAGTGGAAACGCCTGATGCTGCTGCCCTTGTCCGATGTGCCGCGCTGGTACGCCGCGCGCAAACCGCAAGGCACGATCGCCGTCCGTCACGGACCGGACACGCTGACATGGGACGCGCTCGAGCGCGGCGCCAACCGGCGCGCGCGGGCGTTTGCGGCCAGCGGCGTCAAGCCCGGCGACTTCGTCGCGATCGGGTTGCCCAACGGCAATGCGTTCTTCGAGACATCCTTTGCGGTGTGGAAGTGCGGGGCGACGCCGACCTCGCTGTCATGGCGGCTGCCGCGCGGCGAAGCCGCCGCGGTGCTTGCTATCCTGAAGCCGGCGCTCGTGGTCGGCGGCGAAGCCGACTGGAACGCGCCGAACCGCCTTCCTGCGGATTTCGTGCCGGAAGGATTTTCGGACGAGCCGCTCACCGCACCGGTGGCGCACTATTGGAAAGCCATGACCAGCGGCGGATCGACCGGCCGCCCGAAGGTGATCCTCGACCACCAGCCGGCGGTGACCGACACGGTCGCCGCGCCGCCGCTCAACATCCCCTTCGGGGTCTCGCTGCTCAATCCCGGTCCGCTCTATCACAATGCGCCGTTCATCGTGTCGCATTACGCGCTGTTCACCGGCGGCCAGCTCACCGGCCTCGTCAAGTTCGACGCCGAGGAGACGCTGCGACAAATTGCGCGCGAGCGCGTGCAATGGGTCAATTTCGTGCCGACCATGATGCACCGGATCTGGGCGCTGCCGGAGCACGTGCGCAATTCCTACGATGTGTCGAGCCTGCAGACCGTCTTCCACATGGCAGCTCCGATGCCGCCCTGGCTGAAGGAGAACTGGATCGCCTGGCTCGGGCCTGAGCGGATCTGGGAGCTCTATGGCGGCACCGAGCGCCAGGGCTCCTGCATCATCTCCGGCACGGAATGGCTGACGCACAAGGGCTCGGTCGGCAAGATCGGCGAAATGGCGCGCTTGCGCATCATCGGCGAGGACGGCAAGGACGTTGCGCCGGGTGAGACCGGCGAGATCTATTTCCTCAACAATGACGGCAAGGATGCCACCTATCACTATCTCGGCGCCGAGCCGAAGCGCCGCGCGGACGGCTGGGAATCGCTCGGCGACATCGGCAGGCTGGATGCGGAAGGCTACCTCTATCTCGGTGACCGCCTCGCCGACATGGTGCTGCGCGGCGGCGCCAACATCTATCCCGCCGAGGTCGAAGCCGCCGTCTCCGAGCGCCCCGGCGTGCGCTCCTGCGTGGTGGTGGGATTGCCCGATCCGGAATTGGGCCAGCGCGTGCACGCCATCATCGAGCCGGAGGGCGATGCGGACGGTCAGGCCATCGCCGACGGCATGGCGGATTTCCTGAAGGACAGGCTCAGCCGCTACAAGCATCCGGAGAGCTTTGAGATCGTCAGCGTCCCGCCGCGCGATGATTCCGGAAAAGTTCGCCGCACGCTGTTGCGCGATGAGCGCGCGGCGTGGATGAAGGAGGGGCGCGCCTTCCGGATTCTGCCCGCGAAGGCGCACGCCGACTGAGACAATTCACGGGAAGGACCGAACGAGCATGACCATCACCATCGCTGCGAACAGTGTGCCGAAGCCGCCGGCCGACATCATCGCGGGTTTTCGCGGTGCGCCGACCTCGGTCATTTCAGACAATCTCGCCCGGCTGCCGGGTGCGGTGGGACTCAAACCCTATCATCGCGGCGCTAAGCTGGTGGGCACGGCCTTCACGGTGCGCACCCGTCCCGGCGACAATCTCGCCATCCACCGCGCGCTCGAGCTGGTCGGTCCCGGCGACGTCATCGTGGTCGATGGCGGCGGCGATGAGACCCGCGCGCTGGTCGGCGAGATCATGAAGACTATCGCGCAGTGGCGCAAAGCCGAAGGCTATGTCATCGACGGCGCGATCCGCGATGTCGCAGCGTTCGCGGCCGATGACTTTCCCTGCTACGCCCGCGCGGTGATCCACCGCGGCCCCTACAAGAATGGCCCCGGCGAGATCAACGTGCCTGTTACGATCGGCGGCAGCGTGATCTCGCCCGGCGACATCGTCGTCGGCGACGAGGACGGCGTGGTGTCGTTTCCTGCCGCTGGTGCCGCCGCGCTGCTGGAAGCGGTGCGCGCCCAGGTCGCGCGCGAGGAGGAGACACTGAAGGCGATCCGCGAGGGCCGCTACCAGGGCTCTTACGGGAAGGCCTGATCAGAATAGGCGAGGAAGGACGGGCGTGCTGCTCGAGGGTTCGGCGATCCGCGTCACGAGAGGCCCCGTCCCGGGGATTGCCATCCCAGGTCCGGTGCGCACGCGCGGGCTTGAGCGTCAGATCATCTTGCCAACGATCTTTGTCATATCTGCCGCCGAAAACGCGCGCAGCGTTTCGGTGCGGACGTTGCCGAGTGCGCTGAGACTAAGGCTGAGCGACATCGCGGCGGCCTCATCTGGGGCCTCGAGAACGGTCACAACGTCATATCGTCCCTGCGTCCAGACGATCTCTTTCACGGTCACGCCGAACGTTTTGGCCAACTCCTTGAATGCCTCGGCCCGTTTCGGCGACTCCCTGACGCTGCGGACTCCCTGATCAGTGAAGTTTCCCAGCACGACATAGGTTACCATGGTCGTCCTCCCTGGTTAGATCCCAGATACAATTCTCGCTTGAGGAAACCGCGCCAAGCTTGCCACAGCGGCTGGGATAGCGCTACCTGCGCGTTGGGAGCGTCAGCGGATGTGACTTAACCGGTCAGGACAATGGCCGCGCAAAACTGAGTTCGTGGCCGTCTGGGTCGGTAAGATGGAAGTAGCGCTCGCCCCATTCCGCATCGCGTGGCGTGGTCGAGGGCTGCCACCCGGCGTCGCATGCGCGCTGGTAGGTCCCGTCGACATCGGCCACGTAGAAGATGACGCGGCCCCACCAGGACCAGTGCTTGTCGTCCGGCTGTGCCGTCAGGTTGAGATAGCCGGTCCCGGCGCGAAAGCTCGTGAATGCCGCGGCCTCGCCGCCATGCAGGAGCTCGAATCCCAGCGAACGATAGAAGTGCACGGCGCAGCCCATGTCATGCGTCCCGAGTGTGATGGCGCTGATGCTTTCGATCATGTGGGCTGCTCCACCGAGAGGGATCTTGGTAAACGATTGTACCGTAGCCTTGTCGCGATTGACGATGATCTGCCCCCGCCTTGCGGCTGGCGAACCGCACCCTGCTCTGCTATGAGGGGGCCGAACTCTTTCAAGCGGGTTCCGCGGTCCCGTAGCTCAGCCGGATAGAGCGACGGTTTCCTAAACCGTAGGTCGGAAGTTCGAGTCTTCCCGGGATCGCCATTTTGTCATAGGCACCGTCGCCGTTTGCCACACCCATCGGCGCAAAAATTGCTAGAAGCGAAGGCCTTCCTTGCTGGCCCGGCTGATGTGTCCCCCAGCCACACCTCACTGCCCCCATCCGGAGACGATAATGCCTTTCGACTTGATCCTGCGCGGCGGCCGTGTGGTCGACCCGTCCCAGAAGCTTGATGCCGTGACGGATGTCGCCTTTGCGGGCGGCAAGGTCGCTGCGATCGGCACCGGGCTCAAGGCCGATCCGGGCACCGATGTGCGCGACGTTTCGCAGCTCATCGTCACCCCTGGCCTGATCGATCTCCACACCCATGTCTATTGGGGCGGCACCTCGCTCGGTATCGACGCCGAGGAGTTCTGCCGCCTCTCCGGCGTCACTACCGCGGTGGACACCGGAAGCGCGGGGCCCGGCAATTTCGCGGGTTTCCGCAAGCACGTGATCGAGCCGAGCCAGGTCCGCATTCTCGCCTATCTGCACGTCTCGCATGCCGGCATTTTCGGCTTCTCGCACCGGATCATGGTCGGCGAGAGCGAGGAGTTGCGGCTGATGAATCCGATCGAGGCGGCCAAGGTGGCCGATGCCAACCGCGACCTCATCGTCGGCATCAAGGTGCGCGTGGGGCTGCATTCCTCGGGCACGTCGGGGATCGTGCCGCTCGACATCGCGCTCGAGGTCGCGAACGAGGTCGGCATGCCCCTGATGGCGCATATCGACCATCCGCCGCCGAGCTACGAGGAGGTGCTGGCGCGCCTGCGCCCCGGCGACGTGCTCACCCATGCGTTCCGGCCCTTCCCCAACACGCCCGCGACCGCGCAGGGCACGGTGAAGCGGGCGGTGCTCGACGCCCGCGAGCGCGGCGTGCTGTTCGACATCGGCCACGGCAAGGGTTCGTTCGCGTTCAAGACCGCGCGCGCCATGCTCGCCAACGGCTTCTATCCGGACACCATCTCCTCCGACGTTCATCAGCTCTGCATCGACGGCCCGGCCTTCGACCAGGTGACGACCCTGTCGAAATTCTTGTGCATGGGCATGCCGCTGTCGGACGTCATCGCAACCTCCACGGTCAACGCTGCGATGGCGCTGCGGCGGCCCGAGCTCGGCAGCCTCAAGCCGGGCAGCATCGGCGATGCCACGCTGATCTCGGTCAAGGAAGGCCAGTTCGACTATGAGGACGTCGTCGGCGAGCACCTGATCGGCGATCGGAAGATCGTGTCCGAAGGCGTCGTCATCGGCGGCCGCTGGTGGCATCCGAACTAAAGCTTCGCCTCTCGCCGCTCGTGACAGCTCCCGTATCAAGAAAGCGTGGCGGGAAGCTCGCCTGCGGCCATCCTTCGAGACGCCCGCCTACGGCGGGCCCTCAGGATGAGGTCGTGTTTCGCGGGGAGATACCAAACCCTCATGGTGAGGAGCCCGCCAAAGCGGGCGTCTCGAACCATGCAGGCCGAGCACGTCCGGTGACCTCTCAGCTGCCATATGCGATCGCCCTGCCCCTTATGGGAAGAGGCCGTCAGCCTACTCGTTCTTGTCGACATTCCAGAACATCGGCGTTGCCGGGCCGTCGATCACGCCGGTCAGTGATTTGCGCCATGCGCTCGGCGCCTGGAACTGGCCGAGCGGGATGTAGATCACCTGATCATAAGCTTCCTTCTGCACGTCGAGGGCGATCTTCTTCTGCTCTTCCGGTGAGGTGGCGCGGGCAAAAGCGTCGCGGAGCTGCTCGAGCTTGGGGTCCTCGGACCAGCCGTACCAGCCGCCGCTCGTGCCCTTGCCGCCCATCGGGACGTTGACCAGCGGGTTCATCGAATCGGCGGCGCCCTGGTAGGTGAAGAACATGTTCCAGCCGCCTTCTTTCGGGGATTTCTGGCTGGCGCGGCGGGTGACCACGGTCTGCCAGTCCATCGCCTGAAGATCGACCTTGAAGCCCGCCTCGCGCAGGAGCTGTGCGGCCATGACCGGCTGCGCTTTCAGCAGGATCTGGTCGGTCGGTGCCAGGATCACCACGGGCGTGCCGTCATAGCCGGCCTCGGCCAAGGCCTTTTTGGCGTCCGCCATGCCGTTGCCCCTGATCAGGGTCTCGCCGCCTTCGTCGCTGGCGAGCGGCGTGTCGCAGATGAAGAATGCGCCGCAGAACTTGTAGTATTTGGGATTGCCGATCTGTGCGTCGAGCACGTCCTTCTGGTTGATCGCGAGCAGCGCGGCGCGGCGGATCTTCACATTGTCGAACGGCGGATGCAGGAAGTTCATCCGGCCGAACGATTGGAAGCCGAACTTGTTCAGGATTGCCACGTTGATGTCCGGATTGGATTCGAGCGTGGGCAGCATGTCGAACGGCGGCGTTTCAACGAAATCGACATCGCCTGATTGCAGCGCGTTGAGCGCGGTCTGCGCGTCTGGCATCGTGATCCACTCGACGCGGTCGACTTTCACCACCTTGCCGCCCGAGGTCCATTCGGCCGGCTCCTTGCGCGGCACATAGTCGGTGTTCTTTTCGTAAACGGCTTTCACGCCGGGCTGGAATTCGCTCGCGACGAATTTGAACGGGCCGGAGCCGATCTGCTCCGGAATCTGCTTGGTGATCGGGGTCTCCGCAAGCCGCTTGGGCATCATGAAGGCGACAACCGCCGATGGCTTGGCGATCGTCTCGAGCACGAGGCCATAGGGCTCCTTCAGCTTGAAGACGATCGTTTTGGCGTCTGCGGCTTCGATGCCTGCCGTGAAGTCCATCAGCTTGCGCGCCATGCCGTCGACGCTCGTGCCCCAACGCTTCAGCGAGGCGACGCAATCCTCCGCCGTCACTGGCGCTCCGTCATGCCATTTCAGGCCCTCGCGCAAGGTAAAGGTGTAGGTCAGCTTGTCCGCCGACACGGTCCAGTCGGCCATCTGCGGTCGCACCTTGAAAGTGGTATCGATGCCGAGCAGGGTGTCGAAGACCATATAGCCATGGTCGCGGGTGATGATGGCTGTCGTAAAGCCGGGATCGGTGACGCGAAGGTCCGATTGCATCACCGCAATGAGGGTCTTGGGGCCGGCAGCGGCTGATGCCGGTGACGTCCAGGCAGCGGAAAGGGCCGACGGCGAAACAGCAGCAAGCTGGAGGAGTTTCCGGCGCGAAACGTGAACCATTCGCTTGTCTCCTGACGTGACGCAAACGCAACCAGATGGTGGTTGCCCCGTCACACGCAGCGTATGGTCTGGTGCCGCATCTTGCAATGAGGGGTTGTCTCGCAAATTTGAACCCGTTTGCGATCGAGCGAGGGCCGTCGGAACCGGCGGCGTGACGGCAGGCCGCTTCGTCCTAGGCCTGCTCGCGATAGAATTGCAGCAGCCGCGCGCCGGCCGCCTCGATCACGTCATGTCCGGGCAGGGCATCTTCGAGGGCAAGCTGTTCGCGGTCTATCCGAGCCGCAGATACCTCTCCGCCAAGGTGCGGACCTTCATCGATTTCATCGCCGCCGACAAGCGGATGAGATAGCCGCGTTGCAGCAACTTGATTACAGCGACCTGGCGATCAGCAGCTTCATGATCTCGTTGGTGCCGCCATAGATCTTCTGGATGCGGGAATCGATGAAGATGCGCGAGATCGGATATTCCTGCATGTAGCCGTAGCCGCCGAACAGCTGGAGGCATTCGTCGGCGGTCTGGACCTGCTTGTCCGAACACCAGTATTTCGCCATCGACGCCGTGACGGTGTCGAGGTCCTTGGCGACCAGGCGCTCGATGCACCAGTCGACGAAGACGCGCGCGATCATCGCTTCGGTCTTGCGCTCGGCGAGCGTGAAGGCGGTGTTCTGGAAATCCATCAGCGGCTTGCCGAAGGCTTTTCGCTCCTTGGTGTAGTCGACGGTGAGTTTTATGGCGCGCTCCATCGCGGCGACCGCGCCGACCGCGAGCGCGAGGCGCTCCTGCGGCAATTGCTGCATCAGCTGGACAAAGCCCTGGCCTTCCTCGCCGCCGAGCAGGTTTTCCGGCGGGACCGTGACGTTGTCGAAGAACAGCTCGGACGTATCGGAGGCATGCAGGCCGATCTTGTCGAGATTGCGCCCGCGCTTGTATCCATCCGCGCCCGATGTTTCGACCACGATCAGCGAAATGCCCTTGGCGCCGACGTCGCCGGTGCGCGCGACCACGACGACGAGATCGGCGGCCTGGCCGTTGGTAATAAAAGTCTTCTGGCCGTTGATGACGTAGGAATTGCCCTGCTTCCTCGCGGTGGTCTTGACGGCCTGCAAATCCGAGCCGGTGCCGGGCTCGGTCATGGCGATGGCGCCGACCATCTCGCCCGAGGCCATCTTCGGCAGCCAGCGCTTCTTCTGCTCCTCCGAGCCGTAGTTGAGGATGTAGTGCGCGACGATGGCGCTGTGCACGGAGACGCCGGTCGTCAGCTCCGGCACCATGCTTTCGAGGTCGTCGAGCACGGCGGCAGGTGGCACCCAAGCCGCCATATTCCTCCGGCACGCTTGCCAGCAGCGCGCCCATCTCGCCGAGCCCGCGCCAGGCGAAGCGGTCGACCATCTTCTGCTCACGCCATTTTTCGGCATGCGGTGCCAGGTCCTTGGCCAGATATTTCCGGAACTGGTCGCGGAAGATTTCGAGCTCTTCGGTCATCCAGGAGGAGCGGTAGGACATGGTCACCTCGGTCAATGCGGCTTCCCTGCTTGGTAGGCTAGTCAGCGGCGGCAATTATTGTGTTTTCAGGCTGCGCCGGTGACGCTAACAAGGCGGCCGTACCAGCGTCTGTCGGGATGTCTGATTGTGGCTGTCAAAATCCAAGCCGTCAAAACCAAAGAGCTCAAGCTCGACATCGAGCGCATCGGCACGGTCTCGGCGATCCTGACGCAGCCGGACGCTGCGCGCGCCTGTTACGTGCTGGCGCATGGTGCGGGCGCCGATATGCGGCATTCCTTCATGGAGAAAGTCGCCGCCGGCCTTGCGGAACGCGGTATCGCGACGTTCCGCTTCAATTTCGCCTACATGGAGAAGAAACAGGGCCGTCCCGACCAGCCGGCGGTCGCGCACGCCACCATCCGCGCGGCGGTCGAGGAGGCGGCGCGGCTATGCCCCGGCGTGACGCTCATCGCGGGTGGAAAATCCTTCGGCGGCCGCATGACGTCGCAGGCGCAATCCAAGGCGCCGCTGCCGGATGTCAAAGGGCTCGCCTTTCTCGGCTTTCCCCTGCATGGCGACGGCAAGCCATCGACCGAGCGTGCCGAGCATCTCGCGAGCATCGCAATTCGTATGCTGTTCCTGCAAGGCACGCGCGACAAGCTCGCCGATCTCGGCCATCTTAAGCCCCTCATCGAGGCGCTTGGTCCGAAGGCGACGCTGCATGAGGTCGAAGGCGGCGATCACTCTTTCGCGGTGTTGAAAAAGTCCGGCCGCACCAACGAAGAAGCCCTTACGGAGGTGCTTGATAGGCTCGCGGCCTGGATCGATGGGCTCGCCTGAAGCCAGAGCATGATCCGGAAAAGTGTGCAGCGGTTTTCCGAAAGGATCATGATCAAGAAATCAAGCCGAATAAAGCCCCTTGTCGCGCGCCTTCTGGATCGCGAGCGCGGCGATCAGGTCGAGGGTCGGCGTCGACAGGCCGGCGGTGCGCGCGAAGGCGGCGGGCGCCTTCACCAGCACGTCGATCTCCATGGCGCGGCCGAGCTCGTAATCCTGCAGCAGCGACGGCTTGTGATTGGGGGCGGGGCCGCTGCGGCTCACGCGCTTGACCTCGGGGATGAAGTGCTGGGCGATATCGTTGGCCTCGTTCAGCATCCGCGGAATGAGCTCGGCGAACGCAGAATCGTCGCGCACGCCGCGCGCCGTCTGGCCGGTGAGCAGGCAGAGCACCGACAGCGACATGTTGGTCAGCAGCTTTGACCAGATCGCCTCGCGGATATCAGCGACCGGCGGCGATTCCAGCCGTGCGTCGTTGAAGACGCCGCGGAGTTTCGTGATGCGCTCGCAATTGCGGTCGTCGCATTCGCCGATCAGCAGGCGGTTGCGGTCCGGCGTCAGGTTCTGCACCACGCCGGGCGCGGTCACCTCGTTGGAGGAGAAGACGACGCCGCCAACGATCCGCTCTTTCGGAATGCAGGCGCGCAAGCGCCCGCCCGGATCGAGGAAGGACATGTCTGGCGGGGTCGGGTGCCGCGGCGGCAGGCCGATCCCGTACCACCAGGGAATGCCGTTCTGGGCAAAAACGATCGCGGTGTCGTCCTGCAGCAGTGGCTTGATGCTGGCGACCAGCCCCTGGAGCGCGGTTGCCTTGAGCGTCGAGATCACGACGTCCTGGGGGCCGAGCTGGGCCGCATCGCCGGACGCGTTCACCTTGGCGGAGACCTCGGAATCGCCGACGCGCAGCTTGAGGCCGTTGGCGCGCACCGCCTCCAGATGGGCGCCGCGCATCACGCACGAGATCTCATGGCCGGCGCGGGCCAGCCTGACCGCGATATGGCTGCCGACGGCGCCCGCGCCGAAAATGCAGATGCGCATGGTGTGATGTCCCGTCCCTGATCCCTTGAATGCCGCCCGGCAGCAGCATGACACAAGCCGCCATGCGATGGACGCGGCCGCCCTACGCCGGAAAGATATGGATCGGAACGTGCGGCCTCGGTCATAGTGCCGGGCAAACAAACGACTGGAGGGATCGCCGATGACTGACCGCCCCGTCCTGTGGACCCTGGATGCGCGTGGGGTTGCGACCGTCACGTTGAACCGGCCGGAGGTCAACAACGCCTATGACGGCGCATTGATCGCAGGCGTGCTCGCGGCCATGGACGATCTCGGCAAGAAGCCCAATCTGCGTGTCGTCGTGCTCAGGGGCAATGGCAAGCATTTCCAGGCCGGTGCCGACCTCAAATGGATCAACGGCGTGCGGCCGCAATCGACCGAGGCGAACGAGGCGGCGTCGCGTGCGACCTTCGAGGCCGTGCAGCGGCTCAACACCTTGCCGATCCCGACGGTCGCGCTGGTACAGGGCGGCTGCTTTGGCGGCGGCACCGGCGTGATCGCAGCCTGCGACGTCGTGATCGCCGCGGACAACGCCCTGTTCTCGATCACCGAGGTGCGCTGGGGTCTGACCGCCGCCATCATCATCCCGCAGCTCTGCGATGCCGTTGGTGTACGGCAAGTCCGCCGCTACGCACTCACCGGCGAGCGCTTCGGCGCCGAGGACGCCCGCCGCATCGGCCTCGTCCACGAGGTGGTGCCGCTCGCCGATCTCGACGCCGCCGGCGCCAAGGTGGTCGAGCAGTTGCTTGCCAACGGACCGGAGGCGATGGCCGAGACCAAGCGGCTGGCGCTGGAGAGCTCGTTCGGCGGCATGGCGGTGGACGATGCGGCTTACAAGCGGCTCGTGCACCTGCATTCGCTCAAGCGGCAGAGCGCGGAAGCCGCGGAGGGGCTGGCGTCGTTCGCCGAAAAACGCGCGGCGAATTGGAGTGGCGGCAAGGCCTGAGCGCGTCGCTCAGCAGCAACTCGATACGATCTGCATCGTGCACCATCCCCAAATCTTGCCCGCGGCGGGATCGATTCGAATCCCCGTAATTCCGCGGGGCCGTCCTTAAGGGTTCAATCATTCCCGGCCATTATGGTTACGACAATTGTCACACCATGGTGTCGAATGCGCAGAGAAGTTCTGGGATTTTGGAAGGCCGTATCGATTGTCGCGGCGGCAACGCTGCTGGCCCTGCATCCGGTGACCGCTTCACCTCGACTGGTCTCTCTGGCGTTCAATTCCCAGCTGGGGAGCCCGCAGCAGATCGGGGCGGATGAGTTTCGCCAGAATCTGGCGGCATTGCCCGGCAAGCACATCGTGGTCGACCAGCGCGCCACCAATGCACTCGGTAGCGAGAACGCCATTCTCGCCGCGACGCAAGCGGGCGCCGTCGATATGGCGGTGCTGTCGGGTTCGGTGGTCAGTGCGGTCGTCCCCGAACTCGGTGTGTTCGACATTCCCTTCCTGTTTCGCGATACGGCTCACGCCAAGGCCGTGGCGCAAGGTCCGGCCGGCGCGGCAATCGCCGCCAAATTCGGCGATAAGGGGCTGACCTTGCTGGCGATTGGCCGACAGGGCTTCCGCAACGTCACGAATTCCAAACGGCCCGTTCGCACGCCCGAGGATATCAAGGGTCTGAAGATTCGTGTCATCCCGAACCCGATCTATCAGATGACGTTCAAGGCGCTCGGTGCCGAAGTGATCCCGATGGAATTTCCGCTGGTCTATACCGCGCTCAAGGACGGCCGGCTCGATGGGCAGGAAAATCCGGTACCGACCATTGCCGGCTCCCGTCTCTATGAAGTCCAGAAATACCTCACATTGACCGGCCACTTCTTCGCGCCGATCGTGTTCATCGCCAATCGCGCCATGTTCGAACAGCTCACTCCGGCCGACCAGGCAACGCTGATCGCGCAAGCAAAAGCGGGGGCGGAGGCGACATGGCTGGCAAAGCTCGATGCCGCGTCGCTCGAGCAGGTGCGCAGCGGCGGCATGGACGTGATCGAGAAATTCGATCGCCAACCCTTCGTCGACGCGGTCAAGCCGCTCGATCAGGAATTCGAGAAGCGGTTCGGCAAGGATTTGCTCGTCACCATCCGGTCCACTCAGTAAGAATTTCGGAATTCCCATGAAATTATCGCACATGATGTCCCGGGTCGGTGTTCGTCCGCGCGTGTTTGGCGGTTTTGCGCTGGTTCTGAGCTTTCTGGTCCTGCTCGCGGGCTTCGCCGTGGTCCAGGTCGAGCGGATCGGCGGAACGGTCAATGACCTCGTTACCAGCGCTGCTGGCGACGCCGGCATGTCACAGGCGCGTGCCGCGCTTTTGGAAGCGAACTCGGCGGTAGAGAAATTCATTCGGACCTGGAATGTCGGCGACAAGGATGCCGCAGCCAAGGCGATCGACGGCGTGGGCAAACTGGCCGATCAGGCCGATCGGCAATTCGGCAAACTGCAAGCGATCGCGGAAGGCATCGGCCCGGTCAAGACGGCGCTGGATACCTATCGTTCGTCGTTCACCGCGGCGGCAGATGCCGCAGATCGGCTGCGCGCCGCCACCACGAAGACCGACGCCCAGGGCGCGGCCGCCGGCCTCAATGTCAGCGGCATTCAGGTTGCGCTTGCCAATCGCTCGGATGATGCGGAACGGCTTGTCAACCCGATGCGCCTGGCCGGCGTTGTCGACGCGCTGCGCGTCACCGTGATGCGCTATGGGTCCACTTTGTCGACGGGCGATGCCGACGACGCCAAGCAGGCGTTGTCGTACGCCCAGTTGGCGATCGCAGACACCGAGTCCGAGCTGGCGACGGCGGACGCCCCCAAATTGAAGACGCTGGTCGCAGCACTTAAGACCGCGATCGCCGCCGACACGACGGCGCTCGAAGAGGTCATCAAGGTCGCCGCCGATCTGCGCGCCAGGCAGGCCGAATTGAAGAAGGCGAGTGCGGCGATCGACGATCAGGTCAACAAGATCAATGCGAAGCTCGGCACCGTGCGCGCTGAGCAGGGTGACAGGACCTCGGCAGCGGTCGATCAAACCAAACAGACCGTTATCGCGACCGCGGCCGGCGCGCTGCTGCTGGGAGCGGTGCTCGCATGGCTTATCGGAGCCAGCGTATCCGGCCCGATTCGCGGCATGACGGACCGGATGCAATCGCTGGCGGCGGGCGAGCTCGATGAGCCGATTCCGGGCGGCGAATCGCGCGACGAAATCGGCCGCATGGCGCGTGCCGTCGAGGTGTTCCGCGAAAACGCACTGGCGGTTCGTCGCATGGAAGGCGAGGCCACGGCACAGCGCGAAGCCACCGAGGCCGACCGTGCCCGGATGATGTCTGATCTTGCCGGCCGTTTCGAACAGGGCATGCAGGGGGTGATTGCCGGTGTCGGTGGCCGCGCCGACGACATGGGGCGCAGCGCCGAGGAGTTGGCAAAGGTCGCCGAGCGTGGTCGCGGGCTCGCCGAAGCGGTCGCGACCCGCGCCGAGCAGGCATCGATGAACGTGCAGACCGTCGCCTCCGCCACACAGCAACTCGCGGCCTCGATCCGCGAAATCTCGAGCCAGGTGCACCGCTCCGTCGCGGTCTCGAACCGGGCGACCGACGAGACCAACCGCACCTCCGATTTGATCCATGGGCTGTCGGATGCGGCTGAAAAGATCGGCACCATCATTCAATTGATTCAGGCCATCGCCAGTCAGACCAATCTGCTGGCGCTGAACGCGACCATCGAAGCGGCGCGCGCCGGTGACGCCGGCCGGGGCTTCGCGATCGTCGCCAGCGAGGTCAAGAGTCTCGCGACCCAGACAGCGCAGGCGACCGAGCAGATCGCCAGCCAGATCGCGACGATCCAGAGTGCGACCGGCCAATCGGTCCAGGCGATCAAGCAGTTCGGCACCACCGTCAAGGAAATGGCCGACATCGCCACCGCGATCGCCGCGGCGGTCGAAGAGCAGGGCGCGGCAACGGGCGAAATCGCGCGCAACGTCGAAGAAGCGGCCAACGGTACCACGGCGGTGACGCAGGAAATCGGTCAGGTGCGCGCGGTGGCGGGCGAGACCGACGCCGGTGCCGAAGCCGCTCTTACGGTCGCGGCGGCCCTGAAGCAGCAGGCGGATTCAATGAAGTCGAACGTCGACGAGTTCCTCCACACCATCCGCTCGGCGGCCTGAATTCCCGGAGAAATCGGCGATGCCGCAGGTGCAAACGAAACGGGCCTTACAGCACCGGCAACAGCGAGCTCTTCAATTCGCGCAATAGCGCCTGAACCGCTGCAGCCTGGACCCGCCGCTCGGGAATGGTTGCCTTGACCCATAATTCGGGGATTGGAAAATCCGGCAGCACGACCTGCAACGTGCCTTGGCGTAGTGCCTCTTCCGCAAGGTAGTGCGAGATGAAGGCAATGCCGTTGCCGGCGATCGCGCTTTTCACGAGCACGTGGCCCTCGTTCGAACTCAACAGCGGGCGGACCTGAACCGTGATACGGTCGCGCGGCCCGTCGAACACCCAGTCCGGGCCGGTGGGAAGAAAACTCAGGCAACGATGATCGACCAGATCGCGCGGGTGTCGCGGCATGCCGTGCGCCCTGAGATAGGCCGGCGACGCGCACAACAAGCGCTTCAATCGGCATAGGGGTTCGTCGACCACACCGCCGAAAGAATGCGGGAACGCGCCGATGGCGATATCGAAGCCTTCCGTCACCGGATCGACGGGACGGTCGATCAGGACAATTTCAAGTTTCAGGTTCGGGTTTTGGGTCTGGAACGCGCTGAACACATCGGCAAGCCGGGCGATGGTCAGCGATGTCGGTGCCTTGATACGCAAATGATCGATAAGATCATGCCCTTTCTCGCCCATGCGCGACAGGAGATCGCCGACATCGGCGACCACGCTCCGCGCCCGGTGGAGATATTCCTGGCCGGCCGCGGTCAGCCGCAATTGCCGCGTCGAGCGATGAAACAGCCGCGTGCCGATCCGCGTCTCCAATTGGGTGACCCGCTTTGCGACGACCGAAGTCGCGACGTTGAGCTTTCTAGCCGCGGCGGAAAATCCGGCCGCGTCCGCGGTGGCGAGGAACGCCTGAAGGTTTACCAGGATGTCCATCTCCGACCTTTCGCGATTCGAGAGAAGTGATCGCTTATTTTGGTGGATTGTAGTCCGACCTGCGTTAATTCATAGTCGGCCCAAGCAGAGATTTTTCAGGAGGACGCGCCATGCAGGCCATGACGATCGAAGAACCGGCGCGCCATGTGCCGCTCTATGGCGAATATGAAGTCGTCGTGCTCGGCGGCGGTCCGGCCGGCATCGTGGCGGCGGCCTCAAGCGCGCGCGCGGGGCGGAAGACGCTGCTGATCGAGCGCTACGGCTTCCTTGGCGGTATGGGCACCGCGGCCGGCGTCACCAATTTCTGCGGCCTGCACGGCAATGTCTACGGCGAGGCCCACCGGCTGGTGCAGGGCATGGCATCCGAGCTGCTGGCGCGGATCGACCGCTTGAACGGCCTCAACGCGCCGCACCTGATCCTTGGCAAGGTGTTTGCGCAGGCCTACGACACCGCCGCCTACAAGATCGCGGCCGACCAACTGCTCGCCGGCCACAAGGTGCACATCCTCTTCCACGCGCTTGGTGCCGGCGTGGTGATGGGCGATAACAGCCGCATCGATGCGCTGATGGTCGAGACCAAGGCCGGCCGGCAGGCGGTGCGATCGGAGATCTTCATTGATTGCTCCGGCGACGGCGATCTCGCGGTCTGGGCCGGCGCGCCGTTCGAAATCGGCGACGAGCACGGCCATCCGATGTATCCCTCGATGATGCTCCGTCTCAACGGCATCGATCCCGAGAAGGCTGGCGAGGCCTGGCGGACCATCCCGCAATTGATGGAGAAGGCCACCGCCGCCGGCACCCACAAATTCCCGCGCAAGAGCGCGATCGTGCGGCCGCAAAAATCCGGCATCGAATGGCGGGTGAACTTCACGCAAGTGGCGCGCGAGGACGGCCATGCCATCAACGGCATCGAGCCCGACGATCTCACCCGCGGTGAGATCGAGGGCCGCAAGCAGGCGCTCGCTGCCTTCGAATTCCTGCGCAGCACTGTGCCGGGCTTTGAAAAGTCCTACATCGTCGATCTGCCGCCGCAGCTCGGCATCCGCGAAACCCGCCGCATCAGGGGCGGCTACCAGCTCAGCGGCGAGGACGTGCTCGGCTGCGCCTCGTTCGAGGACTCCATCGGCGTCAATGGTTGGCCGATCGAGGCCCATGTTCCCGGCGATGTCGTCTTCACATTCCCGCCAATCCCGGAATCGCGCGGCTATAACGAGCTGCCCTACCGGATGCTGGTGCCCGAGGGCGTCGATAATCTCCTGGTCGCCGGCCGCTGCGCCTCGATGACCCATGAGGGCCAATCGGCGGCCCGGGTCTCCGGCGCCTGTTTCGTGATGGGGGAGGCCGCCGGTTCCGCCGCCGCACTGGCGCTCTCCGGAAACCGGATCCCGCGTGACATCCCGGTTGAAAAATTGCAGGAAACGTTGAAACAACAGGGGACCTTCATCGGACGGGACCAGCCCGTGCCCGAAGGGCTCTGACGGGCTGCAAGAGAACGACCAAGAGAACGACCAAGAGAACCACGAGAGGAAACGGCATGATCGGGATTGCGCGGCTCGCGCTAGCTAGCCTGATGGCGATCACAGCGCTGGGCACGGCCCGAGCCGAGGACGCGCTGAAGGCCAGGATCGGCGTGCTCCGGCTGTCGTCCTCCGCGCCCGTCTTCATCGCGCAGGACAAGGGCTATTTCCGCGAGGCCGGCCTCGACGTCGAGCTGAAATTCTTCGACGCGGCGCAGCCGATCGCGGTCGCCACCACCTCGGGCGACATCGATTTCGGCGTCACCGCCTTCACCGCGGGCCTCTACAATCTCGCCGGCAAAGGCGTGCTGAAAGTGATCGGCGGCATGAGCCGCGAGAAAGCCGGCTATCCCCTGATCGGCTATTTCGCCAGCAACAACGCCTATGCCGCCGGGCTGAAGACGCCGAAGGACCTCGCGGGCAAGCGCGTGGCGATGACGCAGGTCGGCTCCTCCTTTCACTATTCGCTCGGCCTGCTTGCCGACAAATACGGCTTCAAACTCGCGGACGTGAAGATCGCGCCGCTGCAATCGCTATCGAATGCGGCGGCTGCGCTCAAGGGCGAGACCGTGGATGCGGCGCTGCTGCCGATCTCGACGGCGCGAAAGCTGATGGACGAAGGTGGCGCGAAGTTTCTCGGCTGGGTCGGCGACGAGACACCCTGGCAACTGGGCGCGGTGTTCGCCTCGCCGAAGACGCTGACCAACAAGGTGCTGGTGACAAAGCTGCTCAGCGCATTGGCAAAAGCCGATCGCGAATATCACGACGTCATCCTCGCCGCGATGAAGGACGGCGTCGCTCCGATCAACGACAAGACAAAGCCGCTGCTGGAGATCATCGCCAAGTATACGAACCTGCCGGTCGAGCAGGTGGTCGGCAACTGCGCTTATATCGATCCGGACGGCAAGCTCGACGTCAAGAACGTCGACAACCAGATCAAATGGCTGCAGGAGCAGGGTTTCGCCGACAAGGGCTTTGATGCAAATGCGATCATTGCCAAGGACTTTGTGAAGGCGGATTGAGAGTAGAACGCAGCTCATGGACCTGATCGCCAACCACATCACCCATCGCTTCGGTGAGCTCGCCGTGCTCGACGACATCTCGTTCACGGTCAGCGCCGGCGAGGTGGTGGCGATCGTAGGTCCCTCCGGGTGCGGCAAGAGCACGCTGCTGTCGATCCTGGGCGGACTGTTGCTGCCGACCTCCGGCGCGCCCGAGCTGCGCGGATCGCCGCCGGCGGACAGCCTCAATCCGCTGACTTTTGTGTTCCAGGACTTTGCGCTGCTGCCCTGGGCCACGGTGGAGCAGAACGTCGAATTCCCACTGCTGCACACCCAGCTCTCGGCCGTGCAGCGCCGCGCGCAGGTCGATGATGCCTTGCGCCGCACCGGCCTGACCGATTTTCGCAAGGCCTATCCGAAGCAGCTTTCCGGCGGCATGCGCCAGCGCGTCGGCATCTCGCGTGCGCTTGCGGTCAGCCCCGCGATCCTGCTGATGGACGAGCCGCTCTCGGCGCTGGATTCGCAGACGCGTGAGCTATTGATGGAAGATTTCGTCCGCCTGCTCGCCGATGGCGGCATGGGCGCGGTCTACGTCACCCACAATCTCGAAGAGGCGGCGCGGCTTGCCGATCGCATCGTGGTGCTGTCGCGGCGTCCCGGCCGCATTCGCGAGGTCGTGACCGTGCCGATGACGCGTGCCCAACGCGGCGAGATCGCTGCGCGTGAAAAGCTGCTCGCGCTTCAGAACCAGATCTGGTCGCTGATCCGCAACGAGGCCATCGATGCCGAGCGCGAGGTTCAGCATGCTTGATCGCGCGGCGACCGAGACTGCGAAGGATATCGCGACCCGGCGCGTCCGCTTCCGCGGCGCCGGCTTCGTGCCGGCTTCCAGCCGTTTCGGCGGCTGGATCGCGCTCGCGCTGGTCATTGCGATCTGGCAGGCGGCCGGCAGCGCCGGCCTCGTCAATCCGCTATTCCTGCCGGCGCCGTCGGCGATCGCGCGGGCGATCTACCAGCTCGCTGCCTCCGGTGCACTGTGGCAGCACCTTTCCGCTTCGCTCCTGCGCATCGGTGTCGGCTGGCTGCTCGGCACGGCGGCCGGTGTCGCCGTCGGCTTTGCCATCGGCCTGTCGCGGCTGGCGCGCAGCGTCGGCATCACTTTCATCTCGGCGCTGTTCCCGATCCCGAAGATCGCGCTGCTGCCGCTGTTGATCCTCTGGCTCGGCATCGGTGAAGAGCCGAAGATCGCGACCATCGCGCTCGGGGTGTTCTTCTCGACCGCAATCTCGGTCTACAGCGGCGTCGATGCGGTGCCGCGGAATCTCATCCGCATGGCACAGAGCTTCAACGTGCCGTTCGCCACCATCGTGCGCAAGGTGGTCTGGCCGGGCGCGCTGCCCGCGATCCTCGCCGGCTTCCGCATCACTGCTTCAGTGGCGCTGCTGCTCGTCGTCAGCGCCGAGATGATCGGCGCGCAATACGGCATCGGCGCGTTCGTGTTGCAGGCGGGCAATCTGATGCAGACGGATCAACTGCTTGCCGGTGTGGTGATTTTGTCGGTGTTTGGGTTGATGGTGGGAAGGGTGATCAACTGGCTGGAGACGCGGCTGCTGCACTGGCGGTAGCCCAACGTCGTCCCGGCGAAGGCCGGGACCCATACCGCGTGATCTATCGGTGAACGGCGGTATTCGTACCGACGAAGATCAACCCCAAGTCTTCGCCAAACTTCTCCCTGTGGTTATGGGTCCCGGCCTTCGCCGGGACGACACTGAATATGTCGTGGCGAGCAGGCCTCACGCATTCCCGCGGTCTTCGCGGAACAGGTCGAGCTTCTGCTGCACCGGGCGGTCGGAGAAGCTGAACAGTACCGCATCCATGTCAGCCTCGTGCGTGACCCACTGCCAGCTCGGCACCACGAACAGGTCGCGAGGGCCCCATTCGAAGGTCGCATCGCCGATGCGGGTGCGGCCGTGGCCTTCGATCGGACAGAACACCGTCGCGTCCGTCGCGCGATAGCGCGCGGTCTTGAAACCCTTCGGCAGCAGCTGGATGAAGGTGCCGATGGTCGGCATCGCGAAGTCGCCGGTTTCGGGGTTGCTGAATTTCAGCTTCAGCCCGTGACATGCGTCCCACTCCTGGCTCGCCCGAGCTTTCTCCAGTGCCTCGCGGGTGTAGGCATAGGGATAGCTGAAGATCGGCGAGGTCTTCGAGCTCCGTTTCACGTCGACCGGCAGCAGATTGTGACCGTAGCGCGCAAAGCTGTCGCCGGCCGGCCTTGTGATCTTCTGCTGATCCTCCTTGGAGCCTTCCGCAAAGGAGCAGTCGAAGAACTGCACCAGCGGAATGTCGAGGCCGTCGAGCCAGAACATCGGCTCGTCTGTCTCGTTGGAATGATCGTGCCAGGTCATCGACGGCGTGATGATGAAATCGCCGGGCTCCATCGCGGTGCGCTCGCCGTCGACCGCGGTGTGGGCGCCCTTGCCTTCGAGCACGAAGCGCAGCGCCGATTGGCTGTGCCGGTGCGCGGGCGCGACGTCGCCGGGCACCACCATCTGCACGCCGGCATAGAGCGACGTAGTGATTTTCGACTGCCCGCGCAGGCCCGGGTTCTCCAGCACCAGCACACGCCGCTCGGCTTCCTTCGCCGTGATCAGCTTGCCGGCCTCGGTCATGTAGTCGCGGATGATGTCGAACTTCCACAGATGCGGCCGGCAGGCGCTCTTCGGCTCCGGCGTGATCAAATCGCTCATCACCGTCCACAGCGCGGTGAGATTCTCGCCGTCGATCTTCTTGTAGAACGCCTCGCGTTCCGGCGTCTTGGTCACGGCTTCCATGGTGCGGCTCCCGTTTGTTTTGTTGATTGACAGTATACTTACGATCTAGGTAGCGTCAATGTGGCGAACAAGAACGAAACGGGAGGGTTCCGATGAAACTGCACGGCTATTTCCGCTCCAGCGCCGCCTACCGGGTGCGGATCGCGCTGAACCTGAAGGGCCTCGGTGCCGAGCACCTGCCGCACCATCTTCGCAAAGGCGAGCAATGCGCCCCCGCCTATCTCGCCATCAATCCGCAGGGCCTGGTGCCCGCGTTGGAGAACGATGCGGGCGCGGTGCTGACCCAATCGGTCGCCATCATCGAATGGCTCGACGAAACCCATCCCAACCCGCCGCTGCTGCCGAAGGATATTTTGCAGCGCGCCAAGGTGAGGGCGTTCGCGCTGGCGATCGCTTGCGACACTCACCCGGTGCAGAATCTGAAGGTGCTGGCGCGGCTGCGTGAGCTTGGCCTGGCCGAGGAGAAAGTTCAGGACTGGGCGGCATGGGTCAACCGCGAGGGGCTCGCGGCCTGCGAGACGCTGATCAGGGACGAGCCGGGCCCGTTCTGCTTCGGAGAAGTGCCGACGCTGGCCGATCTCTGCCTCGTGCCGCAGCTCGCCAATGCGCGCCGCTTCGCCGTCGACGTCGCCGCCTATCCGCGTCTGCTCGAGGCGGAAGCCGCGGCCAAGGCGTTGCCGGCGTTCGTCAACGCCGCGCCGGAGAAGCAGCCCGATGCCGAGTAAGCCGCCTCCGATCACCATAGACGCGGTCTATGCCGCGCCGGGCTATCTGTTCCGGCGCATGCAGCAGATCGCGGTCTCGATCTTCATGGAGGAGTGCAAGGCGTTCGACCTCACGCCGGTGCAATACGCGGCGCTGATCGCGATCCACACCCATCCCGGCATCGACGCGACGCGGCTGTCGGCGGTGATCGCCTTCGACCGCTCCACCCTCGGCAGCGTGATCGAACGGCTTCAGGCCAAGGATTTTGTCGAGCGCAGGCCGGCGCTGGAAGACAAGCGGATCAAGCTGCTCTATTTGACCAAATCTGGCGCGGCGATCCTGCGCGACATCATTCCCGCCGTCGAACGCGCCCAGGCGCGGATGCTGGAGCCGCTCAAGCCGGCGGACCGCAAGGCGCTGATGGGGCTCCTGGTGCAGCTCGTCGATCTCAACAACGAGGCGTCGCGGGTGCCGCTACGGGCCGAGGACGCGCTGGAGCATCTGGGGAAGGCGGGGTGAGGGGGGTGGTCGGTGGATGTGGTGACGCTATCGCCTTTATCCCCGCTGTCATTCCCCGCGAAGGCGGGGAATCCAGTACGCCGCGGCCTCTCAGATCAATCACAACCGGCTCTGGAATACTGGATCGCCCGGTCTAGCCGGGCGATGACAGCGGTGGTCACATCCGCAACAACGCCTGCCGGTCGATCTTCCCCGTGCCCGTCTTCGGCAGCTCGTCGATAAAAATCACCTCGCGCGGATATTTGTACGGCAGCAGCTTGCCCTTCACGTAATCCTGGAGCCGCCTTGTCGCTTCGCCCTGGTCGACCGCGCGGCTGTTCATCACCACCACCGCCTTCAGCGTCATGCGCCGGTCCGGCAGCTCGGCGGCGAACACCGCGCATTCGCGGATGTCGGGGTGATCGGCGAGACACAGCTCGACCTCGAGCGGGTAGACCCACTGGCCGGAGATCTTGATGAGATCGTCGGCGCGGCCGCGGAAGAAGTGAAAGCCGTCGGCATCGCGGACGAAGCGGTCGCCGGTGTAGATCCAGCCGCCCTGCCGAATCGTTTCGGCGGATTTGTCCGGCCGGTTCCAGTACAGCGGCGTGTTGGAATCGCCGCGCACCCACAAAATACCTTCCTCGTCGTCGGCGACATCGCGGCCGTCCTTGTCGCGCAGCGCGACCTCGTAGCCGGGCACGCGCAAGCCGGCGGCACCGAGCTTCTTCTGCTCGGGGCGGTTGGAGAGATAGATGTGCAGCACCTCGGTCGAGCCCAGGCCTTCGAGGATATCGAGGCCGGTGAGCGTCTTCCAGCCGTTGAAGACCTCGGCCGAGAGCACCTCGGCGGCTGAGAGCGCCATGCGCAGCGACGAGAAGTCGGTCTTGTCGGCACCCTCGGCCTTGGTCAGCGACGTATAGAGCGTCGGCAGGCCGAAGAAGACCGTCGGCCTGTACTGCTCGATCGCCGTGAAGATCGCCGTGGGCTTCGGCTGGCCCGGCAACAGCAGTGTCGTCGCGCCCGCCGAGAACGGGAAGGTGATCGAGTTGCCAAAGCCATAGGCGAAGAAGATCTTCGGCACCGAGAAGCAGATGTCGCCGGGCGCCAGCTTCAGCACGTTCCGGGCAAAGGCGGCCTCGCTATAGGCCATGTCGTGCTGGAGATGCACGATGCCCTTGGGTCGGCCGGTGGATCCGGACGAGTACATCCAGAACGCCATCTCGTTGCGATGCGTGTCGGCTTCCGCGAGCTCAGCCGGAAACTGCGGGAGCCAGCCGGCGACAGCAATGGCGTTCGGCGCGGCGTGATCACCCACCGCGCCATTGACGACGACCAGCGTGCGCAGGCTCGTGTCCCTGCAGGCCTCAGTGTTGAAGCGCGCACAGAACTCGGCGTCCGCGATCGCGACGCTCGCACCGGAATCGGCGAGATAGAATTGCAGCAGATCCGGCGGCGTCAGCGTGTTGATCAGGAGCGGCACGAAGCCGGCGCGCACCGCGCCGAAGAACGCGGCCGGATAGGCAGGGGTGTCATCGAGGAACAGCAGCACGCGATCGCCGCGCGTGAGGCCGAGCGAGGCAAAGCCGTTGCCCCAGCGCCCGGCTTCCGCACAGAGCTCCGCATAGGTGCGCGTACCCGCGGGGCCAATGAGTGCGAGCTTGTCGCCGCATCCTCTCGCGAGATTGTCGAACAGCACGCGGCTGGCATTGTAGACCTGCGGAACGGCGAAGCCGATCTCGCGCGCGCCCGCACAGTCGGCAGGCACCTGGTCGTGTATCTGGTCGCTCATGCCTGATCCCCACCGTTCTTGGCGGCTTCGTAGCGCGCCATGAAGGCCGGCGACATCGCGCGCAGGCGAGCGTCGTCGATGCGGCCCGAACGGGTGATGTAGCTATAGGCAAAGTCCATCAGGCCTTGCTGCATGTGCTGGGCAAAGTGCTCATACCAGAACGAACTCGTCCGCGCGGCGTTGACGAGCTTCTGTACCACCGGTTTTCGCGCGGCCTGGTAGCGATGCAGGGCGGTCGAAAGATGCGCGTCCGATTCCAGCGCCTTGACCAACGCAATGGCGTCCTCGATTGCGAGCCGCGTGCCCGAGCCGATCGAGAAATGCGCCGAGTGCAGAGCATCGCCGAGCAGCACCATGTTCTTGAACGACCAGTGCTCGTTCCAGACCCAGGGAAAGTTGCGCCAGACCGATTTGTTGGAGACCAGCGAGCGGCCGCCGAGCGTGTCCGCGAACACCTCCTCGCAGACGCCCTTGGACTGTTCGACGTCCTTATAGGCGAAACCGTAGGCCTGCCATGTCGCGTAGTCGCATTCGACCAGGAAGGTGCTCATGGTTGGCGAGTAGCGGTAGTGGTGCGCGTTGAAGGCGCCGCGGTCGGTCTTGACGAAAGTCTGCGACAGCGTGTCGAAGCGCTTCGAGGTGCCGTACCAGACGAACTTGTTGGAGGAGTAGGACAGCGAGGTGCCGAAATCGCCTTCGAAGGCACGCCGCACCAGCGAGTTCAGCCCGTCGGCGGCGACGATCAGATCATGGCCGTTGAGCT
Source organism: Bradyrhizobium nivariense (assembly GCF_029846695.2). Taxonomy (NCBI): domain Bacteria; kingdom Pseudomonadati; phylum Pseudomonadota; class Alphaproteobacteria; order Hyphomicrobiales; family Nitrobacteraceae; genus Bradyrhizobium; species Bradyrhizobium nivariense. The sequence goes on along the minus strand of NZ_JARWCR020000042.1, from coordinate 17,865 downwards.
GGTCGATCGCGTGAATTGGCGTGTCGAAACGCGGCGTGACGCCGGCATCGAGCGCGCGCTGCTGCAGGAACTGCAACAGCTCGAGCCGGCCGATCGAGGAGAAGCCGACACCGTCGATGGCGACGCTGTCGCCGCTCAGGTTCAGCGTGATGTTCTCCCAGCTCTCCATGTGCGGTGCGATCGCGTCGACCGTCTCGGGGTCGTCGGCGCGCAGGAATTCCAGCGCCTGGTCGGAGAACACGACGCCAAAGCCCCAGGTCGCGTCGGCCGGGTTCTGTTCGAACAGGTCGACCTGATCCTCGGGGTGGCGCTTCTTCCAGAGATAGGCAAAGTAGAGCCCACCGGGCCCCCCGCCAATCACGGCGATCCGCAACGTCTGCCTCCCTAATTGACAGTATACTTACTATCTAGGAGCACACTAATGTGCTCCGACGTCCGGCGCCAGCGGAATTATCGGCAAAGCGCAGGCGCGCCGAAGCTCATGCCCGGACACGCGTTTGGCGCGTGTCCGAAGCAGTGACGTGCGAACCATAGCCAAACCGCGCCGGCTTGGCCATCCGCACCGTCAGACGCAGCGCTTCACCCAGACGCCGTTCACCAGCACGGTGGTGCAGCCGACCGCCGGAACCGGCTTGCGGACCACGCCAGCCGCGTTCGGCCCGGCGCAGCCGGCGCGATAGATGCTGCGGGCGCACACCACCGCGTTGGCATCGGTGGCTTCGAAGGTCATGCAATTACCGTTTCAGGCGTGCGAAAGCCGCGCACGCCGTCAGATGTTGATGGCACGCTGCTCTAGCGTGCAGCGAACGGCGCCAGCACATCCTTGCATGCCGGCGACAGCGACGCGGCATTGCTGGCGATGCACTGCACGATGCGGCCGCCGCCGGGCGCGACGCCGGCGCAGAGCGTGCGGATGTCGGCGCCGCAGGCGGAGCGGACGATGAACAGCTCTTCGCGCGGCCGCAGCGGGCGCAGCACGATCACGGCCGGCGCGGCACCTGGCGCTGCTGCCGCAGGAGCCGCGCCCGCAGGCGCTGCCGTTGTTGCTGCGCCGCCACCGGCCGCGGCGGTCACGGCCTTCTCGCAGGCCGGCGAAACCTTTGCCTTGTTCTTCTCCAGGCATTCGAGCGCGGGCGCGCCGCCCGGGGGCACGCTGGCGCACACTTTGGGATAATCGGCGCGGCACGCGCTCTTGACCGCCGCAACCTGGGCGCTGCTCGGCTGTTTGGCTGCAGCGGCCTTCGGCGCTGCTGCGCCAGCCGGCTTTGCGGCGGGAGCGGATTCAGCCTTTGGGGCGGCAGGCGCGGACTCCGCCGTGGGTGCAGCCTCGGTTTTCGGCGCAGCTTCGGTCTTCGGAGCCGCAGCGGGCTCGACCGCGCGCACCGCGGTCTGGCATCCCGATGACAGGCTGGACATGTTCTTCTGGAGGCATTGATACGCCTCCACACCACCTGGCGTGACGCTCGAGCAGTGCGCCATGAAGTCCGAGCGGCATGCGGAGCGCATGGCGCCCTTCTGAGCCTCGGTCGGTGCTTGCGCGAATGCGCCTGGGGCAGTTGCGAAAAGTGCTGCCGCCAGTAACGCGCCACGCGTTGCTGCATGTTTCAACGTTTTGAACATTTGAGTGAATTCCTGCCCTTTTGAGTGAATTCCTGCCCTGTCGGTAACGCCGACAATTTTTCAAATGTGATGCAAACAATCGTCGCGGGGGAAGCCGCAGGCGGCATCATTGGCCGCCGCGACCTCTACCGCAAGTAGATATTGCCTTCGCAATTGCGACGTAACTAGAGCATGATCCGGAAAAGTGTGCAGCGGTTTTCCCTCGCGACAAACGCCGAACGCGTTTGCGCGAAGATCATGCTCAAACAATACGTCGTCAGAGCTTGACCATGCGTTTGCCGCGGTTCTCGCCCGCAAGCAATCCGATCAGCGCCTTCGGCGTGTTCTCGAGACCGTCGATGATGTCCTCCTGCACCTTCAGCTTGCCGGATGTGACCCAGGACTGGAGGTCGGCGAGCGCACGCTGGCTCTCCTTCATGTAGTCCATCACGATGAAGCCCTGCATGACCAGCCGCTTCACCACGATCAGGCCGGGCACGCCGCGCGGGCCGTGTGCCGCGGGCGCACCGTCATATTGCGAGATCGCACCGCAGCAGGCGATACGGCCGTAATTGTTCATCTGCGGCAGGCAGGCTTCGAGAATGTCGCCGCCGACATTGTCGAAATAGACGTCGACGCCCTTGGGCGCCGCCGCGCGCAACGCCTTGAACACCGCGCCGTCCTTGTAGTCGACAGCGGCATCGAAGCCGAACTCGGAGGTCAGCCAGTTGCACTTGTCGGCGCCGCCGGCGATGCCGATCACGCGGCATCCCCTGATCTTGGCAATCTGCCCGACGATCGAGCCGACCGAGCCTGCGGCCGCGGAGACCACGACCGTCTCGCCCTCCCTGGGCTTGCCGATCTCCAGCAGGCCGAAATAGGCGGTGAGGCCGGCGATGCCGAACACGCTGAGCAGATGCGTCATTGGTTCGAGCTTCGGCATTTTCGTGAGATGCTTTGCCGCCACCACGGCAAACTCCTGCCAGCCGGTGTCGCCGAACACGATGTCGCCCGGCGCAAGCCCCGGTGCCTTCGAACTGATGACCTCGGCGATGGCGCCGCCGGCCATCACGCTGTTGGCCTCGACCGCGGATCGATAGGTCGCGCCGTGCATCCATGCCCGGTTGGCGGCGTCGAGCGAGATGTAACGCACGCGCAGCAAGGCCTCGCCGTCCTTCGGCTCCGGCATCGCGCCTTCGACCATCTTGAAGTGCTCGGGGCCGAGCTTGCCGCTGGGCTTTTCGACCAGAAGAATCTGACGATTGATGCTGCCGCTCATGATGTTTCCCCTTCGCGTGTTTGACGATTATTGATGCAGCCGCCGCAAGAAAAAGGTGCAAGCCGCATTCGTTGTGCGCTGCATGAAGGCTAGATCGCGGGCGCCGGTTTCGCAACGGGAACCTCCCGCCCACCGCGGTCACACGCCAAGCGTGTTGCGTGATCGTCATATCTGCGACATCATGAAGCGGCCGGTGTAGCGGGGGTCTTCAATGTCGAACAGGTTTACGCAATTCATTTTGGTGGCGATGGTGCTGGGCATCATCATGGGCGCGGCGATTTACAATTTCCTGCCCGACACGCGCGGCGACTGGGCCTCGTCCATCAACCTGATTGCCGTGATTTTCCTGCGTCTGATCAAGATGATCATCGCGCCGTTGGTGTTTGCGACTTTGGTCGGCGGCATTGCTCATATGGGCTCGGGCTCCAAGCTCGGCCGCATCTTCGCCAAGACCATGGGCTGGTTCGTGAGCGCTTCTTTCGTCTCGCTGATGCTCGGTCTCGTGATGGTCAATTTGCTCCAGCCCGGCGCGAATTTCCCCGGCACGCTGCCTGACAAGACGCAATCGACCGGCCTGCCGGTTTCCGCCTTCTCGATCGAAAAATTCCTGACCCATCTGATCCCGACCTCGATCGCGGATGCGATGGCGCAGAACGAGATCTTGCAGATCGTGATCTTCGCCGTGTTCTTCTCGGTGGCGATGGGCTCGATGCCCGAGCGCTCCAAGCCGATCCTGGCGCTGATCGACGATATCGGCCACATCATGCTCAAGGTTACGGGCTATGTGATGCTATTCGCGCCGTTCGCCGTCTGGGCCGCCATCACCGCGACGGTTGCCAAGAACGGCCTGCTGGTGCTCTGGAAGCTCATCGTCTTCATGGGCGGGTTCTATCTCTCGCTCGCGCTGCTGTGGGGCATCCTGGTGGTCGTGGGCTTTATCGTGATCGGGCCGCGCTACGCCCATCTGCTGAAGCTAATCCGCGAGCCGCTGATGATCGCGTTCTCCACCGCGAGCTCTGAAGCGGCCTATCCGAAGACGCTGGAGGGGCTGAACAAGTTCGGCGCCTCATCGCGGATCTCGAGCTTCGTGCTGCCGCTCGGCTATTCCTTCAATCTCGACGGCACGATGATGTACTGCACCTTCGCGAGTGTCTTCATCGCGCAGAGCTATCACATCGACATGCCGCTCGGCACGCAGCTCGCAATGCTGGCGACCCTGATGATCACCTCGAAGGGCGTCGCCGGCGTGCCGCGCGCCTCCCTCGTCGTGATCGCCTCGACGCTGTCACAGTTCGGCATCCCGGAGGCGGGTCTGCTCATGATCATGGGCATCGACACCTTCCTCGACATGGGCCGCAGCGCCACCAACGTGATCGGCAATACGCTGGCGACATCGGTCGTGGCAAAGTGGGAAGGCGAGCTCGGGCCCGAGCACGAGGTTGGAGCGGACGACGCCGTGCCGGGAGACATGATCCCCGGCGAAGTGCCCGCCATGGCCGGCCATTGAGGTGCATCATGCGCCTTTCAACGGCGATTTCGGGCGGCCTGTTGCTGGCAGCGTGCCTGCTGGCAACCGGTGCCTCTGCCCAGAGCGGCGGCAGCGAAGGGCTTAGCCCGACGTTGCTCGCCATCAAGAACGCACACACCGTGCGGCTCGGCTATCGCGAGAGCTCGCCGCCGTTCTCCTTCCTCGACCAGGCCAACCGGCCGATCGGCTACAGCCTCGAGCTCTGCGAGGCCATCGTCGAGGAGATCGGCGTCGAGGTCGACGATCCCAATCTGAAGATCGGCTACGTCAAGGTCACCTCCGACGACCGCATCGATGCCGTGATCCAGAACAAGATCGACCTGGAGTGTGGCTCGACCACGGCCAACGCCGAGCGCGGCAAGCGGGTGGCGTTCTCGCCACTGATGTTCGTCGCCGGCACCAAGCTGATGGTGTCGAAGGCATCAAGCGTCCAGTCCTTGGCCGATCTGAAGGGCAAGACCATCGTGGTGACGAAGGGCACCACCAACGAGCAGGCGATCCAGGCGGCCGACAAGAAGTCCTCGTTGGGACTGAACATCGTCGTCGGTGCGGATCACGAGCAGTCGTACCAGATGCTCGTCGACGGCAAGGCCGACGCCTTTGCGACCGACGACATCCTGCTCTCCGGCCTGATCGTGCGCCACAAGGCACAGGACAAGTTCCGCGTCACCGGCGATTACCTGTCCTACGACCCCTACGGCATCATGTTCCGCAAGGGCGAACCGCAACTGACGGCCGTGGTCGATCGCACCTTCCGCAAACTCGGCTCCAATCACGACCTCGTCCCGCTCTACAACAAATGGTTCATCGCACGGCTTCCGACCGGCGAACGGATGAACGTGCCGATCTCGCTGCAGCTGGAGGAAGCCTTCAAGGCGATGGACGATTCGGCGAGCGCGAATAATTAGCGCTTTCTTCCTTCTCCCCTTGTGGGCCCCACAAGGGGAGAGGGTGCAGAGCGCCCTTGGCTGCATGAATCTGCTCAGAACTCCTCGCCAAACATCCGATCCAGCGCCGCATCGTACGTCGCCTGCACCAGCTCGGGATGCAGCTTCCCCAGCGCTTCCATCATCACGCCGGAATTGATCTCGAGCACACGCCACTCGCCATCGACGCGGACCAAATCGATCGATGCGAAGGTAATGCCGATGGCGTTGGCAGCGTCGATGGCGCGTTGTGCGCAAGCCGCGCGGACTTCACCGCCGTTCAGGAGCACCGGCCGCGCACCGGCGTCGAGATTGTGCCGCCAGTTCAAGATGCGCTGCTCGCCCTTCGGGACAATGGCGTTCGCCTCGCCCGCACCGATCTCGCGGAGCTGCTTCTCATGTCCCGCCGCGGTCGCCAGTTCACGCAATGTCTGCACGCCGTCGCCAGTGACCTGCGGGCGCTCCTTGCGGTAGACGATCATCGGCTGACCATCGAGCAGGATCACGCGCACCTCATCCTCGATCTCGACATAGGGCGCGATCACGAGGCCGAAGCTCGACGAGAAAACCTCGCCGACGGCGCGATCGAGCTCGTCACTGTTCGCTACCTTGAACACCGCGCGTCCCGAGGTGCCCTCGTTCGGCTTCACCACGACGCCTTGTGGATTCTGCGCGAGCAACGACAGCATCGCCTCGCGCCAATCGGGGCCGGCAATTTGCGCGCCCATGCTCGGATTGAGGAAGAGGTGATGGGGAATGCGGGGCACGTCTTCGAGCGCAAGCACCTCGGCCGTAGCTGATTTGTCGTTGGCAAGACGATGCGCGATGGCGCTGTTGAGGCCGATGTCGTAGCCGAAGGCGAAGTGACGCTGCTCGCCCCGGCGCATCGCGAGCAGCCAGCCACCGGCGCGGACATCGAGCGCGATGCCATGGTTCGCGCAATAGCGCTTGATCGCCTGGACGAAGATTCGCTCGCCGCTCGCCGCCATGTGTTTCGGTCGCTAGGTCCAGTCGTTCCTGTCGCCAAAAGCCGCAAAAATGCGGGAAACGGCGCCAAACCGGGGTGAAAGTCAGAGCTATTCTTAATGAAATTATCGCGAGCGCGACGGAAATTAAGTGCTGCAATCAAGCCCTGGAGGGAAAAGAAATTGCCCTCCGCGCGCGCCCGGCAGCAGATTCATTAATGATGTGACCATTTCCGCCGCAAATGCCGGTTTGACCGGCATCAATTGCATCCGGAACGAGGTTGATTATTGGTCGCAATGGCGTAGATCACAGACGCGAAATCCTCCGCCATGGCAATGGTGTCCGCTCCGCTTTCAGGGGCCGGGCAACGATTTTGCCCTAAAACCGTAATTATTCGGAATAGCGAAAATCATGAGCGCGTTTTACCGAGAGAAAGTTCTTTCCGTCCAGCACTGGACCGACACGCTGTTCAGCTTTCGCGCCACCCGCGATTCCGGCTTCCGCTTCCAGAACGGCCAGTTCGCGATGATCGGCCTCGAGGTTGAGGGCCGTCCGCTGCTCCGTGCCTACAGCATGGCGAGCGCCAATCACGAGGAAGAGCTCGAGTTCTTCTCGATCAAGGTTCAGGATGGCCCGCTGACCTCGCGTCTCCAGAAGATCAAGGAAGGCGACACGATCCTGGTCGGACGCAAGGCGACCGGCACGCTGATCACCGACAACCTCATCCCCGGCAAGCGTTTGATGCTGCTCTCGACCGGCACGGGGCTTGCGCCGTTCGCGAGCCTGATCAAGGATCCCGAAGTCTACGACCAGTTCGACAGCATCGTGCTGGTGCATGGCTGCCGTCAGGTCTCCGAGCTCGCCTATGGCGAGAAGCTCGTGGCCAGCCTTCGCGAGGACGAGCTGTTCGGGGAGTTGCTCGCGGACAAGCTCATCTACTATCCGACCGTGACCCGCGAGCCGTTCAAAAACCGCGGCCGCATCACCGACCTCATCAGCTCCGAGCAGATCTTCAACGACATCGGCCAGGGCCCGCTCGACATCGCGACCGACCGCATCATGATGTGCGGCAGCCCGGCAATGCTCGAAGAGCTGAAAGTGATGTTCGAGGGCCGCGACTTCGTCGAGGGCTCCGGCAACAAGCCCGGCCATTTCGTGATCGAGAAGGCGTTCGTCGAGCGGTAAAGCGCCGCTCGCTCTGGTCGTCCCGGCCTAGTGCGCAATTGCGCACGGGGGGCCGGGACCCATACCGCGAGGTCTCTCGACTCGCGGATGATGCCGGTCCCCAAACGACCAGTCTTCGCCAAACCGCTTCCTGTGGTTATGGGTCCCGGCCCCCGTGCGCAATTGCGCACTAGGCCGGGACGACGGCGATGAGTGTGGTCGCCGACCCGCCTCACGACCCACATTCTACTTCTCAGCCCGCGACATTCCCGAACCAGACAGCCCGTTCCAGCGTACCCCGCACGAGGCGATGCCACAGGGTCATTGTCCTGTCCTCTGCTGCACTGCAAAAGCCCAGCCATCGGGCTGATTGATTTGTCTCCGCCGAATTCGCTAGCCTGAAACAAGGGCCACGTCATATCCGTATGACAGGCGCGGGCGTATCGTACCGCCTCATGCTGGCGAGAGGATGGGAATCGTGGCCGACGAGAATAAGACGCAGGAATCGCCCAACTTATCGACCAAACGGTTGCCGCTGGCGGAAGAGGGGATCATGGAAACCCTGCTGCTGCCATTCTCCCCGCGCTTCATCGTCCTGACCATCTGCGCGGTGGTCACGGCGCTGCTGATCGGCATCGGCTTCGCCGATGGCAAGATCTTCGACATCCTGCTGATCCCGATCCTGATCTTCGGCGCGTTGACACTGCTTGGCGTCCGCGACCTCATGCAGAAGGGCCACGCCGTTCTGCGCAACTACCCGATCTCGGCGCATATCCGCTTTCTGCTCGAAGAGATACGCCCGGAGATGCGGCAATATTTCTTCGAGAGCGAGAAGGACGGCATGCCGTTCTCGCGCGACATCCGTGCGGTGGTCTATCAGCGCGCCAAGATGCAGCTCGACAAGCGCCCGTTCGGCACCCAGGAGGACGTCTACCGCGAGGGCTATGAGTGGATGCATCACTCGGTCTCGCCGAAGACGCATGCCGACGAGAAATTCCGCGTCACCATCGGCGGGCCGGATTGCGCGAAGCCCTATTCGGCCTCGGTATTCAACATCTCGGCGATGAGTTTTGGCGCGCTCAGCCCGAACGCCGTGCGCGCGCTGAATGCCGGCGCGAAGAAGGGCAGCTTCGCGCACGACACCGGCGAGGGCGGCTTCAGTCCCTATCACGCAGAGATGGGCGGCGACGTCATCTGGGAGATCGGCTCGGGCTATTTCGGCTGTCGTCATCTCGACGGCGCCTTCGATCCCGAAGCGTTCGCGCGCGTCGCGAGCCAGGACCAGATCAAAATGGTCGAGCTCAAGATCAGCCAGGGCGCCAAGCCCGGCCATGGCGGCGTGCTGCCGGCGGCGAAAGTCTCGGAGGAAATTTCCAAGATCCGCGGCGTCGCGATGGGCGAGGATTGCATCTCGCCGGCCTCGCACCGCGCCTTCTCGACGCCGACCGGGATGATGCAGTTCATCGGCGAGATGCGCCGCCTCTGCGGCGGCAAGCCGACCGGCTTCAAGCTGTGCATCGGCCATCCCTGGGAGTTTCTGGCGATCTGCAAGGCGATGATCGAGACCGGCATCTATCCTGATTTCATCGTCGTCGACGGCAACGAGGGCGGCACCGGCGCAGCGCCGCTGGAGTTCATGGACCATCTGGGCATGCCGATGCGCGAGGGTGTCAATTTTGTCCACAACGCGCTGATCGGCATCAACGCGCGCGACCGCATCAAGATCGGCGCGTCCGGCAAGATCGCCACCGCCTTCGACATGGCGCGCGCAATGGCGATCGGTGCCGACTGGTGCAATTCGGCGCGCGGCTTCATGTTCTCGCTCGGCTGCATCCAGTCGCTGAGCTGCCACACCGACCGCTGCCCGACCGGCGTCGCGACCCAGGACCCGACGCGGGCGCGCGCGCTCTACGTGCCGCTGAAGATCGACCGCGTGCACAATTATCACCATGCGACGCTGTACTCGCTGACCGAGCTGATCGCCGCGGCCGGCCTCGAACATCCGCAGCAGCTGCGCCCGATCCACTTCAGCCAGCGGACGTCGACGACCCAGGTGAAATCCTTCGCGCAGCTTTATCCGTCGCTGCGTCCGGGCGAGCTGCTCGAAGGCACCGAAGACCCACGCTTCCGCGACGCCTGGCGGATGGCGCGGACGGAGACGTTCCAGCCGGCGCCATAGGGCGCCGGCCCACCATATGATACCGCCAGATGATATCGCGAGGTCTGATCGCGCGTAAATTTAACGGGAGCCGGATTGCATCTTAATGTCTGTGTCAGCTTGGGTGTAAGTTGGCCCTATGGACGAGCGACGCAATAGAGGCAGGCATCGCGTGCTGAAGGCCGCGACGATCGAGTTCGGCGGCGGCGCGATCGACTGCACCGTCCGCAACCTGTCCGATACCGGCGCCGCGCTCGACGTCACCAGCCCCGTCGGCATCCCCGACCATTCGCCGGGACGACGAGTGGCGTTACTCACGCCGCCGCCTTCTCGCCGCTCCGGCTCGCCAGAATCTTGTCGATCCTCCGCCCGTCGAGATCGACCACCTCGACGTGCCAGCCGCCGAGGTCGAAGGCGTCGCCGACATCAGGCAGCACGTTGAACTGTTGCAGCACGAGGCCGGCGACAGTGTTGTAGCGGTGCGGCGGCAGTTCGATGCCGAGCAGCTCGCCGAACTCGTCGACTGGCATCCAGCCTGAGATCAGCAGCGAATCGTCAGCGCGCTTGACGTAGGCCGGTTCCGGCGGGCCTTCCTCGGAATGGAAGGCGCCGACGATCGATTCCAGAATGTCAGCCGTCGTCACGATGCCTTCGAAGGCGCCGTATTCGTCGTAGACGAGGCCGACATGCACCGGCGCAGCCTTCAGGATTGCCAGCACGTCGCGGGCATCCGCCGACGCAGGAATGCCAGGCGCCTCGCGAACCAGCACGCGCAAATCCGGCGTGCGCTCGTTCATGTAGGCGACCAGCAGGTCCTTGGCCTGGAGCACGCCAATCGGCTTGTCGCGGTCGCCGTCGGACACGGGAAAGCGCGAATGCGGACTCTTCGCGATGGTCGCTTGAATGATCTCCGGTGCATCGCGCAGGTCGATCTCGTTGACCTCCGTGCGCGGCGTCATGATCGCGCCGACCGGCCGGTCGCCGAGCCGCATCACGCCTGCGATCATCTCCTTTTCGCCGGATTCCAGCACGCCCGCGCTCTCGGCCTCGCTGACGAGATGATGGATCTCGTCCTCCGAGACCTTCTCCTCGGCCTTGCCGCCGCGGCCGAGCAGCGAGAGGATCAGCTTGCCGGAGAGATCGAGCAGGAAAACGAGCGGCAGCGAGATCCGCGCCAGAAGGTGCATCGCAGGCGCGACCCTGACCGCGATGCTCTCGGGGTCGCGCAGCGCCACCTGCTTCGGCACCAGCTCGCCGACGATCAGGGTGGCGTAGGTGATGAGCGTGACCACGATGCCGACGCCGACGATGTCGGCAATCCCTGCGGACAGGCCGAGCTCGAGCAGCCATTGCGTCAGCCGCTGTCCGAGCGTCGCGCCCGAGAACGCGCCGGAGAGTACGCCGACCAGCGTGATCCCGATCTGCACTGTCGAGAGGAATTTGCCGGGATCGGCCGCGAGCGTCAGCGCCCGCTCGGCGCCGCGTACGCTCTTGGCGGCGAGCATTGACAGCCGGGCCGGGCGTGACGAGACCACGGCCAGCTCGGACATGGACAGCAAGCCGTTGATGACGATCAGGACAACGACGATAGCGAGTTCGACGGAGAGCATTGACATTCCGAGGTAAGGGAGTGTGGCCAGATAGCGGCACAGGGCATTGATATAGGTATTCGGGGAAGAAATGCCGACGATTCTGTCGCATTCGGCACCGCGAGGAACCTCGGTGCGACACTGTGTTCCGAAAGGCCCGCGACGCTGCCGCCCCGCGGAACTACGGGCATGTCCCTGCTTAACCGGCCCTTAGCGGCCGCCAGCTAGGTTTTCGACATTTGTAGAAATGTATTCGGGGACCAGGATGCGGATCGGGAAGCTCTTCGCGCTGTCGATGCTGACGGTGACGGTTTTTGCAGTCGTCCTTGGCGCCGAGGTGCTCGTACCACAGACGCGCATCTTCACGAACCGCTCCGACGCGATCAAGACGGTCGACGCTTTTGGTGCGACCCTGATGGTCAGCCAGCAGGTCGCCGGCCTTCGCGCTCCCTACATCTCCCCGATCTTCCAGGAGAACCCTGCAACACAGGCGCAGATCGATGCCGCCGCGAAGGCCGCGAAAGCAGCCGATGCCGCGTTCGAGGGGGCAAGGCGCGCCATCATGATGCTGGATGATTCCGGACCGATGATCGAGAACCTCGACCGTGCCGCGCGGCGGCTCAAGGATGTCACCACGGCGGCGGATCGCGCGATGAGCGTTCCCCTGGCGGCGCGCGACAGCGCTGTGATCAAGGGCTTCCTTCCAGGCGTTGCCGAGGTCATCGGCAATATCGAGCCGATCATGAACCGGCTCGAAGCGAAGATCATCAATGCCGATTCCTCGCTTGCGGCGCTGTTGAGCCTGGCGCGAACGGCGCAGGATTTGCGCGTCTCGGCCGGCAGCCGCGCTGCCACGCTGTCGCCGGCGCTGAGCGCACGCCGACCGCTCACGGCGGCCGAATTCTCGCTGATGGATCGTATGCAGGGGCGGGTAGAGGCCGACCGCGAGCGCATCGAGGCCGGCATCGACCAGCTCGGAAGCCCGCCCCGCATCGCCACCGCGCTGAAGGCGGCGACGGAATCCTATTTCGGAAGAGCAGCTTCTGCCGTGGACAAGGAGATGCCCGCGGCCCGGAGCGACGGCAAGTACGGCATCAACGCCGAGGAGCTCGCCAACGTGATCGTGCCGGCCATCCAGATGTTCTACGGCGTGCGCGACGCCGCGCTGGCGGAAGCTGCCGAGCGCGCCTCGGCCTCGCGCGACGGCGCGCTGGCGATGCTCGCGCTCGCGGGCGTTGCAGTGCTGGCGCTGCTGGGGACGCTCGGTGGCGTGACCATGATGCTGCGCAGCCGCGTGGTGACGCCGCTGAGCCGGCTCGCGAATGTGATCGCAACGCTCGCCGCCGGACAGCACGAGATCGAGATTCCCGTGACGGGCCGCAATGACGAGATCAGCCAGGTGGCGGGCTCGCTCCAGCACTTCAAGGATTCGCTGGTCGACAAGAAGGCCGCCGACGAGGCAGCCGCGGTCGAAGCCGAGGCAAAACTCCGGCGCAGCCAGCGCATGGACCAGATCGCGCGCGATTTCGAAGCGTTGATCGGCGACGTCATCAACACCGTATCGTCGGCATCGTCGGAGCTGGAAGTGTCGGCGGGAACGCTGACGAGCACCGCCGACCAATCGGAAAAGGTCACCGCGACCGTCGCGGCCGCCTCCGAGCAGGCCTCCACCAATGTGCAGACCGTTGCCGCGGCCGCGGAGGAAATGGCGTCCTCGGTCGACGAGATCAGCCGGCAGGTCCAGGATTCCGCGCGCGTCGCCAGCGAAGCGGTGCAGCAGGCAGGGCGAACCAACGACTATGTCGGCGAGCTCGCCAAGGCTGCCGGCCGGATCGGCGACGTGGTCGAGCTCATCAGCCAGATCGCGGGCCAGACCAATCTTCTGGCACTCAATGCGACCATCGAGGCGGCGCGCGCCGGCGAGGCCGGGCGCGGCTTCGCCGTGGTCGCCTCCGAGGTCAAGGCGCTGGCCGAGCAGACCGCCAAGGCCACCGGCGAGATCAGCCAGCAGATCACGGGAATCCAGAGCGCGACGGAGGATTCCGTCGGCGCCATCAAGGCGATCGGCGACACCATCACCCGCATGTCCGAGATCGCATCGGCGATCGCCTCGGCGGTCGAGGAGCAGGGCGCGGCGACGCGGGAGATTTCCCGCAACGTGCAGCAGGCGGCACGCGGCACCCAGCAGGTCTCCGCCAGCATCGTCGACGTGCAGCGCGGCGCGAGCCAGACCGGATCGGCTTCCTCCAACGTGCTTGCGTCTGCGAGATCGCTGTCCGGCGAGAGCAGCCGCCTCAAGGTCGAGGTTGGGAAGTTTCTGGACGCGATCCGGGCCGCGTAACATGGTCATTGTGGAAGCAGCCGGCTTCACCTAGGCTTTCCAGCCTGGGGGTGTCGCAGCCTCCCCGTGAAGTGGGTGATCCCACGCAAGCGCTGCTCGCTGATGTTTGGAGCGAGCAATGGACGGGATCACGATCGAGCTTACCCTTTTCCTGATGGCCACCTTCGCCGGCGCGTTCGTCGCCGGCCTCTCCGGCTTTGCCTTCGGCCTGGTCGCGGCGTCGCTGTGGCTCTATGTGCTGACGCCGCTTCAGAGCGCGAGCCTGATCGTCGGCTTCGGACTTCTGGTGCAGGGCTACTCGGTCTGGAAATTGCGCAGCGCGCTCGACTGGCGCCGGCTGTGGCCGTTCATGGTCGGCGCCGTCCTTGGCGTGCCGGTCGGCGTGTCGCTTCTGACCTGGGCTGACCCGAACAGCGTCCGCATCGCGGTTGGGGCGATCCTGATCGTCTACAGCCTCTATGCGTTCTTCAGGCCGCAGCTCAAGGTCGCGACAATCGTGCCGCGCACCGCCGACATGTCGATTGGTTTCGTCAACGGCCTGCTCGGCGGGCTGACCGGCCTTGCCGGCATCATCATCACCATCTGGTGCAATCTGCGTGGCCTGCCCAAGGACGTCCAGCGCGCGACCTTCCAGCCCGTCGCAGTCGTGGTGTTCGCCATGGCGGCGTTCCTGCTGGGCGCCAAGGGGGCGCTCACGCTCGACACCGCAAAGCTGTTTGCGCTTGGCCTGCCGTTTCTGTTTGCCGGGACGTGGCTCGGGCTGAAGCTGTTCGGCCGGATCGATGAGGCGATGTTCCGCAAGATCGTGCTCGCGCTGCTGTTCGTCTCCGGCGTCGCGCTGCTGTTCTGAGTCGCGATCAGAACTCGCCGTGCAGCCGTCCCGAAAACACCGACACCGGTCCACGGTCGGCGTTGTAGGCGGGGTTGACGATGAGCTGGTAGTCCGCGGTGAGGGTGAGATTCTTGTTCAGCGCGTAGGCGTAATAGGTTTCGAGGATGCGCTCCTTGCGGTAGTTGAGCGCGCCGTCGCCGATGAGAACACCGAGGCCGCCGGCGGCCAGGAAGTCGCGATAGTCCTGCGAGATAGCATTGATGGCGCCGCCGACGCCGACCACGTCGTCGGGCCGGCCCCATTTCGTGCCCTTGATCGACAGGCCGCCGGACAGGCTGCGGTTGATATCGGTGAAGGCAACCGTTTCTGACTTGCCGTCGTTCCAGCTCCAGCGGCCGAACAGCCCGACATCGTCCGTGATCGCCTGCTCGAGATTGACGACATAGCCGACCTTGACGCGGCCGCGCCGGGTCTGTGCGATGTCGAGATTCAGCGCGGGATTGTCCAGCGTCTCGCGGAAGCTTCCCATATTGGCGCTGTCGAGCCAGCCCATGGTCCTGAGCTTGCCGGGTTGGCCGAACAGCGAGAACCGCGTTTCGAGCTCGACCACGTACTGGCCGCGCTCCCCGACCTTGGTGTCGAAATGATTTGAATTGGGCTCCGCGACCATCAGGAAATAGCCGCCGCGCAGCGCCCATTGCCTCTGGTTGAGCTCGGCGGTGACGCCGTAGGTGAGGCCGACCTTGTCGGCGGAATAGTCGAAGGCGCCCGGCGCCCACAGCGACCAGTTCATGAAATCCTTGCGGGTGTCCTTGGCGTAGGCATTGCCGTCGAACACGTCGACCACCCCGAATTTGCCGGCCTGCACCGTGAGCCTGGAAACATCGACCTTCTGCCCAAGCTGCAACTGGCCGCTGGCGAGCTCTTCCTGCTCGCCGCCAAAGCCGAACGTCTGGCGCACGAACAGGCGCGAGGTGTTGTAATGCGGATAGGGAAAGTTCGACTTCTGCGCTTCGCCATTGGGGAAGCCTGCCGCGCCGACCGTGTCGTTCAATCCAAAACCCTGGAGCAGTTCGGGATTGTAATAGACCTCGCCGCCGTCCCACAGCCGCGCGTTCAGGAACAGGCTGTTGCTCCAGGTCGCCTTGGCCTGCGTCGATGGCGAGAGCGAGTTCGGCCCGCTGTAGAGCGCGGGGAACGACGGATAGCCTTGCGGCAGATAGGTGCTCTGGCCGTGGATCTCCCAGCGATCCGATTCAGCGTCGAACAGCGAACTTTTGGGATTGTAGCTCGGCATGCCTGGCCAATCGACCTTGCGATTGAGGCCGAGCCGGATCGACTGAAAGTCGAGTGATGAAGAGGTGTATTGGGCGCCTGTGGAGAAGGCGACGTTGGCGCCGTCGAAGCGGCTGTAGAGATATTCGACCCGCGCGCTCCAATGCGGCGCGAAGCCGTATTCGATGCCGGCACCCGCGATCCAGCCGGGCCGCGTGTTCAGGATTTTCGGGACTTCGCCCGCGGCCGGCGTGTCGAAATAGCGCTCGCCCATCCATGCAAAGCCGCCGGTGGCGTAGACCAGCCACGAACCGCTGGTGTAGCCGACGCGGCCGCGCAGGCTCGCGGTGTAGTCCCATTGCTGGGTGACGGTGTTGGCGGGTGTCGCCAGGAAGGAGACGGTCGAGTTCGAGATGATGTAGTTCGGAAACGAAAAATCGCCTTCGACGCCGACCAGCCAACCGGAGTTGAGCCGGTAATTGTAGCCGGCCTGCACGCCGCCACTCATGCCGCTGAAGACGCCGTTGTCGCTAATCGCGGCGCCGTCGCTCAGCGTAAAGCGCGACGAGCCGAGGCTGTAGCCGGCGTGCGCACCGATATAGAGGCCCGTCCAGTCATAGACGGCTTTCAGCGCCGGCGCCTTCAACGGCAGATCGGCCGCATGGCCGGCGGCTGGAAAAGCCAGCACGCCCGAGGCAATCGCCGCGGCCGTCCGCAAATACCGGTGTCGGTGACCTCTCAACGTCAAAACGCACGCCCCCAAACACGAATGTGTCCCATTCGCCGCGATTATCCCTGCCGATTCGCGGCGGCCCTGTCATCAGGTCTTAGGTGCTCCCGCGATCGGGCGAGATGATCTCGATCCGATCCGGCTTCTTCCCAAGCCCCTGAACTCGTTGCGAACCTTATTGCGATTAATTCTCAATAGCAACTAGTGCGGATTGCCGCAGGGGATGGTTCGCATCTCGGTGTGACGTGACAGCAACATTGCCTGACGGTGCCGGGGAATCCGGACTGCTTGAGCGGAGCCGGCCCTTGCTGGCGATCTATCTGAGGCTAGGCAAATGGGAGGGGCGGCGGAGTCGTGAAGGTCGGCGGTCGGTCGCCGGCTCACGTAAGCACCTAGCAGCCGCGGCAGATGCCCTTCATCTTCTTGTCGAGCAACGCGTCCTCCTTGTTCGTCGGGCCGTTTGCCGCCGGCTTGCTCGTCGCCGGACTATTCGTCGCCGGCCCGATCGTATCCCACCGCTGCTGCCAGAGCTTTTCGCCGATCGTGCAGAGAACTCGCGGCTTCTTGTCCACAGAGTAAGCAGGCGATTGATCCGGCGCGCCGCCTGCGACCTCGAGAGCCAGCTTGGTCCGGATCACCTGCTTGAAGTTTTCGCGATCGGTGACCGGCACAACAAAGGAACCTGGGCCGCCGATCACGCAATCCTCATAGTACCAATCGATATGGTCCACATGGTTGATGTCCGCCTGACCAGGGGGTGTTGCATTGATCATGACTGGCAGGCCGGTGATGACGATGCCCTGCTGCAACGCTGTGTCGCGCGCAGTGGTGACAGGATCGCCGTTGTTGTTGGGACCATCGCCCGAAATGTCGATGATACGACGCGAGCCCTGGTACGGGCCCTGCTCGAACAGCGGCACCGCGAACTTGATCGCACTCGAAATCGAGGTGCGCGAACCGCGGCGGATCGGCGCCTTCATGATTTCAGTCGCGACGGCCTCGGCCGCTTCCGGTCCGTCGATCTGCCGCCAGGGGACGATGATTTTCTGGTCGTTCGTGGATGACCATTCGAAATAGGTCAACGCTATCTTGCCGATCGGGCCGGTCCGCAAGGCTCGAAGAAACTCCTGCGAAACGATGGCATTGGCAAAGCCTTCGCGTTGAGCTGCCAGGTCCGGCTCCACCGAGTAGGAAATGTCGACCGCGATCACGATCTCTATGTCCACGGCAGCGCGACTGTCACCCTGGATCGCTGCTTGCGGTCGTGACTCCGGCTCTGAAAATGCCTGCGTCGATGCCAGGATCCCGATCAGGATCGATCCAATTGAGACCCGCCAATTCACGCTCGCCCTCCAGCCCCCGATTCGTATCCTGACACGCGGAACGTGCAATCGGAAGGCAGTCTGAGCCAAGTCGTCGCTGGGCTGTTCTGGCGCTGAAACGGATGACCCCGCCCGGGGGGACATCCGGGCGGGGTC